>JBKCOY010000038.1:0-11842 GCA_046309555.1 Chitinophagia bacterium
CCCCAGGTGAATCCGCCGCCAAATGCCGCCAACACGATATTGTCTCCTTTCTTCATCAGATGCTGATAATCCCACAAACAAAGCGGAATGGTTGCAGCTGTAGTGTTGCCATAACGCTGGATATTCATCAATACTTTCTCATCAGACAATCCCATCCTTCTGGCTGTTGCATCAATGATGCGTTTGTTGGCCTGATGAGGAACCAGGAATGCGATATCATCTGCTGTGAGATTATTTCTTTGGATCAGTTCATAACTCACATCCGCCATTCCCGTAACAGCAAACTTGAACACCGGTTGCCCATCCTGAAACATATAATGCCATTTGTTGGCCAATGTTTTTTCAGAAGGAGGATTCAATGATCCCCCACCCTTCATATTCAGGTACTTACCACCACTGCCGTCACTTTTAAGAATGCTATCCTGTACTCCATATCCCTCGTAATTGGGCTCCAGTAAAACTGCTCCCGCACCATCACCAAACAGAATACAGGTGGTTCTGTCGGTATAATCTGTGATGGAACTCATTTTATCAGCTCCTACCACAACCACTTTCTTGTATCGGCCGCTTTCGATCAGCGAAGTACCCATGGTGAGTCCGTACAAGAAACCGGAACAAGCGGCCATCATGTCAAAACCAAATGCATTCTTAATGCCCAGTTTATCGCATGCCACATTGGCTGTGCTTGGGAAAAACATGTCGGGAGTAATGGTAGCGACAATGAGACACTCAATCTCGTTCGGATCGATTCCGCGACGCTTACAGAGATCCTGCACAGCTGGTACCACCAGGTCAGAAGTAGCCTTACCCTCACCTCTGAGGATATGCCGCTCTTCAATGCCGGTTCGGGTCCTGATCCATTCATCATTGGTATCTACCATCCTTTCAAAATCTGCATTGGTGAGCTTGTCCTCCGGAACATATCCACCCACTGCGGTGATGGCTGCTGTAATTTTTTTATTAGGCGTCATATGAGGGGCAAAGTTAATGAATTAGACGTTAGACGTTAGACATTAGACATTAGACGTTAGATCTTAGACGTTAGACATTTGACATCAAATTGAAGGGGGTGGATGAAAAATCCATCTAACATCTAGCGTCTAAAGTCTAAGGTCTAAAGATAAAAAATCTTACCTTTACGATACCATGATCGCATCGCTGACAGGCCAGTTTGTTGTCAAGACTCCTTCTTACTTGCACATTGACGTTCAAGGAGTTGGATATGAAGTGCAGATTAGCCTGAATACCTATTCAGCCATTCAAACACTGGACAAAGGAACCCTGCACACCCACCTGCAGATCAAAGAAGACGCCCACACGCTCTTTGGATTTGCAGAGAAGTCGGAAAAAGAGCTTTTTCTGCAACTGATCAGTGTCAATGGCGTGGGTGCCGGTACAGCCAGGATGATGCTTTCCTCCATGAAACCAGCCGAGCTTCGTTCTGCCATTGCCTCTGGAAATACTGGAGCCCTGGAAAAGATCAAGGGAATTGGCAGGAAGTCAGCCGAAAGAATCATATTGGAATTAAGGGAAAAAATGGTAAAAGCAGGTGTCGAAAGCACATCTACGGGCTTCACGCACAATACTTTAGAGAATGACGCGTTAAATGCTCTGATGGCCCTCGGTATTCCCAGGAACACAGCAGAGTCAGCCCTCAAAAAAACCAGAACACAATCGCCTGAAGATAACAGTCTTGAATCCCTCATCAAAAAATCCCTTCAGCTTATTTGAGAAGAACTCTACCCCAACAAAGAGAAAAAACATCTTGTACAAGTTATCACTATCGATAACCTTTATGATCGGACTGATCCTTTTCAGTCATGATAATTCTTTTTCCCAAACTCAAACCCAGGGAAAAGGAGACACACTTCGTTTTCCTATACAAGACAGAAGAGGAGATTGGCTTTCACAAAAAACAACCAATCCGTTCGATCTGAAACAGCCCGCCAACTTTACAGATTCTGTGAGCTATGACCCAAAGACAAAACAATATTATCTCTACGAAAAGATAGGCACTAAATATTATCGCAAACCCACGAGCCTTACTTTTGAAGAATTTCAGCGGATTACAGCAAGAAAAGCTGAACGTGATTATTTCCAGAAACGCGCCAACACCTCAAGCCTCCTGAACAGAAAGCTTCTCAAACCCAAACTCAAGATGGGCGAAGACCTGTTCAACCGCTTATTTGGCACCGGAAAGATTGATATTCGTCCACAAGGTGAGGTTAATGTAACTGCAGGTTATCAGGGACAGAACATCAAAAACCCTACCCTACCCGAAAGGGCCAGAAGAAATGGAGGTCTTGATTTTGACATGGCAGCCAACCTCAACGTAGTGGGGAACATAGGCGACAAAATGAAATTTCCCATCAGTTACAATACACTGTCAACTTTTGATTTTGAAAACCAATTGAAACTTGACTATACAGGTGGCGCTGATGATATTTTCAAAAAAATTGAAGTGGGTAATACTTCATTTGCATCCAAGGGGACACTGATACCGGGAGCTCAACAACTTTTTGGCGTCAAAACACAAATGCAGTTTGGCAAACTGATGATATCAACAGTTTTTGCCAGTCAGCGTTCACAAAGACAATCTACCGGTTTCAAAGGTGGATCCAGCAGCACTCCTTTCGAAATCAAAGCAGATGAGTATGAGGAGAACAGGCACTTCCTGCTGGCACAAAAATTTCGGCAAGATTACAACAAGGCGATGAAAAACTTGCCTGTTATCAATTCACAGGTGCAATTGTTGCGCTTGGAGGTATGGGTAACCAACCGAACCGGCATCGCCACCAATGCAAGAGATGTGGTTGGTTTAATGGATCTTGGCGAATCCAATCCATATCAGAAGCCCCCGGTAATCAATGCCAATCCTGCTGCTATTTTCCCTGCCAATGGAGCAAATGACCTTTATGGTAAAATCGTGGGTAACCCCGCCAGTCGCTCACCCTCTCAAATCGTAAATTATCTGAAGGGTATCGGCCTTGAACCGGTGAGAGACTTTGAAAAAACATTTGCCAGAAAATTAGATACCACCCAATACTACTTCAATCGCCAGCTAGGCTTCATCTCGCTGAATGTTTCTTTGCAAGCAGATGAAGTGTTGGGAGTTGCCTATCAATACACGCTCAATGGAAAAGTATATCAGGTAGGTGAATTTGCGCAAGACGTTCCGGTTGACACTGCGAATGGAGTACAAAAGGTTTTGTTCCTGAAACTGCTGAAAGCGACTTCCCAGAGAACATCATTGCCCATGTGGGACCTGATGATGAAAAATGTATATCCCGTTGGATCTGGTCAGCTTGAGCGTCAGGACTTTCAATTCAATGTTTTATACCAAGAGCCAGGAGGCGGAGAAAAACGCTACATTCCAGAAGGGGATCAGGCGGGAGTTCCTCTGTTGACTTTGATGAATCTCGACAGGCTCAACAATCAGAATGATCCACAACCTGATGGAGTATTTGATTTTGTAGAAGGATATACTGTTAACTCTTATCAGAGTCGTATAATTTTCCCGGTGCTTGAGCCCTTTGGTCACGACCTTGATCAGATTTTCACAACAGACCCCAGCTTAAGGGATAAATATTTATTTTACCCGCTGTACGATACAATAAGAGCGATTGCGCAGACCTATGCCAATCTGAATCGTTTTGTGATGAAA
Source organism: Chitinophagia bacterium (assembly GCA_046309555.1). Classification (GTDB taxonomy): domain Bacteria; phylum Bacteroidota; class Bacteroidia; order Chitinophagales; family Chitinophagaceae; genus Pollutibacter. The sequence continues at coordinate 3,665 of JBKCOY010000038.1, forward strand.
GGGAGCTCGAAATCGACAGGTGGAGCCAGTGGTGAAATTTCACTGAATGCTTTCAACATACCACAAGGGTCCGTTACCGTAACAGCAGGTGGGCAGACCTTGATTGAAAACGTTGACTATACAATTGATTACTTATCGGGGACTCTCAGAATCATCAACAATGCAATCGTCAATTCTGGTCTACCCGTTAATGTTCAGTTTGAAAACAACGCAACATTTGGTGTTCAGCAACGAACCTATATGGGTGCACGATGGGACTATCTGTTCAACGATAAACTATCCATCGGAGGTACCATGGTCAGGCTTAGCGAAAGACCCTTCTTTACCAAAATGGAATATGGCTCTGATCCGATACGCAACTCCATGACGGGTATTGATGTGAACTATAACAGTGAATTACCAAGGCTCAACAAATGGCTGAGTAAACTTCCTTTTTACGAAGCAACCAGTGCTTCCACCATTAATTTTTCTGCTGAGGCTGCAAAGATGAATCCCGGACATGCTCCCCAGATTGGAAAGGGCGGAGAGGGGCTGATTTACCTTGATGATTTTGAGGGTACAAAATCTTCCATCGATCTGCGTTTCCCAATTGTTGGATGGACACTTGCCTCCACACCATTCGGTGCTACTGATCGATTCGGAAACATCATGTTCCCCGAAGCAAGTGCCTTTGACAATATCGACTACGGTAAGAACAGAGCAAAACTTGCCTGGTACAACATCGAGCCTATCCTTCAGGAAAAAAGAAATTTAAACAATCCGCTTCGGGGTGATGCTGCTCAACTTTCTGATCCGCGGGTGAGAAGTGTAGGGCAACAGGAGATCTTTCCAAGAAGAACACCTGATTTTGGACAAAGCCAGTTGGTAACTTTCGACCTCGCTTATTATCCCAAGGAAAGAGGTCCGTATAACTATGACGCCCAAAATGTTGAGAACACCGGTTTGTTGAAAAATCCAAACAAAAGATGGGGCGGTATCATGCGGGGAATTGACCAAACTGATTTTGAAACAGCAAATATTGAATTCATTGAATTCTGGATACTGGACCCCTTCATCAAAGGCACCAATCCGGCAGGTGGCTCTTTGTACTTTAACCTGGGAAATATTTCAGAAGACATATTGAAGGATTCAAGAAGATTTTATGAAAATGGTTTGCCAACTCCAACCATACCTTCTGCAACAACCACTTCGAACTGGGGAAAGATGCCCATCAACCCGATACAAATAACACAAGGATTCAGCAATGATCCTGCCGACAGACCCTATCAGGATGTTGGATTGGATGGGATCAACGATAGTGCAGAAACCAAATTGAGAACATCTTACCTCAATGAACTGGCAACACGATATGGATTGAACTCTAAAGCCTATCAGGATGCCAGCAAAGATCCCTCTGCAGATAATTTCAAATACTACAGGGATGAGAGCTACGACAAAGCCAACGCTTCCATTCTCACCAGATATAAAAATTTCAATAGCCCGGAAGGAAACTCTCCGGTAGCAAAAGCCGGTTCTGACTTTGCTTCTGCCTTTACTTTATATCCTGACGGAGAGGACCTTAATCGCGACAATACCCTCAATGAAGCTGAGGAATACTTTCAATATAGAGTTGATGTTAAACCATCCGGTGATCCGATCATGCAGGTTGGACAAAACTTCATTACCGATAAAAAGAAAGTAAGTGTTGTACTGGCCGATGGCAGTAAAGAAGATCAGCTATGGTATCAGTTTCGGGTTCCGATCACAGCTTATCAAAGCAAGGTGGGAGAAATTCCTGACTTCAAATCCATACGATTCTTTAGAATGTTCCTCACTGATTTTCCTGACTCAGTTGTACTTCGTTTTGCCAAAATTGAATTGGTGCGGAACAACTGGAGAAGATTTGCATATGAACTGGATACTGCAGGTAATTATAAAGCTGTTGATCTGACCAATGGGGCAACCAAATTCAATGTTTCTGCAGTCAACATTGAGGAGAATGACAGACGCGATCCCATCCCCTACCGTACACCTCCAGGCATTGAACGCGTTCAAACCCTAAGCAACGGTGGCATCAACATCCTGCAGAATGAGCAGGCTCTCAGCATGAACCTCATCAATCTCCGTGAAGGCGATGCAAGAGCAGTATTCAAGGGTTTCAACCATGATCTAAGACAGTACAAAAGAGTATCCATGTTTTTCCATGCAGAGAGTCTGAGGGAATATGCAAAACTCAGGGATGGAGAAGTCTATGCAGTGGTGAGGATTGGCAATGATTATATCAATAATTTCTACGAGATCAAATATCCCCTGAAAATGACACCCTTCGGCACAACAGATGAAAAGGTGATCTGGCCGGAAGAAAATGAATTGAATTTTGATCTGCTCGAACTGATCAAACTGAAGAATGAAAGAAATCTAAATACATCCAACACAACATCCGTATACCGCAAAAATATCAACGGTAAATATTTTTCGATTGTAGGAAATCCAAACCTCGGAGAGGTCAAGGGCATCTTGGTTGGTGTAGAAAACCCTAAAGATGCTTCAGGCGGCAGGGAAGTAAATGTAGAAGTATGGATCAATGAGTTGAGACTCTCCGGTTTAGACGAAAAAGGAGGTTGGGCTGCAGTAGGACAGTTGAATCTTCAGTTATCAGACCTCGGAAGTATATCCATGTCGGCCAATATCCATACCATCGGCTTCGGACAACTTGAGCAAAGGGTGAACGATCGATATCGCGACGACTTAAAACAATTCGATCTTTCGGCAAACATGCAATTGGGTAAATTACTGCCCAAAAAGCTCGGACTTGAAATTCCATTTTTTGCCAATCTATCTCAAATCATCAGCTCGCCACAATATGATCCTTACGACAAAGACATCACGCTCAAAGAGAAGCTGAATCTATTTAAGGATAAGAGAGACTCTATACGGAATGAATCTGTTGATTTTACTGGTATCAAAACCTTCAATTTTACAAATGTTCGCTTTGCTCAAAATCCAGATAAAAAGCTCAGACTTTGGAGCATCTCAAATTTTGATTTCAGTTACTCATTTACAGAAACTGTTCAGCATAATCCATTGATAGAAAATAATGAAGTGAGCAAAACACAGGGGGGCATCGGATACAACTTCAATGCCCAACCCAAATACATCGAACCCTTCAAAAAAATGATCAAGTCAAAAACACCCTGGCTTGATTTCATCAGAAATGTAAATTTCAATCCAACCCCTTCTCTGATCGGCATGCGCATGGACAGCCGCAGACAATTTGGCGCCATAAGACCCAGAAATATTGGTGGAGGAAAATTCAAGATACCGGAAACATACGATAAGTATTTTGTGGTAGACAGGAACTATAACATGCGATGGGATCTTACCAAATCCATGAATGTTGATTTTAAAGCTGTGAACAATTCCAGGATAGATGAACCTTTTGGCAGGCTGGATACCAAAGAAAAAAGAGACTCCGTGATGCGAAATCTTTTCAAGGGTGGGAGAAATACCATCTATACGCAGAGCGCAGACTTTACCTATAATGTTCCAACTAACTTATTCCCTTTGCTGGATTGGACAACCTTAAATCTTGCCTACAGAAGCACGTATAATTGGGTTGGCGCATCCAGGTTGGCCGTTAATCTTGGAAATACCATACAGAATAGCGGACAGACAGGAGCAACAGCAGAGTTTAATTTCACCCAACTGTATAGCAAATCTAAACTGCTCAGAAAACTGGATGATGCAAACGTTCAGCAACAGCCAGCAACCGAAAAAAACGAGATCAGCGAAAGAAAAAAATCTAAGATCAAAAAGATCAGGAAAAAAATCACCAAGCTGAATGATAATCTTACAAAGGCTTTGCAATCAAAAAAAATAACTCGCAAAGACAGTTTGACACTCACTGCCAACCACAAAAGAAAACTGGAGGTATTCCAAAAGAGAATTGCAAAACTTGAAATACCAAAAGTTATCAAACAAAAACAGGAAGCTACTTTATCAGAAATTGAAAAAGCCGGATTGCGCGTATTAACGGCAGTAAAAAGAGTTGGCGCTACATACAGCGAAGGCGGAACCACTTTGCTTCCCGGATATACAGACAGCACAAGTTTCTTAGGACAGAACTGGAGAAGTATGGCACCCGGAATGGACTTCGTCTTTGGAAAACAAAAGAATGAACAATGGTTGCAGGATATTTCGAAGAAGGGATTGATCACAAAGGATCCAATGCTCAACAATCTGTTTCTTCAGAATTATGAGCAGAAACTGAACATTACTGCTCAGGTAGAACCTTTCCGTGATTTCCTGATAGACCTGAACCTTGATCGTTCACTGACCAAGAACTATTCAACTCTATTCAAAGACACTCTGGGTACTGGAAACTTCAATTCCCTGAATCCTTATTCCGGTGGCGGATTCAGCATGAGTTATATTTCTTTTCAAACGATCTTTGGCAAATACGATCCAAACAATACCAGTGAAACCTTTAAGCAGTTTGAGAAAAACCGTCAAGTGTTGTCCAAACGTCTGGGCGAGAGCAATCCTTACAGCAAACAAGTTGGAACAGATGGTTATTATAAAGGATATGGCAGATATGCACAGGATGTTTTGATCCCGGCATTTCTTGCTGCCTATACAAAAAAGGATCCGGGAACTGTTGGATTATTGAATACAGGCGAAACCGGATCGGTAAAGACAAATCCTTTCAAGGCCTATTTACCTAAGCCCAACTGGAGGCTCACTTATAACGGACTGAGCAGAATTGAATCCATGCAGCAATACTTTACAAATTTCACACTTAGTCATGGATACAACTCCACGTTGAGTATGAATAGTTTCAACTCTGCATTGCTTTTCCAGGATACACTCTTATTTGGATTCCCATCCTTCCTCGATACAATCTCCGGAAACTATGTACCCTATTTCCTAGTTCCCAACCTTTTGGTATCTGAACAATTTGCGCCCCTCATTGGAATTGATTTTTCAACACCTGGACAATTGTCTGGCGGGTTTGAATACAGAAAATCAAGACAACTGAGCATGAGCTTGCTAGACTATCAATTGAGTGAAGTGCGCTCTACAGAAGTGAGACTCACCATGCGATGGAGAAAGAGAGGCATTAATCTGCCATTCAATTTGAATTTTGGGAAAAAGGACGCCACTGGTGCAAGCTCTAATGATATCACGTTTGCACTTGAATACAGTGTGCGGGATGATGTCAATTCCAATTCGAGACTTGATCAATCCAATGCTTTTGCTACAGGCGGACAAAAAGTAGTCAGCATAAAACCTACTGTTGATTGCGTACTCAGCAATCGTGTAAATCTGCAGCTGTATTTTGATCAGCGCAGGATCAATCCGTATGTATCCAATGCAGCTCCGTCTGTAAATACAAGAGCAGGTGTGCAGATCAGGATCTCCCTTGCTCAGTAGATCGATGCAAATAAAAACTATTGGGCTGTGCAGTACATGTCATAACAATACTGTTCAGGCATACATGTTCGGGCAAAGTTGTAACATGATGAATAGTATCAGCAACATCTGTTGCATACAGCGGCTTATACCCCGCATAAACAGCATCTGCTTTTTCTTTACTGCCTTTGAATCTAACCAATGAAAACTCTGTGTCTGCCGCTCCCGGATGTATGGATGTAACTTTAATGCCATGACGAACCAGATCAATTCGCATGGATTGACTCAATGCTTCAACAGCGTGTTTGGTGGCACAGTAAACATTTCCCCTTTCATAGACCTCCTTACCCGCGGTGGAGCCAATGTTGATGATGTGCCCTTTTTTATTTTTTATGAACTCAGGCAATACAGCCTTGGTTACATACAAAAGTCCTTTTACATTGGTATCAATCATAGTTTCCCAATCATCCAAGCTGGCTTCATCAAAAAGATCTCTTCCCAATGCCAGTCCGGCATTGTTCACCAACACGTCCAGATCTTTGATCAATGGATTAGCAGAAAGTGAAGCGAAAACTGCTTCTTTATCCTGAACATCAAAAGCAAGTGTTTGAACGCTTACATTATATTTTTGAATGAGTTCAGATTTTATCTCATTTAACCTTTCTTCCCGTCTGCCCGTAATGATCACCTCATGGCCTTCTTTGGCAAATCTTTCAGCTGCAGCCTTTCCAAATCCGGATGTAGCGCCGGTGATCAGTATCTTCTTCATTTTAAAATTTTCTGGTTTCAACTAACTCAACGAATCAAGGTACTCTGTCCTTTTCTGAAAACTGGATTGCCCAAATAATCGATTCCCAATGCATGCCATACAAAGGATTCATTGCCCTGATCACGCCCCTTGTAAACACCATTCCATCCTTTTCCAATCTCTTCTGTGCTGAAAACCATTTCACCGTATCGGTTGTACACTTTAAAATAAACCAATTGCGCAATTCCTACCGGTATGGGTATTAAACGATCATTGAGGTTATCATCATTGGGTGTAAAAGCAGTAGGAACAAAAATTTCAGGTGGTGTTTTATAGACTTTCACATTGAGTGTATCAAATGCATAGCAACCTTCCCGGGTAGAAACTTTTACAACATACGTTATGTTGTCATTGAGTTTCGCAATTGGATTGGGTATTTTGGGATTATTTAAAAATGCTATTGGGCTCCACTCATATACTGAACCTCCTGTTGCCAATAACTGCAGTGGTTGTCCAATAACGGCTACCGTATCCCTCCCTCCATCAGCTTTAACAGGAGGAACAACAGTAACCCGAACAGTATCATACACCGGTTTGGGACACCCTTTATTTTCATAAACCCCAACCACATAATCAGTAGTCTCATAAGGGGTTGCAATTGGAAACTGTGCGGTTTGATCATCAAGAGTATTTCCAGGATACCAAAGATATTGCGAACCACCTTCTGCATACAATCGTGCCTGATCCCCAAAACAAATTGAAGTATCCTTACCTACTAAAGCTCTAGGATAAGGAATTGCAGTTACCACAAACCCATCATTTGCCTGACATTTCCCTATTCTGGCAAACACTGAAAATCTTGTCGTTCCGGTTGGTTTTGCCCAACTGACTTTTGCAGAGGGTGCATTAATCATGGTTGAAGGTGCCCAGCTATAGGTAAGTCCATCAGAAACAGGATTCAACAAAATACTATCCCCCAGGCAAATCGTTGTGTCATTTCCAGCTTTAAGTGATACGAAACTTCGTACATCAACAAAAACAGACGCAGAATTTTCACAACCTGAAGCCTGCTTCACGGTTACCGTATAACGTGTAGGCACGTCAGGACTAACAAGAGGGTTTGAAATGCCTGTATTGCTGATCATGTAATTGGGCGACCACGTAAATGTTCCATTTGCTATGGCAGTCAACCTGAGGGTATCTATGGTACAGATGATTGTATCTCGCGGAACCACAAGGCTTGGCTTATCGCCCACTGTAACCTGTCGGGTTAAGGTATCCGAACATCCCAGGCTATTACCAACAATCAACGTGACTGTATATGTTCCATTCTGAGGATAGGTATAGGCTGCTGTTGCAGAAATAGAAGTATCATTAGTGGCATTCGGATTTCCAAAATCCCATCGCCACTTGTCAACTTTTCCAAAAGTAGTTACAGAAAGATCTTTGAATGAATATGGCACTCCACTGCAGGCCTCAGCAATATTCATAGATGTCGTAAAACTTGGATATACTTTTGCTATTGCAGTGGCAGAATCTGAGCACTTATCATTTTTATTGGTGATGAGTTTTATGGTATAATTTCCAGGAGCAGGGAAAGTATAGGTAGGATTAGGTTGATTGGATACATCAGTAGTGATGCCTGCGATTCCAAAATCCCATTCATATGATTTAATCAGTGGACTACTGGACTTATTAAAAAAATTAAGTGTGAGTCCATCACAGGTAATGTATGTTGGCTCAAGATCAGCAGCTGCTACCTGACAATCTGCAATTTTCAGATGAAGATCTTTTCGATGTACATTGATCACCTTACCATTTCGTTTCTCAACAACCGCAACTGTAATGACATAAATACCTGCATTAGGAGCAATACCGCTGATCATTCCTGTATTTAGATTGATCTGCACATCAGAGCCAAGGGGACTGCCAGCACTAAAACCAAAATTGTAAGTCACTGAGGCGTAGGGAGGCGCTGTTGCTACACCAGGAGCAGGTGCCGAAGTTGAACCGCCGAGATATGCCTCTTCAAATCTGTA
>JBKCOY010000039.1:0-8354 GCA_046309555.1 Chitinophagia bacterium
TGGAGTTCGATCGCAAAAAGAAAAAGATCACCAACAACAAACTAGCCAATCAGCTGCTCGTGGGTGCACCACCCAGAAAAGGTTGGGAGCAGTACTATAAGATGTAATCTTAATTTACCTTCTCAAAAGCCTCGCAAATGCGGGGCTTTTTTATGCCGTCAAATTCAAGGACGAATAGTTTTTTCTCATGGCTGATCCTCTCCTCTTGTAAAAAAGCTTCATGATCAAAGGATGTTTCTGTAACCACATAGCGGTATTTGCTGTGTGGAAGATGCATCTCATCGAGCAGTGCAAATTTTTCTTTTTTCTCCCATTCAGCAAGAAATGATCTGGCTGGTTTGATCTTGTGCTGCAGCCAGTGATCAATGGCCAGTAGTTCAATCATCATAGCATCTTTAGCAAAAGATGCATGTATATAGTCGGCTGCGATGTCATATACTTTTTCCAGACTGTATCCGATGAATTTGCCGTGAACCTTTTCAAAATATTTTCCTAGTCCAAGAAGGAAATCAAAAATACTGTACTGCGCAGTTACATATTTCAAGGTATTGATCAGCCTGGGTTTGTTCCAGTAGATCTCGAGTGCATGTTCCAATAAGGTGATATCGTATAACTCTTGCTCAGATAGATAATTGCTGCGGATGATTTGATAAGGAGCTTCCTCATCGAAGACATATCCATGATCAAGATATTTCTCTCGGACTGGAGTGCCTTTGAGGAATTTCAAAAAGCCGAGTTGTAGTTCAGGAGCAAAAAGTTTAAAAACCTCTTCAAAGCTGTATTTGATATCATTCCATCTGTCGAGTGGCAAACCCACGATCAGGTCAAGGTGCATGTCCACATAATCCCTCAGGTTGAGGATCACGCCTTTGGTCTTGTCGAAGTTCTGTTTGCGGCTGACTTCCAGATTCGCTTTCTGGTTCACGGTTTGAATGCCGATCTCAAAACGGAACATTCCCTTTGGCACTTTCTCTTTGATAAAGTCCATGATCTCGGGATGCAGGATATCAGCCGTTATCTCAAACTGAAATACATTTTCTGGTCGTGCATGCTCCAGGATGAACCGAAAAATCTCCAGCGTAAAATCTTTTTTCACATTGAAGGTGCGGTCGAGGAACTTGATCACCTTACCATGTTGCATCAGGTAAAGGAGATTGCTTTTGATATGCTCCATCGGAAGATAGCGCACACGGTTGTCGAGACTGGCCAGACAGAATTCACATTTATACGGACAACCCCTTGAGGTTTCAATGTAGGCGACCCTGTTGCTGATGGTGGAAGGATCTTCGTTCGCGTAAGGATTGGTATTGGCAAAAACTTCCAGCTCAACATTCGCCGAGTGCTGCTGGTAAATGATCTCACCATCTTTTTTGGAAGCAAGATTATTGATGCGATGCACCTCCGGATATTGTTTCAGGAATTCCGAAAAGGGGATCTCTCCTTCTCCGGTGATGATAAAATCGATCTCATCTTTTTGCATCAGGTCCAGCCAGTCATAACTGACTTCCGGTCCACCCAACATGATGCGCGTTGAAGGATTGATCGCTTTTATTTTTTCGATGACCTTGAGTGTAGGCCTGATGTTCCAGATATAACAACTGAAGCAGACCACTTCATACGCTGCACAATGACTGGCGATTATATCAAGATCTTCCTTAATGGCAAACTCCTTCCAGGAAAGCCGAGTATCCGACTTATTCAATTCGTACAGCAGTCGTATCGCCAGGTTCATGTGAATGTACTTGGCGTTGAGGGTGGTCAGCAGAATTCCTTTCATGTAGGTATCACTATATCACTTCCGGCAACAAGTAAGGTGCGCGGTAATCACGGCTCAGCATGGCATTGGCTTCGTTCTCTCCTTCTCCGATGAATCGTTCGGCAACGGGATCGAATTCCAGTTGTCGGCCCAGGCGATAGGATATATTTCCAAGGTGTGCGAGCGACGAAGAAAGGTGTCCGGTTTGTACTGGTCCGTTCTGTATCGACATGTCCCTGGCACGAATGGCATCGAACCAGTTCTGAAAATGAAGTCCCAGCTCACCGGATTCAGTGCGAGCCGGACCTTTTTCCCTTTTCTCACCGAGATAGGTTTCGTAAGTGCCATATCCTTTGATGACCATGTATCCTTTTTCACCGTAGAAGATATTGCCTACTCCTGCCCCGTCTTCGAGGTTGGTATTCCAGTTGCGCACTTCAAACTGGATGATCTTTTTCTGCTTGGGATAATGATAGATGGACGTCTGGATCTCGGGTACTTCCTTGCAGTCATCCCAGAGAAATTTGCCACCCATGGAGGTGATGCGTTCAGGAAGGGTATCCACGCCGAGTCCCCACATGCAGAGATCGGTCTCATGAATGCCTTGATTACCCACGTCACCATTTCCGTAGTTCCAATGCCAATGCCAGTTGTAGTGCACAAGGTTGCGCGTGAAGGGACGCATCGGAGCTGGTCCGCACCAAAGGTCGTAGTTCAGTCCCGCTGGTATCGGCGAGATGCCTTTGTTGCCGATATCTGCGCGACGTCTGTAGACGAGTCCGCGCGACATGTAAACCCTTCCGATCAATCCATCTTCAAGGTGTTTGACCGCTTCGCGGATGGCGATGGAGCTGCGGAGTTGCACACCGTGTTGAACGATGCGGTTGTATTTGTAGGCAGCTTCGATCATTTTCTTTCCTTCATGAATGTTGTGTGTGGCTGGCTTCTCCACGTAAACATCTTTACCGGCCTGACAGGCCCAAATGGTCTGCAAGGCGTGCCAGTGATTGGGCGTGGCCAGGGTCACGGCATCAATATTCTTGTTCTCGTATATCTTTCGGAAGTCTTGTTCGATCAGTACTTTCTTTCCGTATTTCTTTTCAAAATCAGCAGCCACCTTTTGCAGAATGACCATGTCAGGATCACAGAGGGCTACCACTTCAACATTTGCTTTTTGCTGAAGCTCCATGATCTCTTCGATATGGTTCTTTCCCCTGCCGTTGATGCCCAGCACCGCAATGCGGATGCGGTCGTTTGCACCGATGATGCGTTGTTCAGCAGGCATTGGGTTTGTTTTTTCAGATGAGATGGAAGCAACGGGTGCTACTGCGGCGGCCACGGCTGTGGAGGCAGCATTGCGCAGGAATGATCTGCGGGAATTGTTCTTTTGCATGCAGTAAATTACTGAAATTTCATACATTGGGGATATGAAAAAATTCATCTTCTCGCTGGTTGTCTTCACCACGCTTTGTGTATATGCACAAGAACCTAAACTGAAAAAGATCTTCAACGGTAAAAACCTCAAAGGATGGGTGGCCCCGGCTAACAATACCTGGTGGCTGGCCGATAAAGGGATTTTGTTGGTGAAGAGCGGTCCCGATAAGAAGGGCAGTATTTTGTGGACGGAGAAGAAGTATAAGGACTTCATCATCGAGACAGATTTTCTGATGGGCGATGGTGTAGTAGATTCAGGGATTTTTTTAAGATCAGAGAACGACCAGATCCAGATTGGGATCTCAGGATCATTGAAGCGTGACCTGACGGCATCACCTTATATTCCTAAAAAGGGATATCCTGTTGAGGCGAAGGTGAAAGACATCTTGAAGTTGAAGGACTGGAATACCATGAAAGTAAAGGTGGTCGGTAAGTCCTATACCGTTTGGCTCAATGGTATTGAAGTGATGAACTATAGTTCAGAAAAGATTATCGATGAAGGCCCCGTTGGTTTGCAGTTGCATCCCGGTAATGAAATGAGCATCAGCTATCGCAACATTCGTCTCGCTGAACTTTAATATCGTTAATGAAAATAATTGCTTCAGCTCTTGCTCATGCTTCCAGCGCTGCTGTTGTGGAAGGCGCGAGAAGTTGGACATATCAGCAATTGCTGGATCACTCTGCTTACTTTGCTGTTGAGCTATTGAATGGTCAAACAGATCTTTATGAGGAACGGGTGGCCTTCATGGTCGACCCTGGCTTTGATTATGTAAAAGTGCAGTGGGCCATCTGGCGGGCAGGTGGGATTGCTGTTCCGCTCTGCCTTACCCATCCGCTGCCATCATTACAATATGTATTGGAGGATACCGAGGCGTCAATCATTGTTGTTTCGCCAGCTTATGAAAGTTTGCTGAAGGAGTACGCTATCAATAGCAACATCCGTTTCATTGTGTTGGGTGAAGAGCAGTCGCAGCAACATGTTGCGCTGCCTGAAGTAAATGTATCTAGAGCCGCATTGATCCTCTATACCAGCGGCACCACCAACAAACCCAAGGGTGTGGTGCTGACCCACGCGAACCTCGAAGCGCAAATGGAGAACCTGGTGCAGGCATGGGAGTGGAAGGCCGATGATCATACGCTTTGTGTCTTGCCCTTGCATCATGTGCACGGCATAGTGAATGTCGTGGGATGTTCTTTGTTCGCTGGCGCTACATGTCAATTTATTCCTTCCTTTTCTGCAGAAAAAATATTTGCCCTCTTCCTCGAAGCCAAGATCAATGTCTTCATGGCCGTACCCACCATCTATTACAAACTCATCACTTACTGGATAGGCTTGTCTGAGAACGAACAACAGGTTCAGTATGATGCGATGAAGCAGTTTAGGTTGATGGTCTGCGGATCAGCGGCTTTACCAGTGAGCACCATGGAAAAATGGGAAACCATCAGCGGCCATATATTATTAGAGCGGTATGGCATGACCGAGATCGGCATGGCCCTGAGCAATCCTTATCGTGGAAAAAGAAGAGCAGGACATGTGGGGCTACCGTTGCCCAATGTGGAAGTAAGATTGGTGGATGAACAGTTTCAGGATGTTGTACCCGGTGAGCAGGGAGAGATCCTGGTGCGCGGTAACAATGTATTCAGGGAATATTGGCGGAAGCCGGAAGATACGAGGAAGGAATTCACAGACGATGGGTGGTTCAAGACGGGTGATGTTGCCATCATCGATGAGGGATATTACCGCATTGTGGGAAGGAGTTCAGTTGATATCATCAAATCCGGTGGATATAAAATATCGGCACTCGAGATCGAAGAAGTCTTGCGTGAACATGCGATGATAAAGGATTGTGCTGTTGCGGGCATACCCGATGACGAATGGGGTGAACTGGTGGTGGCAGCGGTTGAAGCAGTGGAAGGTTTTGATCCATCGGCTGTGAACCTTTGGATCCGTGAGCGAATGCCTGCCTATAAAACACCGAAGCGTTATCTTGTTGTAGAGGGACTTCCTCGCAATGCGATGGGCAAGGTGGTCAAGAACGATGTCAAGAAATTATTCATTTAACTTGTGTTCTAATAGAATTAGATCTCAAACAATTCCCCTCCAGGTAGAAATTATAAATCTACCACCCCGCCTCGTCCGATTCACTCCGTTCATCGGTCTCGGCACCCCTCCTGGCCAGGAGGGGAATTGTTTGAGACCTTAAAAAGACTTTATTTTTTTAATATTATCTCATGAAAATTTATGGTGTTGCCGTGTTAGCGGCTTGTTTTATTGCAGGACAATTGATCGGGGATGGGCTAGGTATGATCTTTCAGTTTGATGGAAATATAGGTGGTGTTGGTTTTGGCATGTTATTCCTGATCCTCTTTGGTGATGCAATGAAAAAGAAAAACTGGATTGATGCTGAAAGTGAATCAGGTATTCAGTTCTGGAGTGGCATGTATATTCCAGTAGTAGTGGCCATGTCATCCATTCAAAATGTAAAAGCAGCTTTGTCGGGTGGATGGGTGGCATTGATCGTAGGTGTGGTTGGGACGCTCTGCTGTTTTCTTCTGATCCCTGTGTTGTCAAAATTTTCTCCTAAAACTCAAAACAGCAACACATGGAGCAATTGATCAAACTTTTGTCGAAGCATGATCTCGTCATGGCCTTCCTCGTGGTCGGGTTGATCATGTATGTTTCTTATTGGGTCTCAAAAAAACTAACAGGAGGCAAGATCCCAGGAGCAGCCATTGCCATTACAGCAGGCCTGGTGCTGGCTTATTTTGGCGGGAAGAAAGGAATCGCAGATTTTCCTCTGTTCGCCGGCATGGCCGTTCTGGGCGGATCAATGATGCGTGATTTTTCCATCGTCTCCACCGCGATGGGGGCCAGCATCAGCGAAATCAAAAAAACGGGATGGATTGGTGTGATTTCTTTGTTGCTCGGCATAAGCGCAGCATTCTTCATTGGCGGCATGATTGGCTATGTGATGGGATACCATGACATCAAGAGTGTGGTCACCATCGGTGCGGGTGCCTGTACTTTCATTGTCGGACCCGTTACCGGCAATGCCATTGGTGCCAGTTCGGATGTTATCGCCATCAGCATTGCGATTGGTGTGGTGAAATCTGTATTGGTGACGGTAATGACGCCTTTCGTTGCTAAAAAAATCGGACTCAACAATCCTCAGACAGCGATGATCTATGGCGGATTGATCGGCACCACCAGTGGCGTTGCAGCAGGATTAGCCGCAACAGATCCTAAGCTTGTGCCTTATGGCGCACTCACAGCAACATTTTATACAGGACTCGCCTGCCTGCTTTGTCCCTCTGTTTTGTATTTCATCCTTTCTTTCTTCATTGCATCCTAATCTTCATCACATGAAAAAAATCATTTTTCTCTTGTTGCTTGTTCAGCCTTTTGCTTTGATGGCACAATCTTTTCGTTGGTTTGATCCTGCTTCTTCTTCTTATCCTGTTATCGATGGCAGGGGCTGGCAGAAGGAACTGGCAAGTGCCTATGATCGCTTTCCGGCAGAGGCAGAGAAGAACGTACGACAGGCAGTTTGGAATTTATCAAGGAATACAGCCGGTGAATACATTGGCTTCAAAACCAACAGCAAAACGATTGTGGTGAAATATGTGGTAAAGGGAAATCAGGCCATGCCTCACATGCCTGCCACTGGCGTTTCGGGTGTTGACCTTTATGCGAAGGATGTGAATGGCGACTGGCGCTGGGCCAAGGGCGGGTATAAGTTTGGTGACACCATCACCTACCGATTTGAGAACATGATCTTATCGCAACCCATTGAAACTTTCCGTCTTTATCTTCCTTTGTATACGGCAGTCCAATGGATGCAGATCGGTGTGCCTGAAGCCAGTTCATTTGAAGCCTTGCCGATCAGCGAGGAGAAACCCATTGTGGCCTATGGCACATCCATCATGAATGGGGCTTGTGCTTCCAGACCTGGTTTGGCCTGGACCAATATCTTGGGAAGAAAATTGAACAGCAGCATGATCAACCTAGGATTTTCCGGTAACGGACAACTCGAGCAACCGGTGATCGATCTCATCAACAGTATTGATGCGAAGATGTATATCCTGGATTGTATGCCCAACCTGACTTTGCGCGAACAGTTCCCTGCTGCAGAGATTGAAAGGCGGATCAGAAAATCCGTTGCTGATCTTCAATCTAAACATCCTGGTGTACCCATTGTCATGGCAGAACACTGCAGTGGTTTGGACGGCATGAACATGGATTCGGTGATGACTTCACGCTACAAGGCTGCAGGCGAGATTGCAGCAGAAGTCTTTCAGAAAATGAAGAAGGAAGGTATTCGCAATATTTATCTACTAACTGCAGCTGCAATGGGCTTTACAACCGAGAGTACAGTGGATGGTACGCATCCCAATGATATCGGGATGATGCAGTATGCGGAGGCCTATGAGAAGGTGATCAAAAAAATCAAATAGCAGCATTGTGAACAGAAGTCAACAGCTCGCCGCTCGACTCCGTGAGGTTTTGCTCGATGGGAAGTGGATCGCGAATACCAATTTCAAAGAGCAGATTGAAGGACTTGATATGAAATCCGCGCTTGCTCGTGTGGGTGAATTGCATACGGTTGCGGAGCTTGTATATCATATTAATTATTATGTCGCTGGCCTCCTCGATGTTTTTCGTGGCGGTCAACTTCTGATAAGAGACAAATTCAGTTTTGATCTTCCGGAGATTAAAACGGAGGAGGACTGGTCTCAATTAAAAGAAACTTTTATTGACAACGCCATCGCATTTTCAGATGCGGTTGAAGCATTGTACGATGCCCGCTTGGATCAACCCTTTGCGGATGAAAAATACGGCACCTATCTGCGCAACATTGAGGGTGTAATTGAACACAGCTATTATCACCTGGGGCAGGTGGTTTTATTGAGGAAGATGTTATAGTTGAATAGGTTGAGGGGGTTGAAGATGTTTAAGGGGATATTTTCAATTGCCACCGACTTCAATCGGCGGAGAAAGGGCAACTGATTTATGAGTATGCATATAAAAGCCTATTCAATTAATTCCCCGGACTAAATTCAGAGGCAATTGAAAACAGCCTGATACAGAGTGGGGCGAGGATCCCCAACGTTTATTAAACATCACATATCATTACACCTTGTTTCAGTGCCGCGAGCTTGTCGG
>JBKCOY010000040.1:0-11183 GCA_046309555.1 Chitinophagia bacterium
CTGATCGTGATTACCAGCGACCGCGGCCTCTGTGGGGCCTACAATGCCAACATTCAGAAAAGGGCCGTGGCTACCATTCAGGACAGATATACTGAAGTGAAAAACGCCGGAAACCTGACCATCTGGGCTATTGGTAAAAAAGGAGCTGAATTCTTCCAAAAGAGGGGATTCAATGTAGATACCCGCTTCCGCGATACCTTCCTCCAGCTTTCGTTTGAAGCTGTGCAGGCATGCGCACAGGCTGCAGTGCAGGCCTACCAGCAAAAAGAATTTGATGCTGTGGAGATCGTTTACAGTGAATTCAAAAACGCAGCATCGCAGGTATTTGCTGCAGAGCAATTCCTTCCCATTCCCAAGAACGAACCAGTAAAGGGAAAAACAAAGAAAGCCGATTTTATCTTTGAACCCGATCAGGACCAGCTCATTGCAGAACTCATGCCCAAGATCCTCAACACCCAACTTTACAAAGCGGTACTCGATGGCAACGCTTCCGAGCATGGAGCAAGAATGACTGCGATGGACAAGGCATCCGAGAACGCCAATGAACTGCTCAAATCACTCAAAATTTCTTACAACCGTGCCCGCCAGGCAGCCATTACCACAGAACTTACGGAGATCGTGAGTGGTGCAGCTGCACTCCAGGGTTAAGAGACCAACGCAATGGAAATAGCCAACCTCATCAACCATGTAGAAGCACTGATCTTCGCCAGTGAAAAGCCACTGACGTCACTTGAAATCGTTGAATTGGTCAACCAGGCCTTCGGATTCATGGATGACAAGATCATCATCGATCAGGTTGAAACATCCATCGACGGGATCAGGGAAAAATATACATCTGAATTCTATCCCTTCGAACTCCGCGAAAGCGGCGGTGGATGGCAATTCCTCACCAAAAAAGAATATCACCAGACCATTGCGCAACTGAATGGCGACAAATTCCTGAAGCGGTTGTCCAACGCTGCTCTGGAAACCCTGGCCATTATTGCCTATAAACAACCCATCACCAAATCAGAGATCGAAGCGATTCGTGGTGTGAACTGTGATTACTCTATCCAGAAGCTGCTGGAAAAAGAACTGGTAGTTATATCTGGAAGAAATGAGAACATGGTTGGTAAGCCACTTGTTTATGCAACATCCCGCCAGTTCATGGATTATTTCGGTATCAACTCAGCCGATGAACTCCCCAAGATTTCTGAAGTACTGGCTGAACAGATGGTGTTGCCAACACTGGTGAATGCAGATCATTTTGAGGTGGAAGGGGAGTTCCAGGGGCAAGGGACAGGGGATGAGGGGAATGAGAATAGCCAGGGACAAGGGACAGGGGACGAGGGAGAAGGGACAGGGGACGAGGAAAATCCTGAAAATTTTGAAGAAGCTTAGCCATAAATCAAATCATTATGGCTCCTACACTTTCAAATGAATTGTTGCTGAAGGCGTCTGCCGAATTTGGAACGCCACTTTATCTGTACGATGCAGATCGTATCATCCATCAGTACAACCTGCTTAAGTCTTCCTTCCATCGTTCTGATGTCAGGATCTTCTATGCCTGTAAAGCCCTTACCAATGTGAACATTTTGAAGGTCTTGCAACAGCAAGGCTCCGGCATCGACTGTGTGAGCATCAACGAAGTGAAACTGGCATTGCATGCAGGTTTCGATCCTCAGAAGATCATTTTCACTCCGAATGGTGTTGGTATGGATGAGTACCTCGAAGCGACCCAGCTTAAAGTGAACATCAACATCGACAATCTCTCCATGTTGGAAGCGTTTGGAAAGCATTTTGGTCATGATTATCCTGTGATCGTCCGCCTCAATCCGCACATCATGGCGGGGGGCAATCTCAAGATTTCAACTGGGCATGTGGATTCCAAATTTGGAATTTCAATTGATCAGGTTGAAAAGATCGTAGCAATAGTCAACCAAACCAATGTTTATATCAAAGGGTTACACATCCACACGGGTAGTGAGATCAAGGATATTGCAGTATTTGTCAAAGGCTTGAAAACAGTATTGGAACTAACAAAGTTATTTCCTGAACTCAGCATCATTGATTTGGGCGGTGGATTCAAAGTGCCGTATAAACCTAATGACGAAGGAACCGATATGGAGGTGTTGGGAGAATATCTTGCTGAAGCCATGGGATCTTTTGAAAGAGAATCCGGTAAGAAACTACAGGTTTGGTTTGAGCCGGGAAAGTTCCTGGTGAGCCAGTGCGGTTATTTTCTGGTGAGAGCAAATGTTATCAAGCAAGCCCCAACCCGCACTTTTGTTGGCGTGAACAGTGGTTTCAATCATTTGATCAGGCCCATGTTCTATGATGCCTATCATAAGATTGAAAACATCTCCAATCCGGAAGGGGAAAAGCTCATGTACAACGTTGTGGGAAATATTTGTGAGACCGATACTTTTGCCTGGGATCGTGAACTATCAGCAGTCAGACCGAATGATATTTTATTGTTCAGCAATGCCGGTGCTTACGGTTTTGAGATGAGCAGTCGATTCAATTCCCGTGCCCGTCCGGCTGAAGTGATGGTAAACAATGGAGAAATGAAACTGATCAGAAGAAGGGAGAATTTTGATGATATTTTGCAAGGAGTTATACTTGACTGAACTATTTTCTAAACCTTCCATCAAAACTGCATCTCACACCTCGGTGATTACCACAAGCTTCGAGTTCCTTAACCTGCAGAGATCTTCCTGAAAAACTGAATTCCAATATGCAGTGATCATCTGCCTTGTTGTATTGAAAAACTTTCGGTCTTACCTGTGTCATGTCGCCGCGCAGACTACCCTCACAGCTTCCTGATTTTTCAATGTTGATGAAAAACAACAGTTTGCCTGTCTTCCCGCCATCACGTACCGAAACAAAATTTCTTTTGTCAATTTTATAATCACCACTTAACGGATCTTTTTTGGCAAGGGTATCAATAGGATTATAAATTGTCTTTTCCTGAACTGGCTCATTGCTTTCTGTGAGGATCAATGTGAACAAGCCTTCGGTATTGTAGACATATGCACTTTTATTATAGAACGCTTGTCCGTCTCCTGTTGTTCTGTTGCGCATTTTGATCACCGTTAGTTTTTTATCCAGCGTCCCTTCCAGCGTAATTCTTTCATCAGTGCTTTTCTCCACCAACGGCATAGCGGCCCTGAAAATATTCTCTTTGTCAAAGCATAGAATGTAAACTGATTTTTTTCCTTTTTTTTCTGCGGCGAGGAACAAATAGGTTTCCTCTGTTTCTTCTGCTTTATAGCGTCCTTTTCTGTAAAAGCGAACGTCTTTGATTTTACCAAACCCTGGTTTGAAAATGCTGTCTGGTAGAAACTTTGATACCACAGATGATTTTATGTAAAAGCTATCAGACTCTTTCTGGGTAAAGTCTTTTTGCCGGAATTGAATTGGCAATTCTTTCTGTGGAAAGGCATTGATGAAGTCGGTTGTTTCCACAGATTCATCCACATTGATGTCTTTGGGGGTGGAAGAGCAGGAGAGGAGGAATAAATAGACGATTGGAATTAGATGGTAGATGTTAGGTGAAACAAATGTTTTGCTCCATACCTCACTGCATAACCGACGCCATATCAATAATCTGATGCTCATTATGGGCAAAGTAAAGAAAATCCCCCTAAAGTCTAAGGTCTGACATCTAAGGTCCGATATGTATGTGTAAAATTAACACGATAGCCGTCCTGTTTCAGCCAAAAAGGGTTATCTTGCATCCTCATTAAACAGATCGTTGAGATGACCCAGTTCAGTCCATACAGTGTTCCTTACTCCATCGACTCAAGATTCACCAAAAAGACGGCATACTTCTCCATGGAGTTTGCCATCCATCAGCCCCTGAAAATATACAGTGGTGGACTCGGATTTTTATCTGGTTCCCATCTTAGAAGTGCATATGAGTTGAGGCAAAACCTGATTGGCATAGGCATCCTATGGAAATATGGGTACTATGATCAGGCCCGTAATCAGGATCAGACCCTGCAGGTACAATGGAATGAGAAGATCTATAATTTTCTGGAAGATACCGGCATCAAGTTTCAGATCATGATCCATGATGCACCGGTTTGGGTGAAAGTATTTTATCTTAATCCGGAGACTTTCAAAAGTGCACCGCTTTTTCTGTTGAGTACAGATGTTCCTGAGAATGACTATGTCTCACAAACCATCACTCACCGATTGTATGATGCAAATGTTGCTACCAAAGTGGCACAGTTCATCCTCCTGGGTGTTGGAGGTGCTAAGTTGATCGATGAGCTAGGCTTCAAGCCGGATGTGTATCACCTCAATGAAGCGCATGCCATCTCTTCAGCTTTCTATCTCCTGAATAAAAACGACGGTGATCTAGCTGATTTGAAGAAACAACTTGTCTTCACCACCCATACGCCTGAAGAAGCCGGCAACGAAAAGCATGATATTTTCCTTTGTCACAAAATGTCATATTTCTGCGGTATGCCACTGGAAAAGGTTCGTGAGATCACCGGTATGCAGGATGATCAGTTCAATCACTCGCTGGTGGCACTGCGATTTGCTAGGCTTTCAAACGCGGTATCCGAATTACACGGACATGTCAGTCGCAAAATGTGGAACAAGCACGATGGTGTTTGTCCCATTATCCATATCACCAACTCTCAGAACTGGCGCTATTGGGCCGATAAGCAATTGTATTTTGCGATGGATGAATCGAACGACGAAAGGTTCATCGACCGCAAGCGTTATTTGAAGAAACGAGCATTTGATATGGTGGCTGATCAGACTGGTAAGCTGATGGATCCTGACGTATTCACCATCGTTTGGGCACGTCGTTTTGCGGGTTACAAACGTGCTGATTTGCTTACCAGAGATCGTGCAAGATTTGAGGCATTGCTCAACAATCCGAAGTACCCTGTACAATTCATTTGGGCTGGCAAACCATATCCAGTGGATTATCCAGCCATTTCAGAATTCAATCACCTGGTTCATGTGAGCAAGGCCCATAAAAACATGGCAGTGTGTACTGGTTATGAACTTGGATTGAGCAAAAGATTGAAGCAGGCTGCCGATGTATGGTTGAACAATCCACGCGTTCCGCGCGAAGCATCCGGTACCAGTGGTATGACCGCAGCGATGAACGGAGCCGTTAATGTTTCCACCAATGATGGATGGATTGTGGAATTCATCAATCATGGCAACAATGGCTTTGTGGTACCTCCGCAGGATTATGAAAACATGCATGTGCAGGATCAGGACCAATATGATCTTGATGAACTCTATACAATACTCAGCGAAGAAGTGCTTCCACTTTATTATGAAGCTCCCCATACCTGGCGTCAGATCGTGCAGAACGGCATGAGAGATGTCCGCTTCAAGTTTGATTCCAACAGGATGGCGGCGGAATATTATGATTTGCTCTATAATGGGTGACGAGTGTTGAGAGAGGTTGAGTGAGGTTTAAATCGTGTATTAAACTTCTCTGAACATCCCTCAACCTCTCTCAACTTTCCTACCTTTGCTCTATGATTCTCCCCATTACTGCATACGGACATCCAGTATTGCGTCAGGTTGGTAAAGACATTCAGTCTGATCATCCAGGGCTGGAAGAGTTAATCCTAAACATGTGGGAAACCATGTACCGTGCGCATGGTATGGGACTGGCTGCACCGCAGGTGAATCATTCCATTCGTTTGTTTGTGATCGATACCGAACAGGTTTATGCCGGTTATGATCAGGAGGAGAGAAAAATTTTTGCAGGAGAAAAAGGTTTCAAAAAAGTGTTCATCAATGCCAGGATCTCTGATACAGCGGGTCAGGATTGGACATGCGACGAAGGCTGCCTCAGTCTGCCCGGCTTCCGGGAGGAAGTAACCAGGCCCGATGAGATCACCATCAGCTATCAGGACGAACAATTCAATTCATTTACAGAAACATTCAAAGGCTTAAATGCACGCGTAATCCAACATGAATATGATCATATTGAAGGAAAACTTTTCATTGATCATATCTCTCTCCTCAAACGCAAGATGCTCAAGAAGAAACTCGATGATATTACTTTCGGTAGAGTGAAGCCGGGGTATAGGATGGTGTTGAATAGACATTAGACCTTAGTAATTAGTATTTAGACTAACATCTAACATCTAGATACTGCTTCAACATCAACGCTGCCGCCATCATATCAAGATTACCTTTTTCCTGACGGTCTTTCTTCTTAATCCCCATTTCCACCATTGCCTTCGCCGCTTCCTTTGAACTGTACTGTTCATCCACGGGTTCGATTGAGATCTCAGGAAAACTGTTCTTTAATCTTCTGATGTTGTGCCTAACTGCGGCGGTTGCATCTGTATCGGTACCATCCAGGTTCAATGGTAAACCGATGAGTATTTTTTCTACAGGCTCTTTGTTAACATAATCCTTGAGGAATTCAAACAGTTCCTGTGTGTCAACTGTGGTGAGCGGACTGGCGATCATCTGCAAAGGATCGGTTACGGCAATGCCTGTTCTTTTTTTTCCATAATCCAATGCGAGTATTCTTGCCATTTTATCCCTTTATAAAAAGATCGACCACAGTGAAAATTGCATACAGGATGCTGGCGATGCCGTTGGTTGTCATGAACGCAATGTTCACCTTACTAAGGTCATCCACTTTTACCAGACTATGTTGGTAGTTGAGCAATCCAACAAAAATACCAAGACCGATTGTTCCGCTCCATCCCAATCCCATCTGCACATCCGCACTGAAAATTAAAATTGCACTGGTGATGTGCATTATTCTGGACAGCAGGAGTGCATTTTTTCTTCCCAGTGCTGCAGGTATGGAACGGAGTCCCATTGAGCTGTCAAATGTTTCGTCTTGTAGTGAGTAGATGATGTCGAATCCGCTCACCCAGGTCATTACCCCAATTGATAACAGTATTACTGCTGTGTTGACGGTTTCTGTTACTGCTATGAATGCACCGGTTGGTGCCAGTGCAAGTCCGAGACCCAGTATAATATGACAAAGCGCGGTGAATCTTTTGGTATAACTGTATCCGAGGATGACAAGCAGGGCAATAGGGGAGAGAAGAAAACAGGTCATGTTGATCATGAAAGCAGCAGCCATGAAGAGTATTGCATTCAGGATGGTGAAGCGGAGGGCACTGGAGGGACTGATAATACCTCTTGGGATTTCACGAATGGCCGTTCGCGGATTTTGTGCATCGAACTCGCGATCGAGATAGCGGTTGAACGCCATGGCAGCAGTTCTTGCAAAAATCATACAGGCAATCACCCAAATGAATTTCAGGTATTCAGCAGAGAAATAGGAGACAATGATATTTGTTTCATCAGCAAATAAGGATGGGCGGATTGCCTTAAGATGAAAGATTCCCATGAAAAATCCCACAATGGCGAATGGCATCGCAAAAATGGTATGAGAGAATTTGATGAGGGAGAGATAGTCCAGAACCTTTTTCATGACGTCATTTTTTTATACACTTCCCAAAGAACGATTCCCGCTGAGACACTGATGTTGAAAGAATGTTTGCTTCCGAATTGCGGAATCTCAAGGGCAGTGCCACAAGCATTGATGCATTCTTCACTCACACCATCCGCTTCATTGCCAAATACCAGTGCAATTTTTTGTCCGGCAGTCAAGTTCAAATCCTGCAACAGAATACTGTTGCGGGTTTGTTCAACTGCCAGTGTCAGATATCCGTTGGATCTCAATTCAACTATCGTATCGGTCGCATTTTCGGAAGCTTCCCAGCTCACCGTATCCGTGGCACCCAATGCGGTTTTCTGGATGTCGCGGTGAGGAGGCTTCGGGGTATAGCCGCAAAGAAAAATTTTTTCAACCCGAAAGGCATCGGCAGTTCTGAATACACTGCCCACATTGTGCATGCTCCTGACATTTTCCAATACCAGGGTGATGGGATATTTTTCCGACGCTTTGAATTCCTGCCGACTGAGGCGCTGCAGTTCATCCATCGATTTCTTGAGCATGCTGCAAAGATACGCAGCCGCTTTTTTACCTACAGAATAAAAGATACCTTTGCGGTCTATGCAGGAAGCCTTTCAACAGATACTGGATTCGCTCAACAAATGGCAGCCCAACCACAACATTTCTCTGGAATCGTTGCAGCAGGCTGGCAGCAATCGTCAATATTTTCGTTTCCATCACGAAGGCAAGTCCTATATCCTTACCTATAATCCCAACAACGTAGCCGAGAACAATGCATTTGTAGAATTCACCCGACATTTTACTGAAAAAAGATTGCCGGTGCCTTCCATCGTTTATGCGGATGATGAACTGAGATTTTATGTGCAATCCGATCTGGGCGATACATCTTTGTTTGACGTAATGAAGCAGGAAGGTTTTTCTGACAATGTAAAGGAGCTTTTTAAAAAAACCTGTTCTTCACTTGCCAAATTGCAGGTTCTGGGCGGGCAGGATCTTGATTATAGCAATTGCATTGCCACACGTTCATTTGATAAGCAGGCAATTTATTCAGACCTCTTGTATTTTCTATATTATTTCGTGAGAGCACTTGATCTTCCTTACGACAAGAATCTGTTGCTGAATGATTTTGATATGCTGAGCAGTTATCTCATGCAAGAAGAGAGTCATCATTTTATGCACCGTGATTGTCAGAGTCGGAATGTGATGCTGAAAGATGGCGAAGCCTATTTCATCGATTACCAGGGCGGCATGCAGGGTGCGCTTCAATATGACATAGCTTCTCTTCTCTGGCAGGCAAGGGCGCAGATGCCTTATGACTGGCGTGATGAACTGGTGGGGTTTTATTTTGATGAGGTGAATACTCTTTTGCAGAACAGGCTGGATCGGCAGAGTTTTCTCGACAGCTATGATGGTTTTGTATTGATCAGGATGTTGCAAACCTTGGGGGCCTATGGCTTCAGGGGGTTGTTTGAACGCAAGCCTCATTTCATTGCCAGTATTCCCTTTGCACTCAAAAACCTGAAATGGTTTTTAGAAAATAAAAAATTGCCTGTTCGTCTTCCGGCCCTTCAGAAAGTATTACAGGATATTGTTGCAGATGATATCATGCAGAAGTTTGAACCGGTAGTGGCCGGTCCGGATACCAAGCTGGTCATACATGTGAACAGTTTCTCATATCGGAAAGGTATTCCGGAAGATATGCATGGCAATGGTGGCGGCTTTGTGTTTGATTGCAGGGGTATCCTCAATCCGGGTCGCATAGAAGAATACAAAACACAGACCGGACGTGACAAGGCTGTGCAGGAATTTCTAACACACAAAACCAGCATGCCCGCATTTTTGCAACATGTTTTTGGAATGGTGGATATATCCGTGGAAGATTATATCAAGCGAGGATTTGAGGGACTCACCGTCAGCTTCGGATGTACCGGTGGTCAGCACCGCAGTGTTTATGCAGCAGACCGACTGGCGCAACACCTGAAAGAAAAATACAAGGTCAATACGGTTGTGAAGCATGTAGAGCAGGAGGCCAAAAACTGGATCAATGAGCGGTATTGAAAACTGCAAAGCGATGATCTTTGCTGCAGGTCTGGGCACCAGGCTCAAACCTTTCACGGATCATCATCCCAAAGCACTGGTAAAGGTGAATGGGAAGTCGTTGCTGGAAAGAAATATTGACTACCTACGATCCTTTGGCATCAGGGAATTTGTGATCAACACGTTTCATTTTTCCGGACAGATCCATCTTTTTTTGGCAAAGCATCAGCAGGCTGACAGTGTGTTTCATGTTTCATATGAAGAGAATGGGCCCTACGAAACCGGTGGGGGATTGGCACATGCGGCAAAGTATCTTAAGGAGGATGGCAAACCCTTTGTGGTGATGAATGCTGATATTCTTACCGATCTTGATCTGCGCAAGATGTTTGATTTTCATATGAAACATGCTCCGCTGGCAACGCTTGCTATTACCAATCGAGAGAGCTCAAGGCAGTTTTTGTTTGATGAGAAGATGAAACTCTGCGGGTGGCGTAACAACAAAACCAACGCATTAAAAATGTCGTCTGCATCTGCCAATGCAGAAGATCTTTCTCCTTTTTCTTTTTCGGGAGTTCATATTATTGATCCTAATATTTTTGAAAGGATGCCAACGTCAGGCATTTATTCCATCACCGATACTTATCTGGATCTTGCGAAGGATCAGTTGATCATGGGCTACGATCATTCCGGAGGTATTGTGTTGGATGTAGGTAAGCCTGAGGCATTGGCGCAGGCCTCAACTTTGTTTCCATAAATTTTTCGACATCATGTCTACGATCCCGTTGTTGTTGGAGTGGAGAGGTCAGCGATTGTGGATCAGTCCTGAACGTTGTCTTTTTTGGGAAGAACAAAAAATGTTGATCCTATCGGATCTGCACATCGGGAAATCTGCTCATTTTAGGAAGGCTGGCATTGCAGTGCCGCAGCAGATTTTTCAGGAGGATATGCATCGGTTGTATCAGCAGATCCATCAATTCAATCCTGATCGGATTCTTATCACAGGAGATTTATTTCATAGCAGTTCAAATATCGAGCATGATGTTTTTGCAAGATGGAGGGAATCGCTTGGTACCAGAGAGATGATACTGGTAAGGGGAAATCATGATCGGCTAGATGATGCCGTATATAAAAATATGGGTGTTCGGTGTGTAGGTGAAAAAATGGAGGTGGGGGATTTTATTTTCATGCATCAATTGCCCCAGGAACTTGCTGATGATAAATATTATTTTACCGGGCATCAGCATCCTGGAATTAAGTTATCGGGTAAGGGAAAGCAATCGGTAACATTGCCCTGTTTCTATTTCAGTGCTGAGCATGCCGTTCTTCCTGCTTTTAGCTATTTTTCTGGGAAGCATCTGGTTGAACCCCAAAAATTGGACAGGCTATTTGCTGTTTTGAAAGATGGTAATCAATCTTCAATTATTGACGTGCCTTTTTAATTGTGTATCATTTTCTTGATCCTGTCTTCCAGTTTTTCCGATGACATGCTTTCGCGCATCGAATCTACTTTTACGGGGAATGAGAATGGCGTCAGTCTTTCTGGTCTTTTGATGATTATTGATGAACGACTGATTCTGTCGAGCATATTGCGCAAACGTTCTTCTTCCATCTGCTGATACATCACTTCCTCAAATGCCTGTTTCAGCAGGATGTTGTGTCTGTCATATTCCATGAATACATTGAACAGCAGAGAGGCGGAACTTTGCAGATGCCGCGCCTTTTTCTGTTCTCC
>JBKCOY010000041.1:0-6046 GCA_046309555.1 Chitinophagia bacterium
GTTCAGCGGTGATGATGTCGATAAAAAGATCAGGGTACTAAGTGGTGGTGAAAAAGCCCGTGTAGCCTTGGCCAAGACCATCATCAGCAAATCCAATTTTCTGATGCTGGACGAACCTACGAATCACCTTGATATGCATTCTGTGGATTTGCTGGCGGAGGCTTTGGACAAATATGAAGGCAGTCTGATCTTGGTCAGCCATGATCGTTACTTCATTTCCAAGACTGCCAACAAGATCTGGGAGATCGTGGATGGAAAGATAGTGGAGTTTAAAGGTGGCTATACAGAATGGGTGGAGTGGAAGGAAAGGATGGCTTCAAAGGAACAGGGCATCACTGCCAAAGCAGATAAACCTGGTGAAAAGGGAGGGACGGGTGACAAGGGACGAGGCACAAGGGACGAGGGACAAGAGACAAGGGATAAGGGACGAGGGACGAGGGACGAGGGACAAGGGACAAGGGACGAGAAACTCCTACCGGAAAGAGAGGAACAAGGGACTCCGATTGATAAAGAGAAGCAGAAAGAAAAAAAGCGAATACAGCGCTTGTTTGAGGAAGCGGAGGCGAAGATTGTGAAATTGAAAGCGGAGAAAGCGGAGGTAGAAAATAAACTTGCTGATCCTTCTATTTACTGCAATCAGCAGCAATTCTCAGAAACTGAGAAAAAATATCAGCAGATTCAAACAGAGCTCAAAAAAATTGAATCTGAATATGAAAAGTTGTTTGAGAAACTAATGCAGCTGGATTGATCTAAAATAGATTTGGATATACTGATGTGGATCTCGCGTATATTTCATCCGGCACATATACTTTACAGATCAAAATAAAAAATTAAGGCTGTTCTTTCGAACAGCCTTAATCTTAACAAATCTTAACGAAGTTAGTAGCCTGAGTTCTGCGTAAGAACGGTTTTGCCGTCTTTCTGAGAGTTCAAGATTTCATCCTGAGGAATTGGGAAGTAGTTGTGCTTCGCTAAGAATACTTTACCTGCAAGGTAGTTACGTTTAGAGAAGGTTCTGCCGTTGCTATCAGTTCCAGTTACACCTTCTTTAGCAACATAGGTATTGAGAACTTTTTCAGCAATTCCCCAACGTACAAGGTCAAAGAATCTGTGTCCTTCCATTGCAAATTCAAGACGTTGCTCCATTCGAACAGCATTGATTGCATAGCCTTGTCCTTTCCCAGCAAAAGTACCTGCTGGATATGGTTCAACTTTGATGTTTACTGCAGCATCTTGAGGAGCTGATCTTTTCGCCCTACTGCGGATCAAGTTTACATAAGTTTCAGCTTGAGCCAAATTACCCAATTCAGCCTCGCATTCTGCCAACCATAAGATCACATGAGAATACTTGATCATGCGGAAGTTGTTGTTTACAGAACGCTTTGCTGTAGCATGTGTAGTTGAGTTTTCTTCTGAAAGATAGTACATCCATTTTTTTCCGCTGAATGGACCGGCATAAGCCTGATCGCGAATCCAGGAGCTACCAGGATGGGGACCCCAATCCAAGAATTTCACCCCTCTCCTTCCTACTGTCCAGTCCAAACGCGTATCAACTGGTGTGCTAAGATCTGCTGTATAAGGAACAGTGAAGCTGATGCCTTGATCATTTGGAACGTCAACATTATTATATGTGTCCTTGCTTCCATCAGCAGCATCGCCAATCAATGGAAGTCCAGCAGCATCCGTTTTGAATGCATTCACTAAATTGTGTGATGGTTGGTAAAAACCGCAACATCCACGACCAGGAGCGTTACCGGCATAAGGCCAGTTCAAGACATCGCCCTGGTTTCCATTTTGTCCAGTAGTACCGTCATTTACGGAGAACTGTACTTCAAAAATAGATTCTTTGTTGTTGTTGGTAACAGTTCTATAATTGTCGTGGTAGTTATCTACTAAACTTTTACCAGAATTGGTGTACACATCCAACAATTCAGTTTTTGCTTCAGCCCATTTCTTTTGGAAGAGATAAGCCTTGGCCAAATAGGACTTTGCAGCCCATTTTGTAGCACGACCTTTTTGTGACTGTGTAGCAGGCAGATTATCAGCCGCAAATTTAAAATCAGCCTCTATTTGTGGCCATATATTGGCAGTATTGCCTACAAGAACACCTGAAGGGTCATTTGTTTTGTAGATTTTTTCGTCGATATACGGAACATTGTTCCACATTTTCTTGGCTTCAAAATGATAGTGTCCTCTCAAGAAACGAGCTTGCGCGATTACCTGTTTTTTCTCGTCATCGCTCATATCCTTTACATCAGGATCACTTACTATAAGGATAACCTCATTGCACCTTGCAACTCCATCGTAAGAGTGCTGCCACTTTCCACGAAGGTGCGTGTTGTCTGACACCCAGTTGTACTGCTCGAGAAATGACTGTTCAGGCTGGTCACCTGCATCTGTTCCTTTATAAGCATCGTCGGAAACAACTCCACCGTAAACCCAGTTGGATACAGCTGCATGCCAACCAGTAGTTCCAGAACCAATTCCATCCAGCAATGAGTATGCTCCAATCAAAAGGGCGTTAACGCCGGCTTTACTTTTCAGCTGAGCTGCAGTAGCCACACCCTGAGGAGCAACGTCAAAGAATTTCTGGCATCCGATGGTCATCACCATGGCCAGCGAAAGAAGTAGAAATTTTATCTTTTTCATATTCATATTATTTACAATTGCGATTGAGTTAGAATTTAAGGCGTACACCAAATAGGTATTGTTTAGCTACCGGATAAGCACCCTCGTCGATACCCATATGAACATCTTGGTTATCAGCACCTGAAGTACGCAAGTTGATATCCGGATCTAAACCTGTGTATTTGGTAAGTGTTAAGATATTTTGTCCCTGGATATAGATTTGTGCACCTGAAATACCTACCTTCTTCATGATGTTGTTGGGGATGGTATACGTCAACTGTACATTCCTCAAACGGAGGTAAGAACCATCTTCTAAGAAATAAGAAGATACCTGCTGAGAAGATGCATCACTTGAATTCAAGCGAGGCAACTTAGGATTGTCAGTATTACCGTAAGACTCATACAACATTCTCTTGGATCTGTTACCCTGGAACACGTTGAAATCTGTCCAGTAACGTACATAGTTGAAGATTTCATTTCCCTGTACTCCTTGTGCAAATATGGCAAGATCAAAGTTCTTATACCCTGCAGAGAGGTTGATACCGTAGGTGAAATCAGGATGTGGATTGCCAACGAAATCACGGTCGGCAGCTGTAATCACACCATCTTTATTGATATCACGGAAGTTGAATACACCTTCACGGGTATAGGTACCAAATTTAGGAGCTGAAGCGGCCTGCTGTGCAGTAAGAATTCCATCCACAAAGTATCCAAAGAAGCTGGCAATTGGATATCCTGCACGTGTTGCAGTGATAGATGGGAGACGTGTTGTAAACCCAAACACAGTTGCCTTTGGATCATTGTTCAGCTTAAGCACTTCATTTTTGTATTGGCTGATGTTCACTCCAATAGAATAACGAAACTGACCATTCATTGCCTTGTCAGTCCAGTTCAAGTTCAAGTCAACACCTCTGTTTCGCATTTCTCCGATGTTGGTGAATGGCAGAGTACCTTGACCTTGAGCACGTGGAACTGCGATTTGTGCGAGCATATCTGATGTGGTTCTGGTATACCAGTCGAATACAACTTCCAAACGATTGCGAAGTAAGCTCGCATCAAAACCAACATTTACAGACGTAGAGGTCTCCCACTTACCATTCGGGTTTCCAAACTGTGTTAGATCAAATCCACCTGCAATAGATGTTCCTGTTCCATTGATATCGTATCCATTGCTTCCGGGGTCAGCTGTAAACAATGTAAATGCATTGTAAACATTCGGGATCAACTGATTACCTGTTCTACCCAATCCGCCTCTTACTTTCAAGTCATCCAACCAACTGATGTTGTTCAACGCCTTAAGCTCTGTTAAACGAACACCTACTGAACCAGCTGGGAAGATACCATAGCGGTTTGACGCAGAGAAACGGGAAGAACCATCACGACGAATGGTGAAGTCAGCAAGAAGTAAGTTTTTGAAACCGTAGTTCACTTTAGCAAACTGCGAGAACAAACGTGTTCTGATCGCTCCAGATCCGGCATTGCTCAAACCAGAAGCAGAACCCGCATTCAGATAACGATAATCAATATCATCAAAAGCAAAACTTGAACGGCTTGCCTGGAAGCCGAAGCTATAAGTTGATACCGCCTCAGTTCCTACCAACACATTCACATCGTGATTTTCTGCAAATGTTTTGTTGTAAGTCAAGGTATTGTACCATGTCCATGCAGAACTGAAACTGTTGAACACGTTCAGTGAGTTGGTATTTCTTGCCTCAGAAGCCTCGATATTTCTCATGAAATACTCAGCACGATTGCCGTTGGTGTATTCCAAACCAAAGCTAGTTCTTGCTTTCAAATTTTTATTGATAGCGTATTCACCAAATGCATTACCGAAAATATTAGTGGTAACAGTTTTGTTGTCTTTGGACCTGTACAATTCTGCCAGTGGATTGGTGGCATTACCCAAATTAACACCGCGGGGACCACCAAAACCCAACCAAGGAGATGCATTTGTTCCACCAAAATAAGCGGGTCCACCAGTAATATCAAAAATCGGGATTATCGGATGGATACGGTAAGCAAGAGAGATAGGGTTACTTTCACTGTTGTTAGATATACCTACTCTCTCATCATACGATACAGTTAAGTTTTCTCCCACTGTAAATTTACCCTGTGTGAATTCTGTATTTGCGCGAACTGAGAAACGTTCGTAATCTGTGAATCTCAAAATACCATCTTGCTTAAAGTAGTTTCCTGAAAAAGCATATTTGGCTTTGTTAGTGCCACCGGAAGCTCCGATTTGGTAGTTTGAAATTGGAGCCGGATCAAAAATAGCATCATACCAGTCAGTTCCTGCCTTGTTTGCCTTATTGATATTATACTTCGTAACACCCAATTGAGGATCTGTGATATCATTGGTATAAGTAAAGTTAGCAGGCAAGGTTCCAAATATGTTTGGGTAGATATAGTCCGCCATGGTTATTCCACCATTCTGATCAAAACGATATTGAACAGAAGGTGAAGCAACCCATGGTGTTTTACCTGCACCCACGTCTGCCTTAAACAGGTATTGTCCCAATTCCTGGGCATTCAAGAGATCAAGGAATTTACCGGGGGCTTGCTGTCCAGTGTAGTAATCGAAAGAAATTTTAGGATCACCGGACTTACCTCTTTTTGTTGTAATGATCACAACACCGTTTGCAGCACGTGCACCGTAGATAGAAGCTGCAGAAGCATCTTTCAATACCTGCATAGACTCAATATCATAAGGGTTGATGTTGTTGAGTGTACCTTGCGTAGGCACACCATCAATTACATAAAGCGGTGAGTTATTATTAATGGTACCGAACCCACGGATACGCACCATGGTTCCACCACCAGGAGAGTTGTCGTTACCTACAACCACACCTGAAGCTTTACCTTGCAGCATTTGCGTTACGCTGGCTGCAGGAGTTGCAGTAAGTTCTTTTGCAGAAACAACTGCTACTGCTCCCGTAATGTCCTTTTTACGCTGAGATGTGTAACCAGTAACTACAACCGATTGAAGTGCCTTTACATCCACATCCATTTCTACATTCAATGTTGCACCACTTCCTGCAGAAAGTGTGCGGCTTTCATAACCATTGAAAGAAAAAACCAGTCTTTGGTTATTGGCAACATCAATTTTGTAGTTACCCTGTGCATCTGTTGAAGTGCCCTTTGTTGTGCCACTTACAACTACAGAAACCCCGGATAAAGGAGATTTTGATTCGGCATCAATAACTTTTCCACTCACACTTCGCTGGGCATGTGCCAGTCCTGTGAGCAAGGTCAGACAGACTGTAATGCCGAACAGTCTGAAGAACACCTTCAATGACAATCTTTGGGTCATAATCAATCGTTTTGGTGATGATTTAATTTAAAAAAAATTGCGTTCAAGGAGTTAAAATACTGTTAAGAAGGGAAATAAAAAAATCTTTTTTGTGCAGCGATTTGAGAA
>JBKCOY010000042.1:0-12649 GCA_046309555.1 Chitinophagia bacterium
GATCTTGCCATCAAAGAAAAAGAAGAAGTGGAAGTAATTGAGCAATACCTCCCAAAGCAAATGAGTGAAGAAGAATTGAAAACGGTGATCGCCGAAATCATCAAAACCTTGGGTGTTAGCAATATCAGCGGACTCGGGCAAGTTATGGGTGTTGCTTCTAAGCAGCTAGCCGGCAAGGCCGATGGGAAGACTATTTCTTCCATTGTAAAAGAAATGCTCTCGTGATATGGCTACAGATATCATTTTACTATTGATCTTGGTATTATCTGTATACAAGGGCTGGACCAAAGGCTTCATCATGGCCCTTTTTGTATTTGTTTCCTATTTCATCGCTCTCGCGCTGGCCTTTCAATTTTCCGGAATGGTGCAGGGCTATTTGTGGAAGGGAGAAGAGGGCCAAAGCAAATGGTATGGCTTTCTGGCCTTTGCCATCGTGCTCGTTGCGGGCATAATATTGGTCAGATTGCTGGGTAAAATGGTGGAAAAGCTGGTGGAGGCTGTTATGCTCGGGATCGTAAACAGAATACTGGGAGTATTGCTTTTTGCCTTTATCTATTGCTCATTGTATGCAGTTGTTCTGGTTTTCATGGAATCTGTAAACCGGTCAGGTTTGGTTCCTGTTTCCCCAATAGAAGCTAAATACACTTCTGTTTCTATGCGCTATCTCCTAAAACTGGGTAATTGGGTGATTCTCAATTTCAGCGAATGGCTGCCGGCCATGAAAAATCTGTTTAACTCTACTCGGTCCATAATTAAACAAGGGGTGTAGTTTCCTAGCCTAAGACTAAAATTCTCACCCATTTTGCCTTTCTTTGCCTGAACCAGAACTATCATCAAGTAACAATATCCTGTTAAGGGAAAAATATTATGGCTTTACAATTTGAGGTTAAGCAGGACGGAAAATTCAAGTTTGTGGAGGAAGGAGAGGGCCAACCCCTCCTGCTCTTACATGGTCTCTTTGGAGCCATGAGCAATTTTGCCGGAATCATAGACCATTTCAGGCATACCCACAAGGTGGTGGCGCCCATGTTACCCCTCTTCGAACTTGATCTGCTCCATACCACGGTAGGCGGATTGGAAAAATACCTCACCAAATTCATCGATCATCGTGGATATGACAATATTCATTTGCTTGGAAATTCATTGGGAGGACATGTAGCACTCGTTCATGTGCTGAAAACTCCTGCAAAGGTGCGCTCCCTCATCCTGACGGGAAGTTCAGGCCTCTTTGAAAATGGAATGGGCGATACCTATCCGAAACGTGGCGATTACGAATACATCCGTAAGAAAACGGAAATGACCTTTTACGATCCCAAAACTGCTTCCAAGGAACTCGTGGATGAGGTTTACCAGATCGTGAACGAAAGAATGAAGACCCTCAAGGTGATTTCATTGGCCAGAAGCGCCATCAAGAACAACCTTGGAGATGAACTCAAGCAGATCAAATTGCCAACCCTGCTTGTCTGGGGTAACAACGACAGTATCACGCCTCCGTTCGTGGGCAGGGAATTCAACAAATTGATTTCCAACAGTGAAATTCATTTCATTGACCATTGCGGGCATGCCCCGATGATGGAGGTTCCGGATGAGTTTAACGTTATTCTTGCACAATTTTTACAAAAATTCAAGGATCCTGCAGCAAATTAAACCTAATATTGGTCTATCAAATTACGGTATGACCTTCTGCAGTCAGCTTCTGGATTCCCATTGTAATACCATCGACGCAAACGATACGGTTTCGCATGCACTGGAATTGCACCAGGATGAAAAACAGGATATGGTGGTTGTTTTGGAAGGGCAACACTATATTGGGATGATCGATCTCGGTGATCTTGAAGATGCCGATCCTGAAAGTAAAATTTCAGAACAATCTCAATTCTTTATCAAGCCTTTTGTCAATCCTGCTGATCATTTTTTACAAGCCCTGAAGGTTCGCTCAAAATTTTTTGTCAGACAGGTTCCTGTGATCAATGAAAAGAATGAGTTAGAAGGAGTGGTTAGCGAAGAAAAATTACTCGAACAATCTTCTTTGCTTCTTGGTGTTGCTGCAACAGGATCCGTGATCATACTTGAAATGTCACGCCACGAATACTCTCCCGGCGAGATCAACCGACTCGTCGAATCCAACGATGCCATGATCATGAACATGAACAGCATCCTTGATTCTCAGACAGCAAAAATGCAGGTCGTATTGCACATCAATCGCGAAGACATATCCGATCTGGTGGCTACCTTTCAGCGACATGAATACATGGTACTCCAGTATTACGGAGATGAATACTATGACAACTCTCTGCAGAGCAATCTGGATCATTTGTTGAATTATTTGAACATCTAGGAGATAGGAGATAGGAATTGGGAGTTAGGATCATGGAGTTGTTTGATCTTGAGCAATAAATATTTTCTATTTTTACTAGTTCCTAACTCCCAGTTCCCATTTCCCAACTATCCCCATGCGCTTCATCCTATTTCTACTATTCCCCTTGCAATTGCTTTCTCAGGAGGTAACGGTGAGAAATATTACAATTACCGGCAATAAAAAAACCAAATCCTACATTGTAGCACGAGAGCTTGCTGTACAAAAAAATCAATCGTATACCCTTCCGGAAATACTGGACGGCCTGGAACTCAGCAGGCAAAACCTGGTGAACACGACGCTCTTTCTTGAAACCAATATTTGCTTTACCAACTGGAACAACGATTCACTGGATATCCTGGTGGATGTCAAAGAGCGCTGGTATTATCTATTGTTTCCCTATCTCAAGCCGGCTGATCGTAATTGGAATGTATGGTTGAATGATTACAACCTTGATCCCGACAGGGTCAATTACGGACTCAAATTTCATGGCAAGAACATCACCGGCAGAAACGACAGGCTCAATGCCTGGCTCATCAATGGCTTCACGCAAAGAATGGCACTGAATTATTACAATCCTTTTTCTGATAATTCATTGCAGCGCGGTTGGGGTTTTGATGTTTCTTACTCGAGGAACAGGGAAATGAATTACGGTACATTACGCAACAAGCAACAGTTTTTCAAAGACCCGGATAATTTTGTACGCCGACAATTTTATGCCGGTGGTATGTTCTCCATTCGCAAGGGATCCATCAACCGACATTACCTCAGGTTCGGTGTACAATCGGAATCGATCAGTGATACCATCCTTGCTCTCAACAACCAGTATCTTGGTAATGATAAAACTTCGGTTACCTATCCTGAATTGCGTTATACCTTTCACCATTATCAGCTGAACTATATTCCCTACCCCACAAAGGGCCATAGCTATGAATTTGAATTGTTGCGAAAGGGAACTGGAGGAACGGTGGATGTAACACAACTGATGTTTCGGGCATCGCGCTATTGGGAACTGCCCGGGAAAACATTTTTTGGAATGGCCATGGAGTCGCATTTGCGGGTGCCTTTTGACCAGCCTTTTTTCAACACCATCATGCTGGGATACAATGATTCTTATCTGCGCGGATTGGAATATTATGTGGTGGATGGGGTAGCCGGAGGATTTGTAAGAAATACGATTGGCAAGGAGATCCTGAACTTCAAAGTGAAAACCGGACTCAGGTCGAAAACACACGGATACGTGCCCTTTCGGATCTTCATGAAAGGATATGGAGATGCCGGCTATGTGTACAGGAAAAATATCACATCAGATAACCGCCTGAACAACAAGCTTCTTTATACCGGTGGCATCGGTATTGATGTGGTGAGTTTTTATGATGTGGTGTTGCGATTTGAATACAGTTTCAATCAACTTACAGAAAGAGGGCTCTTCGTTCACAAGTCTGATGGCAGAAACTAGGCCTCTCAGGTGGATTCCCTACCTTTGATCTGATAGCATGATTATGA
The DNA here is from genome assembly GCA_046309555.1 of Chitinophagia bacterium. Lineage (GTDB taxonomy): Bacteria > Bacteroidota > Bacteroidia > Chitinophagales > Chitinophagaceae > Pollutibacter. The sequence continues at coordinate 3,863 of JBKCOY010000042.1, forward strand.
AAGTTGCGATTTACAGCAGAGGGGGACAAACCATTCAACAGCAGGACCTGCTCTTGGTGCTGGAAGCATTGAGGAAGGCCGATATCCTGCCGGTGGTCTATACTGAGATCTTCGAACAATTCAAAGATACAATTGCATCATCAGGTCATGCATTGCCTGCAATCTTTTCTGGCTCTCCTGACCTTGACGATTCCTACGATGCCCTGTTCTCGCTGGGCGGCGATGGTACACTGTTGGACACTGTTTGTCTGGTCCGGGATAAAAATATCCCTGTATTGGGAATCAACTATGGTCGACTGGGTTTCCTTGCCAGCCTGGGAAAGGAACAAATTGATGAAGCAGTTGATGCATTGAAATCAAGAACCTATGTTTCCGACAGAAGAGGATTGTTGCACTTAGATGCCAGTGCACCTTTGTTTGGAAATGATCCGTTTGCCCTGAATGAATTTGTGATCCACAAGAGAGAATTCTCTCCCATGATCAAGATACATACTTATCTAAACGGACAATTCCTCAATACATTCTGGTCTGACGGACTGATCGTTTCAACGCCTACGGGATCAAGCGGGTATTCACTCAGTTGTGGCGGTCCGGTTGTATTTCCCGATTCTGAGAGCTTTGTGATCACTCCCATTGCACCGCATAATCTTAATATTCGTCCGATTGTTGTTCCCAACAACAACGTACTTTCCTTTGAAGTGGAAGGCAGAGTAGACGATTTCATCTGCACCCTCGATTCTCGAAAGGAGCTCGTAGAAAAAAATATTCAGTTGGCCATTCGCAAAGAAGATTTCTGTTTCAACCTCATTCGCCTCAATGAAAACAATTTCCTTAAAACACTGAGGGAGAAATTGACGTGGGGCTTTGATACAAGGAACAAGGGATTAGATATTAGACCTTAGATGTTAGATTTTAGTCCTTAGTTCTTAGTCTTTTATTGTAAACTCATAGTCAAAGGTGTAAGGATCAATTATTTAAAACTCGTTAAAATTGTAATCTAACGCCTAAGGTATAAAGTCTAACATCTAACTTTACCCTATGTATTTCCGTTCACTCCTGCTATCGCTCATCATTTCAGCTTCTGCCATTGCGCAGAATGAAGCCATTGTGCAGGAAGGTGAGATCGGTATCAGTGCCGGAGCAGCTCATTATTTCGGAGATCTTAATAATCTTTCAGCCATTAATCGTCCGAAACCCGCATTGGGCGTATTTTTCCGCAAGCAGTTTGGTAATTATGTTGCCTTGCGTTTGGCAGGACATTATGCTGAGATGGGATATGCAGATCGTTTGAGTAAAGTTGAAGTGCAGCAAAGAAGGAACCTTGATTTTCAGTCCAAAGTATGGGAACTATCTGTTCAGGGTGATTTCAATTTCTTTGAATTCATACCGGGTAGTCCCTATTATTTTTTCACTCCCTACATCACTTTTGGCGTGGGTAGTTTCAGTTTTGATCCTTACACTTATCTTGATGGACAAAAGTATTATCTGAGAAAACTCGGAACGGAAGGACAGGGGTCATCCTTGTATCCCGACCGAAAATATTATCGAACACAGGCCTTCTCTTTTCCTTTGGGGATGGGGGTGAAGTATAATCTGGGTCGCAATGTGAACCTCGGGTTTGAAGTGGTTCATCGCTTCACCAGTACTGATTATCTGGATGATGTCAGCACTACTTTTGCTGGTGATGCTGCCTTCCCCCAAAAAACAGTTGGAGTCAATACCCCCGCTTATCTGTTGCAGGATCGTTCTTACGAAACAGGAAACCCAATCGGCATTGCCGGTAAGCAAAGAGGTTTCAGTGAGCAGAAAGACCAGTTCATTTTTGCCGAACTAACTTTGTCGGTTTCTTTTAGTTCGTATAAGTGCGCAAATCCGAAGTAGTTTTCAGACGTTAGATATTAGACATTAGACGTTAGAAGTTATTTAAACACTAATGTCTAATGTCTAACGTCTAATGTCTAATGTCTAACGTCTAATGTCTAATGTCTAATGTCTAATGTCTAACATCTAATGTCTAACGTCTATTCACTAACTTTGCCACCATGTCACTCAGAGCCTTGATCGATGAAAACCGCATCCCGCAACACATAGCTATTATCATGGATGGTAACGGGAGATGGGCCCAGGAACAGGGTCAGGACCGGCTATTCGGACATTTTCACGGGGTAGCCAGTGTTCGGGACATTGTGGAAGGATCAGCTGAACTGGGAATCAAATTCCTTACCCTCTATGCCTTTTCCACGGAGAACTGGGACAGGCCCAAAGAGGAAGTAGCTGGACTCATGAGTCTTTTGGTGGAGACAATTCGAAAGGAAGTGCCTATCCTCAACAGCAATAACATACGCATGCATGTGATTGGCGAATTGTCCATGCTGCCCGACCATGCAAAGAATGCATTACAGGAAGCGCTGGACATGACTGCTTCCAATACCGGGCTTAATCTGATCATGGCCCTAAGCTACAGTTCACGCTGGGAGCTGGTCAATGCCGTCAAAAAGATCGCCCAAGATGTCAAAAGCGGAACCCTTGAACCAGAAGCAATCAGTCAGGACACCCTACAGCAATACCTTGCCACCAGTGCTTTCCCCGACCCAGAACTCATGATCAGGACCAGTGGGGAGTACAGGATCAGCAATTTCCTGCTTTACCAGCTGGCTTACGCAGAATTATATTTCACCCAGACCCGCTGGCCCGACTTCCGCAAGGAAAACCTTTATGAAGCCATTATCGATTTCCAAAAGAGAGAAAGAAGGTTTGGGAAGACGAGCGGACAGGTGAGATAAGAGATAAGAGACAGGCTTGTCCCTTGTCCCTAGTCCCATGTCCCTGACAGTTACCACTATTTACCCCCTCTTTAACAAGATTTTAGACAAAAAGCCGTTATTTTGCCGTCCTTAACCATGACCCAGACGATGAGGATCAGAACGCTGTTGTATTTTATTGGTTTTTTGGTGTTTACGGACAGCGTATCGGCCCAGACGGATACCCTCCCAAAGGCATCAGTAGACCCCGCTTTACTCGCCATTTATTCCGCAAAATATCCCCGGAAATATACCATTGCCGACATCCAGGTAAAGGGCAATAAAGCCTTTGATGCAGCTATCGTAGTTTCGGTATCCGGACTTGCCGTTGGGGATGAAGTTACCCTGCCGGGAGGTGATAATTTTGCCAAGGCAATCAACAAGTTGTGGACGCAGAACATGTTCACGAATATCAACATCTACATCACCAAATTAGAAGACAACAATATCTGGGTTGAGATTGATGCCGTAGAAAGACCCATGTTGGCCGACTTTAAATTCAAAGGCGTTCGCAAAACGGAGTCGGATGAATTGAAGGATAAAGTAGGACTTGTGAAAACAAGGGTAGTGACGGATAACATGAAGCTGTCGGCAAAAGAGAACATCGTTAAGTATTTTATCGACAAAGGATTCAAGGGAGCTACAGTTGATATTCAGGAGTCTCCGGATCCGCAAAATCTTGACAAGGTTATCCTGAACTTCAATGTGGCCAAAGGAAATAAAGTGAGGATCACGGATGTACATATTTTTGGAAATGAGGCAGCTACTGCAGCGCAACTCAAAAGAAAACTGAAAGGGACCAAAGAATCAACGCGCATCACACTCTTCCCGGATAGTGCGAGCAGCCCATACGGAACAGTGGCTCCCATCAGCTTCAAACAGTTTGTCAAAGAGAAAGGATACCTGAAGCCATCCATGATTCGTGATTTCATTGATCCCTGGTTTCGTTTCAAATTGTTTTCATCAGCCAAGTTCAACGAGAAAAAATACATCGAAGACAAAGACAAGATCCTGGAATACTACAACTCACTGGGATATCGTGATGCGATGATTGAAGCAGATACACAGTACTACAATGCCAAAGGGCAGCTGAACATTTCACTCAAGGTCAACGAAGGACGTAAGTACTATTTCGGAAAGATGACTTGGAAGGGAAATACCAAATATCCGGACAGTCTTCTCAACATGATGCTGGGCATCAACAAAGGAGATACTTACAACCTTGAAGTTCTGAACAAAAAACTCGGAAAGCAAGTATCACCTGAGGGAGGCGACATCAGTTCATTATACATGGATTATGGTTATCTCTTCTTCAACATCAATGCAGTTGAGACTTCTGTTTACAATGATACCATTGACCATGAAGTCAGGATCAGTGAAGGTCCGCAAGCCACGATCAAAAACGTGAACATATCCGGTAATGATAAAACCAAAGAGTATGTGATCAGGCGTGAACTGCGAACCGTTCCCGGTGAAAAATTCAGTCGCCAGGACCTTATCCGCTCCCAGCGTGAGATCGTTAACCTGGGTTATTTCAATCAGGAGAAACTGGGCATGCAGCCTGTGCCTAACCAGGATGACGGAACGGTGGACATCAACTATACTGTAGAAGAGAAATCATCCGACCAGCTGGAACTCAGTGCTGGTTGGGGTGGTAATATCGGACTTACCGGAACCCTGGGTGTGACTTTCAACAATTTCTCGATCAAAAATATTTTCAAGAAAACATCATGGGATCCATTGCCTACTGGTGACGGACAAAAGCTGAGCCTTCGTTATCAGTCGAATGGAAGATTCTTCCGCTCCGTGAATTTCTCCTTCACCGAACCATGGCTCGGTGGCAAGAAGAGGAATTCTTTCTCCATCAATGTTTTCAATACCAAGTTTACCAATGCATATAATCCTTTCACAGGATTGTTCGACAGAGGATATGCAGATTCTTCCTATCTCAGTACATCCGGTGCAACCATTGCTTTGGGTAAGCAGTTGAAATGGCCAGACGACTTTTTCTCATTGGTTACTTCACTCAGCTACATTCAGTACAAGGCAAAGAATTATGCCATCTTCCCTTCTTTTTCAACGGGAGTGTCAAATAACTTTAACCTGAAGCTGGCGCTTCAAAGAACTTCTATCGACCAGCCTATCTTCCCGCGCAGCGGATCGAACTTCCTCCTCAGCGGTGCCTTTACACCACCATGGTCTTTCATCAAAGGGGTAAATTCAAAAGATATTTTCAAATTGGTAGAGTATCACAAGTGGAGGTTCAATGCAGAATGGTTTGTGCCAATCGGTAAGCCTGCGGGCGAGGATAAGACACGTCAGTTTGTGATGCGGATGGCGGCTAAATATGGATTCATAGGAAGATATAACCGCAATGTTCCCATTTCTCCGTTTGAACGTTTCCAGGTGGGAGATGCGGGGTTGACCAACAACTTTGGCGTTCTTGGATATGACATCATTGCTCACAGGGGATATCCGGTTTACGAAACCTCGGATCCTACGATCAACCCTGATCAGCAGCGGGCCAATAACTTCTTTACCATCTTCAACAAGTACACACTGGAAATGCGATATCCTTTCGTGACCAATCCAAGCAGTACGATCTATGGACTTGCTTTCTATGAGGCAGCCAATGGATGGTATAGTTTCCGAGAATGGAATCCGTTCAGGTTGCGCCGTGCTATGGGTGTTGGTGTGAGGTTCTTCCTGCCGATGTTTGGATTGTTAGGATTTGATTATGGTATTGGATTGGACAGGCTCAATGCCACCAATCGCTTGAAGGATGCGAGCAGGTTCACGTTCATGCTTGGATTTGAGCCGGAGTAGTATAGACATTAGATGTTAGTTTTTAGTATAGAATAAAAAAGATAAAATATTCGTCATGAGAAAGATATTCATCTTATTACTGGCAGGAATGTTTTCAATGCAATTGCAAGCGCAGCGATATGCTGTGATTGATACGCGTTATATTCTGAGCAAGATGCCGGAGTATACGGATGCGCAAAAGAAACTCGATGCCCTTAGCATTCAGTGGCAGAAAGAGATCGATGACAAGCAGGCTGCTCTTGATCAGCTCTACAGGAATTTTGAATCCGAGAAAGTCATGTTGAGTGAGGAACTTCTCAAGAAAAGAGAAGACGATATTTTCAACAAAGAAAAAGAAGTACGTGATCTGCAAAAGAGGCGTTTCGGATTTGAGGGTGATCTGTTCAAGCGTCGTCAGGAGCTGGTTAAACCCATACAGGACAAGGTTTACAATGCAGTGCAGAAATTGGCCAATACACGCCAATATGACCTGATCCTTGATAAAAGTGAAGGAATAACCGTTATCTTTGCCGACCCAAAACTCGACAAAAGTGATGATGTGTTGAAAGAGCTGACGGGGAAATAAAAAATACCTATTTTCGAATCCATAAATACAAACAAGAACAAATGAAACAAATTTTAACCCTTGGTCTGGTGATGATCGCACTGGTGGCATTCAACCCATTCCTCAATGCACAAAACAAGACCGGATATGTGAGCGTGGATGAAGTGGTTCAGCTTATGCCTGAGTATAAGAAAGCTTCAGCTGATATGGCACAGTTCGACAGTGCCCTGCAGATCAACTATGCTGAAACTTTGAAGGAACTGAATCGTCAGGACAGCGTTTTCAAAGCTGACTCTACCAAGATGACCAATGCAGTGAAAACTGCTAAGAAAGAGCAAATGAAAAAACTCCTTGTAGAACTTCAAGGGTATGAGCAAAGCTATCAGCAGCAGATGCAGCAAAAGCAGGAAGAGTTGATGGCTCCAGTTGCACAGAAAGCCAATCAGGTGATCAATGATGTTGCCAAGGCCAATGGGTACGCTTATGTTTTCAGAAAGGAAGCACTGATCGTGCAACCAGATGCTGATGATCTTTTGCCACTAATCAAGAAAAAAATTGAAGGGGCACCCAAGGCTCCCGCCAAATAAAAAGATTGACCGAAACATTGTTTCGGTCTTTTTTTTGAGATGAATATGCAACATCCCATCGGTGTTTTTGACTCAGGTTTAGGCGGACTCACCGTGCTGAAGGAAATCCATGCTCTGATGCCTGAATACGATTATTTGTATTTGGGCGATAATGCACGCGCACCTTACGGCACACGCGATTTTGAGACCGTATATCAATATACGCTGGAAGCGGTTAAATGGTTGTTTGATCAGGGCTGTCCACTTGTGATCCTGGCCTGTAATACCGCATCAGCAAAAGCTTTGCGTACGATACAGCAAAGAGATCTGCCCCATTTGGCACCCAACAAACGAGTGTTGGGCGTAATCAGGCCCACTACCGAGGTTATAGGAGATTACACGGAGTCTGATCACATCGGTATTCTGGGCACCCAGGGTACGGTGGATTCAGGTTCCTATGTGATCGAGATCGGAAAGTTTTTTCCGGATGTACATGTTCATCAGCAGGCTTGTCCAACCTGGGTGCCGCTGGTGGAAAGCGGACAGTATGACTCTCCCGAGGCCGACAAAGAAATTCAGTCCTGTCTGCAGCAACTTGCTGTTCAGTCGCCGCTGATCGACACAATTCTATTGGCTTGCACCCATTATCCCCTGCTCTATCCAAGGATAAGGGCAGCCTTGCCCGAACACATACAAGTGGTTTCGCAGGGCGAGATCGTGGCCTCCAGTTTACAGGAATATCTGCTACGCCATCCTGATATGGCCTCCCGCATCTCAACATCTGGGAACCTGAAGTTCTGTACCACCGGTGACCCTGAACAATTCGGGCATGCCGCTTCCCTGTTCTGGGGCAATGAAGTTGTAGCAGAGAGGGTTAATATAATTTAACCGCCATCTCCTAATTCCTAATTCCTAATTCCTAACTCCCAATTCCTAATTCCTAATTCCTAATTCCTAATTCCCTATCTTTGCCGTCCTTTCACAAGACTACGGGTGTGGTGACCTGTAGGGCATTGAACAGAATAGGCCGCTTCTCCCGGCCGTTTATTCAAAAAACAAGGAAAAAAAAGCATCATGAAACGTACATTTCAACCCAGTCGCAGACGCAGAAAATCCGTTCACGGTTTCCGCAAGCGCATGGAATCAGCCAACGGCCGTGCCGTATTGGCCAGCAGAAGGAAGAAGGGTCGTAAAAAACTCTCTGTTTCCGACGAAAGCAAATTGAAATAATCGCAACGATTATTCACATAATCATAGCTCCGGAACTTGTTTCGGGGCTATTTTTGTTTTTTAGACGTTAGACACTAGACTTTAGATGTTAGTTTTAATAAGATGGGTTTTTAATCAATGAAGTAAAAAACTAAAACTAAAATTTAAAGTACAGAATCTAACATCTAAAGTCTAATGTCTAATGTCTAACGTTTTATGCCCACACAAACCCTCTCCAAAAATGAACGACTCAAGTCCTACAAAAGGATCAGGATTCTTTTTGCCGAAGGGGAAAAGTTTAGGGTGAGTCCGTTGTTGGTATATTTCCGGTTGGAAAGTAAGTTTGAAGGGGTTGAGGGGGTTGAAGAAGTTGAAGGCGGGGCCTCGTCCCTTGTCCCCCGTCCCTCGTCCCTTTTACAAATGGGTGTTTCCGTTTCCTCACGGTATTTCAAGCGTGCAGTTGACCGCAATCTTTTAAAACGTCGAATCCGAGAGGCTTATAGGAAACAAAAATTGGAGTTAAAGGAATTGTTGCACGAGAAAGGGCTGGCCATGGACATATTTTTTGTATACATCGAACCGGATACAAAGTCATATGAGATCATTCAAAACGCTGTTTCAAAAGCATTGAACAGTTTATGCTCTAATCTAAAGTCTAACATCTAATTTCTATCGTCTAACCATGACCCACGAACACTATATGAAAGCGGCCCTTCGCGAAGCGGAGAAAGCCTATGAGGAGGGCGAAGTGCCTGTGGGGGCTATTGTGGTGGTGAACGATCGTATCATCTCCAGAGGGTATAACATGGTGGAGAAATTAAAGGATCCTACTGCACATGCT
>JBKCOY010000043.1:0-6201 GCA_046309555.1 Chitinophagia bacterium
AAAGAATTGTTCCAGAAATCAAGTCCATTCACATCTCCGAAATTGAACCATAGGCCCAGATGATGCGGATGATCTGTGGGCTCCCCTGCGATGGGGGTTACTGGAAAGCCGCGTGTGATCACGGTTCCATTGGGCGCCTTGATGGGATACAGTACCGGCTTGGCAATGGTATCGGGAAAGAAAAAATCAGTGAAATGTTTTCCCCCGATCGCAACATGGATGATGTTCTTGTTTTTCTCTGGAGTGAGAACAACCTTTTGTTGCTGGGCAACAACAGAAGTTACCAGCAATGGCAGCAATAGAATGAGTAGTCTTTTCATGAGACCAAATCTACAGATGTTTCAGGACTTGTTCGCCCATGGCATCTGTACCCAATATTTTTTCTGCAGGAGTATGGGCATCTGCGATATCCCTGGTTCGGTATCCTTCTTTCAAAACTGCATCAACCGCATTGATGATGGCATCAGATTCTGCTTTCAAACCAAAAGATATGTCAAGCAACAAGGCTGCTGAAAGTATAGAAGCCAGCGGATTGGCAACGCCTTTTCCAGTGATATCATGCGCAGAACCATGAATGGGCTCATACACACCTGTACCATCACCGATCGATGCAGAAGCCAACATACCCATAGAACCTGCGATCTGGGAAGCTTCATCGGTGAGGATGTCACCAAAAAGATTGGCGGTCACCACCACATCAAACCTGCGTGGGTCTTTGATCAGCAACATGGCAGCTGCATCTACAAATTGATGCTCCAGCTCTACATCAGGATATTCCAAAGCGATTTTCTGTACCACTTCTCTCCACAACCTGCTGGTCTCGATCACATTGGCCTTGTCTACCGAACACAATTTTTTCTTTCTGGTCCTGGCCGCATCAAAAGCCTTGCGGGCAATGCGTTCCACTTCATATCTGCTATACTGCGCAATGTCATAAGCCGTATTGCCATCATCCTTTCTGCCCTTCTCTCCAAAATAAATATCACCAGTGAGTTCACGGAAGAAAAGAATATCAGCACCCTTCAATATTTCAGGCTTGATGCTGGAAGCTTCGAGCAATTCATCAAACAACTTGATCGGACGAAGATTGGCATACAGTCCCAGCTCCTTTCTCATCTTCAGCAAACCTTGTTCGGGTCTTACTTTCGCCGTCGGGTCGTTGTCGTATTTGGGATGTCCAACAGCACCAAACAGAATAGCATCAGAGGCTTTCATCTTGGCCAGCGTTTCATCCGGCAATGGAGATCCTGTTGCCTCAATGGCTACATGTCCAATCAGGGCTTCATCATAATGAAAAGTATGTCCGAATTTTTCAGCAATCCTGTCGAGTACTTTCTTGCCTGCCGCTGTTACTTCCTGTCCGATACCGTCGCCGGGTACAATGAGAATGTTCTTTGTCATGTTGGTTATCCTATATTAAGTTGAGCATTTTTTCTGTGGCCTTGATGGCAGCAACGGTCTGGTCGCTGTCGAGACCCCTTGTCTTGAATTCCCTGCCTTTGAGATCCCAGGTGATGATGGTCTCACATAGTGCATCACTCTTACCGCCCGGCGGGATGCGCACGGCATAATCGGTTAGCATGGGCAATTGCAATTTTCTCTTTTTATATATGTTTTGCAAAGCAACCATGAAGGCGTCATACTGTCCATCACCCTGCGCATGTTCCTCAAATATTTCTCCATCGATGCTGATCTGAAGCGTTACAGATGGCCTCAGGTCTTTGGAATGAGTGAGGACATAATTGCCGATCTTCACCTTGTCGTCAATGGTGCTGCTGTCGAGCACATCGGAAATGATGTAAGGAAGATCCGATTGGGTAACGACTTCTTTTTTGTCGCCCAGCTCTATAATACGTTGTGTTACTTTTTTGAGATCTGCATCTGGCAATTCAATGCCCAGCTGTGCAAGATTATTCTCAATATTTGATTTGCCACTGGTCTTGCCCAAAGCATATCTACGCTGACGACCGAATCTTTCCGGCATCAGATCATTGTAGTAAAGATTGTTTTTCTTGTCGCCGTCTGCATGAATACCAGCTGTCTGCGTGAACACATTCTCTCCCACCACCGGCTTGTTAACCGGCACCCTGAATCCGGAAAAAGTTTCCACCAGCTTGCTGACTTGATACAATGATTTTTCAGCAACCCCTGTTTTTACTTTCGGCATGAAATCATGCAACACAGCCACAGCACTGGCCAATGGCGCATTGCCAGCCCTTTCACCCATGCCATTCACGGTAAGATGAATGCCCTGCACACCGGCACGTACAGCCTCGAGTACATTGGCTGTTCCGAGATCATAATCATTGTGACCGTGAAAATCAAAATGCATCTTAGGATATCGTGGGATGATCTGTCCGATGAAATCCGTCACCTCCTGTGGTTCCAGAATACCCAGCGTATCGGGCAACATTACCCGCTTGACGGGTTGTGTTGAGAGAAAATCCAGATACTGAAAAACATAATCCGGTGAATTTCTCATCCCATTGCTCCAGTCTTCCAGATAAACATTGCACTCAATTCCTTTTTTCTTTGCAATTGCAATAACCTGAGCAATTTCACTGAAATGCTGTTGTGGTGTTTTTTTGAGCTGATGGGTAAGATGATTGAGTGATCCCTTTGTTAGTAGATTCATCACCTTGGCACCGGCCTTGCTCATCCAGTCGATCGAAATGGTACCATCCACAAAAGTCAGTACCTCAATACGCTTGAGCAAACCTTTCGACTTCGCCCAGCGTGTGATCTTCTTTACAGCCTCAAACTCTCCTTCTGAAACCCGGGCAGAAGCAATCTCGATCCTGTCTACCTTGATCTCTGTTAGCAACAATTGTGCAATGGTCAGTTTTTCAGATGCTGAAAAGGAAACCCCACTGGTCTGCTCACCATCCCTGAGGGTGGTGTCCATGATCTCAATGTAACGGGATGACTTCGGCATGGTTTGAGCTGCGCGACTGAAGATCAGTAGCGACTGTTTTGTGCAAAGCCCATGATCTCGTCTTTCATGGCTTGCAAGTAATCGATATCATCAAAACCATTGATGAGGTTGTGCTTCTTATAGCCATTGATATCAAAAGGCTCACTCTCTCCCGAAGCAAGAAGTGTTATTTTCTGCTCTGGAAGGTTGACCTCCAGTTCAGTCTGAGGATCAGCCTCAATGGCCCTGAATATTTTTTCCAGAAAATCTTCTGAAACCGTTACAGGAAGAATACCAATGTTCATGGAGTTGTTCTTGAAGATATCCGCGAAAAAGCTGGATACCACACAACGAAATCCATAATCGTAAATGGCCCAGGCGGCGTGTTCGCGACTGCTGCCGCTACCAAAGTTCTTACCTCCAACCAGGATCTTTCCACTGTAAATTGAATTATTCAAAACAAAATCCTGCTTGGGTGTATCATCACCATTGTATCGCCAGTCGCGAAACAAATTATCTCCAAACCCTTCCCGCTTGGTCGCTTTCAGGAAACGGGCAGGAATGATCTGATCAGTATCAACATTCTCAATCGGAAGGGGCACTGCCCTGCTCTTCAATACCGTGAATTTATCGTAAGCCATTTTCTCTTTCTTTAATTCATCAATGTTCTGGGATCAGTGACTTCACCGGTTACTGCTGCGGCGGCAGCAACAAGTGGACTGGCCAGCAGCGTTCTGGCACCGGGGCCTTGACGTCCTTCAAAATTCCTGTTGCTGGTACTGACAGCATATTTACCGGCAGGGATCTTGTCATCATTCATCGCCAGACAGGCAGAACAACCGGGCTGACGAAGCTGGAAACCTGCCTCAACCAGTATATCATAAATTCCTTCTTCCCTGATCTGGTGTTCAACAGTATGAGATCCCGGAACGATCCAGGCAGTAACATTATCGGCTTTTTTTCTTCCTTTCACAATGGATGCAAAAGCACGAAAATCTTCAATGCGGCCATTGGTACAACTGCCGATGAAAACATAATCAATCTTCTTACCCAACATAGGCTCATCCTCATGGAAGCCCATATACTGAAGGGATTTGGCGAAGCTGGCCTTACCGGCATCGATATCCTCGGCAGAGGGTATGCGCGCAGTGATGCCCATGCCCATACCCGGATTGGTACCATAAGTGATCATGGGTTCGATATCGGCTCCATCGAAATGATATTCTTTATCAAATGCAGCACCATCATCGGTCTTCAATGTTTTCCAATATGCCAAAGCATCCTCCCAGGCTTGCCCCTGTGGTGCCTTTTCACGTCCCATGATATAGTTGAAAGTTGTTTCATCAGGAGCGATCATGCCGCCCCTGGCTCCCATTTCAATGCTCATGTTGCATACGGTCATTCTGCCCTCCATACTCATGTTTTCAAATACAGAGCCGGCGTACTCTACAAAATAACCGGTAGCACCTGCGGCAGTCAGTTTTGAAATGATATACAACGTCACATCCTTTGGTGTAACACCTTTGTGTACATTTCCATTAACATTGATGCGCATCTTCTTGGCCTTTGGCTGCATGATGCATTGTGAAGAAAGCACCATTTCCACTTCTGAAGTACCGATACCAAAGGCGATACAGCCAAAGGCACCATGAGTGGAAGTATGGGAGTCGCCACAAACAATGGTCATGCCCGGAAGGGTGATGCCATTTTCCGGCCCCACCACATGCACGATACCATTCTTCGGATTGCCCAAACCCCAATGTGAAATACCATAATTGGCAGTATTTTCTTCCAAGGCCTTCAGCTGATTGGCCGAAAGCGGATCAGCAACCGGCAGATGCTGGTTGATGGTTGGAGTATTGTGATCTGCTGTGGCGAAAGTTCGCTCAGGAAAAATAACAGAAAGGCCCCTGCTTTTGAGACCAAGAAAGGCAACAGGACTTGTCACTTCGTGGATGAAGTGACGATCGATAAGCAGCACATCCGGACCATCCGGAATACTCCTGACCACATGTGCGTCCCATACCTTGTCAAACAGGGTAGAAGGTTTATTGCTCATTTTTCAATGTATTTGAGAAAGGGTTGAATGATTTCAATGGGGATTGCAAATATCGGAAAAAAATGGCAAAAACTGAGGGAAAAGGTTGACGGTATATGGGTTGTATCACAACCATTTTCTTCTTCTGAACCAGATGTAAATAAGCACAAAAATGACAATCATCCCCAAAATAACTACCGGATACCCATAGGGCCATTCCAACTCTGGCATCACCTTGAAATTCATTCCATAAACCCCAACAATGAAGGTCAGGGGAAGAAAATAGGCTGAAAATATCGTGAGCACCTTCATGACCTCATTGGTCTTTTGGGCGCTGTAGGACATATAGGTACTGACAAGATTTTGTGCATCCTCACTCAACAGATCATAGAAGAGTTGCAACTTGGCCTGTGTATCGCGAATATCCTGCAACTCATTCGATTTTTTCTGTCGGTGTTGTACCGCACCAACCACCTCACTGGTCAGCAGCAACAGCCTCCTGCATAGTCCAGCTCTGCGTTTCAAGAGATAAAGATTTTCAATGGACTCAACTGCAGTCTTGCGGATGAACATCCTTGCTTCATAATCATCGATCTGTGCATTCAAGGCATTGGAGAAGCGGCTATAGCTGACTTGCACATGTGCTATGATCTTCAACAGCAATTGATGAACGGAAAGCAACTTTCCATGCTGCATTGCCTGCTTGCAGCTCTCCTGAAGATCCGCATGAGGCAGTCGGTGGACTGTTATCAGAATTTTCTCATTAAAGAAAACAGCAATTTTGGTCGTGAGACCATTGATGGTATAAGCCTTGGATTCCTTATCAATAATTTTTCTGAGGATGATGAAATGCAGGTCCTCCCCCTCTTCAAATTTGGGCAGATGGTCTGGCTCCAGACAATCCACAAGATGATGGTTGCTGAGGTTATATTTCCTGCTTACCTCATTCAGGTCTTCTAAAGTGGGAGCAGTGATGTCAATCCACGTGAAGGAGTTGTTTGATGATGAGGTTTCAGTCAGAAACATGCTGGAAAGATAGGTAATACTAAATCACCACCACACTATTGCTACCTCCAAAGACATTAGGCACCTCAGTATCTGCCTCAGGATCGTTGGCCCACTCAATGTTGTCAACCAGGTATTTGAACTCGTGCTTGGACTCCTTGGGCAGGTTGACTTCCGCACTGAAACTGCCGTCTTTCTTCCTGCTCATGATCACAGCATTTTGCCAATCGCTGTTCAGTCCGAG
>JBKCOY010000044.1:0-21867 GCA_046309555.1 Chitinophagia bacterium
GATAATGCTTGCTCATACGTCCACCCTGCATTGGCATCAATTCTCAATATAGCTTCTGTATGTTCACGGATTCCTTTTAGCTTTTCGAGATCATTATCATCTCCAACTTTGATCTTATATATAGGAGCCGGATGTTCATCAATTTTTTTGAGCATGATATCGAGATCGTCAATTCCAATTGTATAATCCGTCTTGGGTGAACGAGATGTATCCAACGACCAAAGTTCATAAAGTGGTTTGCGATTGAGTTTGCCATATATGTCCCAGCTTGCCATATCCAGGGCGCATACCAAAAAAGAATTCTCAGGAAAAAGATGATGTAAGAAATGCCAGAATCGCTTGGGGTCAGTCAGGTTATAAGACTCAATGAATTTCCTCTTGGACTCCAGATCAGCCGCCATTTTTTCAGTAGAGATACCATAATACTGTATCGCAGGGGCTTCACCATATCCTTTGATTCCCCTGAAAGTCAGTTCTACGATAAAAGTATCCTGGTGAGTTTTAGTCCCTTTTGAAATAGTAAATGGATATTCAAATGCCAATGATTTCTGCCAGTAGCTGATCGTAAACATCATCGGCCATTTGAGGTGATGAAAAATTTCAATTCATCATTAAAGACAGCATTCCCCATAATTTCCTCAATGGTAAACGGCAAGCGGTACCTCCAGTAATGTTTTGCATCCCCTGGAATATTGATACGCTCAGCATATGGATCATTCGCACGCAAATGTTCATCCATTGCCACTACATCCTGCATCTGAAATACAGACCACATAGCAGGTGAAGCCAAATGTTGAAGAATGATAGACTTCACCACTTGGATATTGGCTTGCTCAGGAGCATGACCATGTTGCCATAATTGATGTTGAAAGAATGTCTGTGAATTGCAGGAATCTTCCAGCCACCACTCTCTCAGTGTGCTCATGTCGTGAGTTGATGGAGTTACCACAGACAAATAGGGTGCAGTTGAAGGATCAAAAAACTGCTGATGTTGCTGTTTGGGCATGCGTTGGACCTCCATACTCAGAAATCCTAATCTAGACATCACATCGGGAACACAGGCTGGCACCAAACCCAGATCTTCGCCACAAATGAGCATGTCTGTACAATATTTAAGAGAGGGTAACTTTTCCATTGCTTCTTTTCGCCAGATGTTCTCTTGACGATGGAAGAAATAGTCATTGTACAATTGATCGAGTATATTCCTTACTTCAACAGCAAGGTGCTTGTAAGAAACAGTACTGCCTATATTGAACCTGAAATGATAAGCATTCGCAGAATGCTCATCTTTCCACAGAATCACATTTGAATGCAAACCCAACAGTATCCCTTTGATCATTTGAAGATGATCGCTTTCCTCTAGTGAAGAGAAGTAAGCCTCAATCTTTCGTTGTGTATCAAACTCCTCTTTAAACTGATATGAACCATTGTCCAAATGTCTAAGGAAATGCTTTATCTCTGATTCAACCCCATTGGCAAGCTCCCATAACACATGATCATTGATATATGGCTCACAAAATCTGGTTTCATCAAAATAGATTCCCTGACGCTGAAACTCATCCCGGTGAACCGGTATTGCCGGTACAAATCTTCCCATGATGCCTTCCACTGCATGATCAGGAATTGACCAAATCCGGAAAAAGCCCAGAATATGATCTATCCGGAAAGCATCGAAATAGTTCGACATCTGCTCAAATCTCGACTTCCACCAGCTGAAACCATCAGATTTCATGGTTTCCCAATTATAGGTTGGGAAACCCCAATTCTGCCCTTTGACGGCAAAATCATCCGGTGGAGCTCCGGCCTGTTTATCTAGATGATATAGCGATGGTTGTGTCCAGGTATCTGCACCATTTTTATGCACGCCAATTGCGATATCCCCTTTCAGGATCAACCCTTTTTGGTTGGCGTAATCATGGGCAGCCTTCAACTGTAAATGGAGATGATATTGAATGAAATAGTGCAAAGCAATGGCATCAAAATGACGGGTACCGGGTTCACACAATTCTTTTATCAAGGATTCATTATACAATGAATATTTCTCCCACTGACCCGCATCAGGGGTGCCGAATTTATCCCTGAGGTAACTGAAAGCAGCATAAGGAACTAGCCAATGCTTATTGGCAAGAAAAAAATCACTGTATTCATCTTCATCAAAACTTTCTTCACTCATGGCATGATACAAAAGGCTGTATGCCTCCCACTTCAACTCCATCACCGCCTCATAATCAACTTCCGGAAGAGCATTCAATGCATCTTTTTCATCCAGCAAATGCTGAACAGCAGCAATATGTTTTTTTCCAGCTATGGCTTCAATAGAACCATAGAGCGGGTGTAGCGCAAATGCTGATATGGCAGCATAAGGGTATGAATCCAACTTTGAATGCGTAGATGTTGTATCATTCACCGGTAAGATCTGTATCATTTTGACTGATACTGATGATGCCCAATCCACGAGTATTTTTATATCATTGAATTCACCAACTCCCAATCCATTCTTGGTGCGCAAACTGAATACGGGAATGGCGATCCCGGTTCCCCTGTAACGAAGATCAAATCTTGTGTATCCATCTCTTATCAGCATGGAATTGCTGGAATTGTGTGGGGGGAAGAGAAACTTTCTGTTGTCACCATGTTCATACTTCACTAGTTTCTTTTTGGCATCAATCAGAATGTACTTGTATTCCGGATTGTTCCCCAATTGATCAACATCCAGTTCAGCCATCCAAAGGCTACCATTTCTCTTCATGCAGATAAATCCATTCTCTGCCCAATTTCCCAAATAATCATTGCTGCCTGCAATGGCCAGCGTATGTTTTTCTGGGACCAAAGGAGAATCTACTACCAGTAAGAGTTTATCTTTTTTAGGCGATACTGGTTTTGTCTTAAGTTGTATTGGATCAAAAATATGTCTGAAGGGCGCTGAATGATAGATATTTTCAACATCACCCGTATTGATCCAGGTTTCAACAACTCTTATATCCAGCTTATCATCTTTGATCTTGAGTACCCTACCCTTACTCCAATCCTCTGAAACATTACCATGCTGATCAACAAAATAGAACGTGTACGAAACCTCCTTGCCTTTTTGAATTTCCTCTTTTGTGATGTCAAACACTATCTTCCAATGATATTTATCGTGATATTCCATTGGAACGGCATATTTGAATCCGTGATTACCTCCTAATGAGGCGATATTGCCTGAAATCAATAATTTTTGGCCAGGAATGGTAGAAAAACGCAAGAAAAGGGCAAACTTCATTGGCAAATACATTCAAAGGGGATACAAAATACAAAAAAATTCAAAATAGTGTACACTTTACACATTAAAATATTATTCTTTCAATCTTCTGATTTTGTGAGCGTTATTTAAGATGTATATTTGCGAAACAAAACAATCTACCATGACCAAAAGCCAAAAAAATACCTACTGGATGCTTTTTTTCGTCTCTCTGGCTGCATCTGTCGCAGTTTATTTCTTTCTTCCTGCTATGGTTTCCATGATGGTTGTTCCGGTTGTGACAACTTTTACCAAAGCACTTGATCTCATTTAATGTAACTCAAGCACTATATAAAAAAGGCCCTATCAAGGGCCTTTTTTGATTCCGCAGGTCATAAGCCGGATTCTGTTCGAGGCTATCATTTGTCTGTCCCTGAAATTACTCCCAGGGATCAAGCTGCCTACCCATCATGACCTCAATGAGAGAAGACGAGCAGTCTTCCGACCGAAGGTCATCATGACCTATGTGGCATTTCAGCACGCAAGGTTTACCCCCATCTGCAATCACTCGCAAACGTCGTGAGCTCTTACCTCACGTTTTCACCCTTATCCACCGAAGCGGACGGTTATTTTCTGTGGCACTTTCTGTTCCTGATCACTCAGGACCCGGCTGTTCACCGGTGCGTTGCTCTGTGCTGTCCGGACTTTCCTCGTCGGTTTCCCGACGCGATAGCGTATTGCGGAAAAACGAAGGTAACTCTTTTTAAAAACTCAATTTCCAATGAAAATTTCGGTAGCACCATAACCAAATTGCGGATGGAGGCGGTTGACAAAAGATTTCACCTCTTTTTTGTGTCTCAACAATTCGTGTATCTCCTCTTTTAATTTACCTGTTCCAACACCATGGATCACTGTCAAAACTGTAAGTCCATGCGCCAAACCCTCCTCGTAGAATTTTTCAAAAGACCTTAATTGCAGATCAAGGATTTGTATGGCATCATGCAGATTTGCCGCTTCAGGAAGTTTATCTGCATGAAGGTCTATCAATGTTCTGGCTGCTGGCAGGTTTCTCCTGATTTTTTCTGCCGGATAAATCTTATAGCCAGCTGCCCTCAATTTATCCATATCCGTATTTTCTTCATCTGCGGGCTTAACAGGGTATGTTTCAAATAGCCTTACCGGAAATGAGGCTTTCTGGCTGAGCAATACCTCTTCAGACAACTTGAAGATTTGCTTGGGCTTAGGTTTGAATAAGACTTCATATTGAGGCACTCGCTTCTTATCTGCATGGTGCAAACCGAAAAGGAAATCTATTCTGGGTTGATCATTTAGGTTTTCAAAGGGAAGATCAAAAAGATACATATCCTCCAGTGCTCTTATCTGATGTTTCAGGTCAAATTCCTTTTGATTGCCATAATAAAAGGAAAGTTCAATGGTAAGGTCATCATCAGTATGATTCAGCAAGTGAATTTTGTAATAGGAAATGATATCATCATCAAATACATCTTTATCCAGAACAGGGAAAAAAGAAAGCCAGACACCATCCCTCTCGATCATTTTTTTAACTGATTTCTCAGGCTTAGGAAATGATGAAGGTTGAGTTTTTTTTACCGGAACTGATTTCTTTTCTGTAAAATCATTGTAATATGGGAAATCGATCTGATCAGCATAAACAGGAAACCTTACCCCCTCCACATCGATCTGCAGCATTTTCTTGTTGATCCACTCCACCACTTCTCCCCGCTCACCGGTAGCCAATACTATGATCTTATCCCCTTCCTGAAATTTCATTTGTTCAATCGGCTATGTTGCTTCCCGTAAGCAAAGTAAATAGCAAGTCCTACCGTCATCCATCCAAAAAATACCACCCAGCTTTTGGCAGGAATCTCAACCATCAGATAAAGGCAGGATGCTACACCCAATACCGGTATCAGTGAATACTTTTTCAAAAATGTTTTCACTGCTAACAAACCAGTCAGTATGATGAAGATCAGAAAAAGCAATTCCTGATATCCATTGCTACCAAGTTGTAAAATTGAATTCAAAACCCGATCACGAAAGAAATATACTGTAAGCAGGTAAATGATCAGGAAGATATATTGTGCATTGACATAAGGGATGGAAAACCTTCCTTTCTGTTTTTCCAGTTTGGGTAGCATGAGCACACCACCACTAACCAAAACGAAAGCAAATAGTGTACCAATGCTGGTAAGGTCTGTGATCAGTTTATCATCAATGAACAATACCAAAAAAGCAACGAGAGCTCCCGCAAGAAAGGTAGAGAAAGCAGGAGTTTTGAATCGCGGATTCACTTTGGAAAAAGCAGCTGGCAAAAGTCCGTCCCTGCTCATGGCCATCCATATCCTGGGTTGTCCCAATTGAAAGACCAGCAATACGCTGGTTGCTGCTAGCACAGCACTCAACGAAATGAAGAAACCGAATTTCTGCATATTGATTTTTTCGAAGACAAAAGCCAATGGATCGGTTACATTCTCAAACTCAGTATACTTAACCATTCCTGTAATCACCAGGGCAGTAACAATATAAATGACTGTACAGATGATAAGGGAATAGATCATGCCTTGGGGTAGATCCCGCTGAGGATTAGAACATTCTTCTGCTGTGGTGGAAACTGCATCAAAACCAATGTAGGCAAAGAAAACAGCAGAAACCCCTTTTAATACTCCGGACATACCATTGGGCAGAAATGGAGTCCAGTTGGAAGTGGTATCGTTGGAGAAAATGAACCAAAGACCAACAACGGCCACCAGCAACAAAACAGCGATCTTGACCATAACCATTGCATTGGCTGTTTTTTTGCTTTCGCGGATTCCGATATAAGCCAGAATAGTGATCAACACAACGATAACAAATCCTGGCAAATTGATGATAAAAGGAATTCCCATCAATTTTGGCGCGGTAAAATAAACCAGATCTTCAACCGGAGCGCCAGATGAAAGTGCAGACTGATATTTAAGATAAGCAGTCTGATAGCCTACTGATAACCAATCCGGAAGTTGAATTCCCAATGCGATGAGTATGTTATTGAAGTATGCACTCCAGGAAATTGCTACCACAATATTTCCAATAGCATATTCAAGGATCAGCGCCCAGCCAATGATCCATGCCACTACTTCTCCGAAACTTACATAAGAATAGGTATAGGCACTTCCTGCAAGTGGAATCCTTGATGCAAATTCTGCATAGCACAAGGCACAGAATCCACAAGTTAGGGCCGTTATGATAAAAAGGAAAATCACCCCTGGTCCTCCATTGAATGCTGCAGACCCGATGGTAGTGAAGATGCCACCACCAATGACTGCTGCAACTCCCATCAGTGTCAGATCTCTTACATTCAGCACTTTTTTTAATCCGCCACTTTCCTCGCCAGCTGAATGAACAGAAATGTCATGACGGATATCTTCTATGGTTTTTTTTCTGAAAATGGTTGCCACATCAATAGTTTTATTTGTCACGTTTGATCAGGTAGTATGCCAATTCAATGAGACCAGACTTTCTTTCTTTGGATACCGAAATATTTTCAAGATGCAGCAGTGCCTTTGACAGATACTCATCTTTGAGTTCATCTGCCCATTGATCGATTCCACATGATCTGAAAATACCCAACACACGTTCAACTTTATCCGGTGATTGCATCAGCATTAATTGCTGAAGTTCTTGCAATTGGTCCCCTTGCGCTGTTTCCAATGCATGAATCATGAGAAAGGTCTTCTTATTGCTTTGGATATCTCCCCCTACTTGTTTACCAAACTTATCAGGATCACCGAAGGCATCCAGATAATCATCCTGAATCTGAAAAGCAATACCAAGATTTCTCCCAAATTCATAAAGATGATACTGGTCTTCCTTGGAGGCATCTGCAAGAATAGCCCCCATTTGAAGACTGCAGGCCAAAAGAACAGAAGTTTTGAGTGTGATCATGTTTAGGTATTCTTCAAGGCTTACCTTTTCGAGTTTCTCAAAATCCATGTCGAGCTGCTGTCCTTCACAAACTTCCTTGGCCGTTTTATTGAAAAGCTGCAGTACTTCCTGTAAAAAAGTTGAAGGAATCCTGTTGATATAATCATAAGCCACAACCATCATCACATCTCCACCCAACAGTGCAGTTGGTTCACCATGCACTGCGTGAACGGTAGGCTTGCCCCTTCTCAAAGGAGCCTTATCCATGATGTCATCGTGGACAAGCGTAAAATTGTGAAATAATTCGATTGCGGCAGACAGATGAAAAGCATCAGGGTGGAGGTCTCCGTACAATTCGTTGCCCATCAGACAAAGCACAGGCCTTATTCGCTTTCCTGAGTTGGAAAGAAATAATTCCAGGGGATCATATAAAGTAGCCGGGGAGGCAGGGAAATGTCGATGGTTGAAATAAACCTCAAATTCCTGTTGTAATTTTTCGATGCCTGTCATTTTTTTGAGATAAGGTGCCCTAAGATAACAAATCAAATGAAGACAGGTTTAGTTTTTCCTGCGCTTTGTCAGAACTTCGGTCATCTGAAGATCAAGTATCCATTCATAATCAAGCTGTCGTTTTGTTAGGTTTGCTGCTACAACCTTTATCCTTACAGCGTCCCCTATTCTAAAAGCCCGGTGGCTTCTCCTTCCAATCAGGGCATAATCAGACTCATAATAGACAAAATCATCATAATCAAGCAAGGAAGTACAGGTTACCAGACCTTCGCATTTATGATCGATTGTCTCTGCCCAAAAACCAAAACTGGCAACTCCTGAAATTACTGCTTCAAATTCATCACCCAGGTATTGCTGCATGTACTCAACCTGTTTGTACTTATTCGCTGCACGTTCAGCTTCCATGGCTGCCCTTTCCCGCTCACTGGAATGCACACATCGTTGTTCAAGTTTCTTATCTGGCTGTGGTTCACCATTCAATACATCAGTCAGCACCCTGTGTACCATTACATCGGGATAACGCCTGATGGGGGAAGTGAAGTGACAATAGTGCTCGAAACCCAACCCATAATGACCAATGTTTTTGGTCGTATAGACTGCCTTGGCCATGGTACGAATACCCATTTGTTCCAAAACCCTTTGTTCAGGTGTTCCCTTAACTTTCAAAAGCATTTCATTGAAAGAACTGGCAATTTCTTCAGGTGTATTTGTTTTAAATTGATATCCATATTTTCTGGCCAATTCAACAAAAGGGATGAGCTTGTCCTCATCCGGCTGATCATGTATCCGGTATGGGAATGGGATTGGTTTATTGGCAACCTTAACTTTTGAAACTTTCTCAGCTACTGTTCTGTTGGCGAGCAACATGAATTCTTCTATCAACTGATGAGACTCCTTGCTTTCCTTCACCACAATGCCAATGGGTTTTCCTTTTTCGTCTAATCTGAAACGCACTTCCTGTGATGAAAAATTGATTGCGCCTGCCTTCATTCTGGTTGCACGCATTTGTTGTGCCAGTTTATTCAGGAGGGTAACTTCCTTATCATACAAACCGGATCCAGTCTCGATTATCTGCTGCACTTCTTCATAGGAGAAACGATGGTTGGAATGAATGATGGTCCTGCCAATCCAGCTATTTTTAATTTCACCTTTTTCGGTGATCTGAAAAATACAGGAATAAGTAAGCTTGTCTTCATGCGGACGAAGAGAACAAAGTTCATTTGAGATTCTTTCTGGTAGCATAGGTACTACACGATCTGGCAAATAAACGGATGTAGCTCTTGCGTACGCCTCCATATCCAGGGCAGAATCAGGAGATATAAAGTGACTGACATCTGCAATATGGACCCCAATCTCCCATATCCCTTTTTCAAGCCTGGATATGCTCAGTGCATCATCGAAATCTTTTGCATCCTCCGGGTCTATGGTAAAGGTGAGTGTATTTCTCAGGTCTTTTCTGGCCTGCAATTCATCAGCTGAAATTATATCTGAAATCCTAAGAGTTTCCTCTACAGCTTCTTCTGGGAAATGCAGACTGAAACCCTGCTGGATCAGGATTTCTTTCATGGCAAGATCCCCTTCTTTTTCCGGTGTAATTAGTTCAACCACTTCTCCCCTCGGTCTTTTATCATCTTCTTCCCAGCTTGCAATCTGTGCAATAACCTTCTGACCATCTTTTGCACCATTGAGTGCGTAAAGGGGTATAAAAAAATCAGGTATAGGCTTATCGGTTTCCGGGAGGAAAAAAGCAAAATCCCGGTTCACTTCAATATGGCCAATAAACTGTTTTTGCTTTCTTTCAATGACCTGGGTGATTCTTCCCTGGAGGCGTCCAACACGTACGTCTCCTTTCGTTATTTCAACCCTCACGAGGTCGCCATGAAAAGCACGATTAAAATCATTTGGCTTTATGATGATGTCTTTTTCTAGACCTTGTACAATCACAAATCCCATACCGGATCTTGTTACCTCAAAATTTCCTTTATGCTGTGTAACAATCGGTTTATATTCTTTTCGCTTCTTTCTGTTGTTTTTTCTTCCCATTAAATAATTTTAATTGAGGACTTCCTCCATCTCGTTTTCCTTCCGGATCTCTTCAGCCTGAAGCTTGTAAAAATCTAGGGGAAAAGCATTGACGATATCTGCAAACTCTTTTTCCTGACCAAAGAGAAAATGAACTGTGATTGGCATAACAAAAAAAGGAAGATCAGCAAGATATTGATTGTACTTTACCAGTCGGACCGCATCTTTTTCGGTAGTAAGAATTCTCTTCTCATTATTCTTGATCTCACTGAATTTCTTTTTCATTTCATAAATATCATCAATACTGAAAAGATGATGATCGCTATAAAAAATAGCCTCATAGGTATTGACTTTCTCATGTATATAATCAGTCAGCGGTTCAGGATTTGCTATACCACAAATCAGCAGCACCTCCTCCGAATGCAAAAGAGGAGCTTGTTGTTTGGTAACAATATGGTAAGGGACTTTGTATTCGATACTGGTAAAAAAGACCGACTGGCCTCCAACGGGAGAAATCTCTTTCATGATCCGAAAGCGTTCATCCTCAGAAAGATCAGCTGGACATTTTGTTACAATGATGATCTGAGCTCTTTTTGCACTTGAAACCTGATCTCTCAGGTCTCCGGTTGGTAAATAAAAATCTCTGGTATATAAATTAGAATATTCTGTCAGCAGAATATTCAATCCTACATTGATCTCCCTGTGCTGAAACGCATCATCAAGAATGATCAGTTTCGTATCTGGCCTGTCGTAAAGAAGCTGAGGTATGGCTTCAATTCTTTTTTCGCCAACTGCAACAGAAATGTCAGGATGAGTGAGATGAAATTGCATTGGCTCATCCCCAATTTCAATTGCATCGGTATTGTCCTGTGCCAAAACATAACCTGAGGTTCTGCGCTTATATCCTCTGCTCAATGTAGCCAGGGGATATTTATGCTTCAGCAATGAGACCAGAAATTCAACCATGGGTGATTTTCCTGTTCCTCCAACGCTGAGATTTCCAACAGAAATAATAGGCAGGTTGAAAGTTACTGACTTAATGCCCTTTTTATCATAGATCCAGTTTCTTATCACAATAACAACTCCATAGAGTACCGCTAAAGGGAAAAGAAAAAGCCTGAAAGATCTTAGATAAATATTCTTAAAATGCATAGACACGTTCGGGTGTAATGCAAAGGTCAAGCTTTTTATCGAAGAAATTGACGTCTTCTATACTTTCTATCGGTGGAAAAAACGAAAGCCCAATTTTTAAAACTTCAGTTCGGCATTTTGAAAGAAAACGGTCATAAAAACCCTTGCCATATCCTACTCTATTTCCTGAATGATCAAAACACAAAAGAGGAATGATTACCATATCGATATCAGCAGCATCAACTTCCATGCCTGAATCGGGTTCGGCAATGCCAAATTCATTCAGGGTAAAAACCGAGTGTTCATCTGTAACATAATGTGTCATGCTAAGATCTGAGAGTTGAATCTTTGGATAGGCAACTTTCATTCCCGGATCTCTGAAACGGAGCCAGTCGACCATTGGCATCGGATCAGGTTCATTTCTGTCATATATGGGCAAATAGGTATGAAGGATGTTACAATAGGGAAGATCAAGTTCTTGCAATCTGATGAGGAGCAAATCCTGGTATACATTCACCTCTTTTGAGGTTAACTCTTTTCTCTTGTTAGAAAATAATTTCCTGGCTTCAGCCTTTTGCATGATCTGAGGCACTGTTTCTGTTGATGAAAATGGTAAAAATGGTGGTGCCATATTTTCGTTCTGCATGAAAAAATGGATGTTCACGAAAATCATTTCTGGGCGTATGCTCCAAAACAAACCACCCATCTTCATGAAGAAGCTCCTGCTTGAATACCCATTTGGGAAGATCCTCTATATTGCCCAATGCATAGGGTGGACCAGCGAAAATAAAATGATACTTCTCTGTGCATTCGCGCAGAAAACGGAAAACTTCAGATCGAATTACATTGATACCATCAATTTTAAAACTAACAATCGTTTTTTTGATGAAATCAAACATCTCTGCATCTTTTTCTACTATGGTCAGGTCCCTTACACCTCGAGAATAAAGTTCATAACTGATGCTGCCTGTACCTCCAAATAGGTCCAGTGATCTGACAACAGAAAGATCGAAATGGTTTTCAATAACATTGAACAGCCCCTCTTTGGCGATGTCTGTAGTAGGTCGGGTATAGGGCATGTTATTAGGCGGATTGAATCTTCTACCGCCCAATTCTCCACTGATTATACGCATGTTGGAACCATGAAAAATGGTGTAAAATAATGAGAGGGGAACGCTGAATGATCAGTTTTAACAACTGCACATTCCTCCAGATATATTTCAAGAAAATGCTTTTTTAATTCTTTCCAGATGGATGCATGTATATCAAGATAACCGCTAACATTCACCATGATTTCTGTAACATCCAATCCATATTTTTCTACAATATTCAGCATATGGTATAAGACATCCTCAGTAGTTACAAAATTAAAATGTTGCAGGATCTGTAACTGATCTCCTACAAATACCATTGCTAAAAAACTGTCTTTATAAAAATATAATTTCAATGATTGCTTGCAAGTCAGATCCATATTCCGGAAGGCATACCTCAAAACCGGAGAGACAAAATGCACTGTTCTGGTTTGGGGAAATTTATCCATGACCATATCCTCCAATGACTTTTCCAATCCGTAAATAACAGAAATCTCCCACTGGTGAATATTATCAGTGTGAACTGATGTAAGCTCACGGTTGCCATGAACTGTTTCCAGCACAGTTTCAGCCAGATGTTCTTTGTGAAATTGTTCAGGCACCAGCACAAAACGGGTTGTGTTGTTCAGGAGGATAACATCCGTAAATGACCTTTGCAAAGACAATTCAGAACTCAGCAATTGTTCAAGTTCACGCTGCCTGAACGCTGTCTCGCAATTATAGTAGCCAAAGAAATAAATGTTTTTTCCGGAAGCATCTGACACGGTGAATGCAAGGTGGTCATCCCCAATTTCGATGCAGAGCTTCAGATCATCGAGATCCGACAAGTCTTTACCACTTGGGGCATAAAAATAAATTGGTGTCAGTGCAGCTGATGACATGCAGCAAATTTAATGTTTTTAGTACGGAAACCGAGGGGATTGTAAGTAGCTTTGCAGAACCATGTCACAAGACCTGAAACTCGGCATCAGTTACCGACAGATCCTTCAAATGTCGCTTCCCATAAGTTTTTCAATTCTGGTGCCTCAGTTCAACTATCTCATCAACAGTTTTTTTCTCTCAAAACTGGGACCAGGATACATTGGGGCTGCGGGACTGACTGGTGTTTATTATTTGATTTTTACAGCCATTGGATTTGGATTGAACAATGGTCTGCAGGGGCTCATCTCCAGAAGAGGAGGTCAGGACAGGAGTGATGAAATCGGTGGTCTATTTATGCAAAGTGTATACATTACACTCGCCATTGCCTGTGCAGGAATCATACTTACCTATACTGCAGCGCCGATCATTTTCAGAAATTTTACAGATCCTGGTCTTTATAAACAAAGTATTGGCTTTTTGTCGATCAGAATCTGGGGACTACCCTTTTTGTATCTATATCAAATGAGAAACGCACTGCTTGTGGGGACCAATCAAAGCAAGTTGCTGATTTGGGGAACGCTGGCAGAAACCATGTCCAATATTTTGCTCGACTATGTCTTGATTTTTGGAAAATGGGGATTTCCGGAGCTGGGATTTGATGGCGCTGCTTATGCAAGCGTAATAGCCGAATGTATTGGCATGGTCGTTGTATTTATGATCATCAATGCAAAAAACATGGGGGAACGATTTGGCTTATTCAAAAGCTTTCGATTTGATCCTGCCATTACCAAAACGATCCTGGTACAATCTTCCCCCCTTATTCTTCAATACGCCATCAGCATCATCAGCTGGGAGTTCTTTTTTATACTTGTGTCACATGATGGCAGAATGGCCCTGGATATCAGTCAGATCATGCGCCTGATGTTTGGGTTCTTTGGGATTTTCATCTGGGCTTTTGCAGCTACTTCAAATACTATGGTGTCCAATATCATCGGACAGGGCATGAACAAAAGAGTTTTGATTTTGGTAAGAAGGATTGCAACCCTGAGTATTGGGTCCACTATATTGATTTTCATACCCTTACAGATTTTTCCAGAAGCTTTACTCAATATGCTTAATCTGGACCCTTCTTATATGTCAATGGCAATCCCTGTGTTCCGTGTGGTAACTTTTGCCATACTGATCATGTCGGTATCAACTGTCTGTCTAAATGCAGTGACTGGAACGGGGAATACAAGAATCAATCTTATGATTGAAACTTTCACGATCATTCTTTATTGTTTCTACATATACTATGTGCTGGAATTCAAAAATCTTTCCATAGTATGGGGTTGGGGATCTGAACTATTGTACTGGAGTTCGATTCTGATCCTGTCGCTGGGATATCTCTTGGGTGGAAAGTGGAACAACCTAAAGAGCAGGAATATTTGATTCCTATTCGGAAGCAGGGGTTTCTTTCTTCTTCTTTTGGGTTTTGGGTGCGATAACCATCAGCATCCTTTTGCCCTCAAGCTTAGGCAATCCTTCAACCTGTCCAATATCAGCCAATCTTTCAGCAAATTTCAGCAATACCAGCTCTCCTCTTTCCTTGAACATGATGGCACGGCCCTTGAACTGAACATAAGCTTTTACCTTATTTCCTTCCTTCAGAAAGTTTTCTGCATGGCGGGCTTTGAAATCGAAATCATGATCATCCGTTCCGGGAGTGAAGCGTATTTCTTTCAATTCGGCCGACTTGCTCTTGGCCTTCATTTCCTTTTCCTTTCTCTTCTTGTCGTAAAGGAATTTATTATAATCGATGATCTTACAAACGGGGGGGTCTGCCTGCGGAGAAATCTCAACCAGGTCCAATTCCTGGGCCTGAGCCATTCTGAGTGCTTCCTGAGTAGGATAAACGCCCATCGTCACGTTGTCGCCAACGAGTCTAACCTGAGGTACCCTGATGAAATTGTTGATGCGATGTTCCGCTTCTTTTCTTGGGATGAACTTGCCCCTGAAGCCTCCTGGTCCACTTGGACGATTGAATGGTCTGTTAGGTAATGACATAGTGTGTTTCGGTACATCCTGACGGCAGCAGGTAGAATCCTTTTAGAGTTTTGTTTTTAATTAATTGGATAGCCGTTCTTTTATTTCAGCTGTTAAATTAGTCAATAATTCTGATACTGTGCATTGTCCTGCATCTCCCTTTCCCTGTCTGCGTACAGAAACCATTCCCTCATTTTGTTCTTTTTCGCCAATAACAAGCATGTAGGGGACTTTCATCAATTCAGTATCTCTGATCTTTTTGCCGATTTTTTCTCCCCTTTCATCCATTTCAGATCTGATGCCCACCGCGAGCAGTTGCTTGTTCACTTGTCGGGCATATTCATTGAACTTGTCACTGATGGGGAGGATCTTAACCTGAACAGGAGAGATCCAAAGCGGAAATTTACCAGCATAATGCTCGAGCAGGAAGCCTATGAAACGTTCATGGGTGCCCAAAGGAGCACGGTGAATGATCAAAGGAGTCTCCGACTGGTTTTCCTTATTGGTGTATGAGAGATTGAATCTCCTGCCCTGTGCAAAATCAACCTGATTGGTAGCCAGTGTAAATTCTCTGCCTATAGCAGACCAGATCTGAACATCGATCTTAGGGCCGTAGAAAGCACCCTCATCAGGAACTTCCACAAAAGGAATATTAGATTCAATCAACACCTGCCTCACCATTTCCTCCGTTTCTTTCCACAATTCCGGCTCATTGATGTATTTCTGTCCGAGTTTGGCGGGATCATGCAAACTGAGTCGCATCACATATTTCTCAATCCCAAAAATTTTGAAATACTTGATGTACATATCGTTAACCGCCCTGAATTCATTGGCAAAATCCTCTTTGGAACAATAAATATGGGCATCATTCATGTGAAGGCATCTTACCCGCATGAGTCCGAACAATTCACCGCTTTGCTCATAGCGATAACAGGTACCGTATTCTGCCAATCTCAATGGCAATTCCTTATAGCTTCTGTTTTCAGCGGCAAAGATCTTATGATGATGGGGGCAATTCATTGCCTTGAGATAGTATTTGACACCTTCCAGCTCCATGGGAGGATACATGCTATCCTGATAATAAGGCAAATGACCACTGGTCAGATACATGCTTTCTTTGGCGATGTGTGGGGTTACCACCCTCTTGTACCCGGCATCCAATTCTGTCTCTTTGGCAAGTTTTTCCAGTTCTTCGATAATGACGGTGCCATTCGGCATCCAGAGGGGTAATCCGGGTCCTACATCATCGTCGAATGTGAAAATGCCAAGTTCTTTTCCAAGTTTGCGATGATCACGTTTTTTGGCTTCCTCCAGCATGAGCAAGTGTTCATCCAGTTCTTTTTGACTGGGAAAACTGACACCATAGATCCTTGTCAGCTGCTTGTTCTTCTCATCGCCTTTCCAATAAGCACCCGCTACTGAGGTGAGTTTGATGGCTTTGATGAGCCCTGTATGCGGAATATGGGGGCCACGGCAGAGATCAGTGAAATCGCCCTGGGTATAAAAAGTAATCTCCCCATCTGTAAGTCCCTGTAAGAGATCCAACTTATACTCATCCCCTTTTTCAGTAAAATAGTTTAAGGCATCCTGTTTGGAGATCGGTTTTCTGATGAATTCGCTGTTCTTTTTTGATAGTTCGGCCATTTTCTTTTCCAAACCTGCCAGTTCATCTTCCGAAATGCTTCTTTCCCCCAGGTCCATATCATAATAAAAACCTCTGTCAACTGCAGGTCCCACCCAGAACTTCACCCCAGGAAAACTGGCTTCCACTGCCTCTGCCAACAAATGGGCTGATGAGTGCCAGAAGGTGGATTTTCCATCCGTGTCTTCCCAGGTCAGGAGCTTCAGGCTTACATCTGAATCCAATGGAGTGGAAGCATCTTTGACGGCACCATTTACACTTGCAGCAATGACTTTACGGGCCAATCCCTCAGAGATTGACTTAGCAATGGCCATAGGAGTTATCCCTGATTCATACTGTCTTACTGCCCCATCCGGAAAATGTACATTTATCATCTTTATAAAATTCAACCTGGTGAACTATTGCAAATTTAACGAAGTATTGGGTAAGCCCCCATTCAATTCATGATAATTTGCAATGGATATTCAAAAGAGCAAAGATTTGAGTGAAATTTTACCCTTAGGCAAGACAAATAACGTTACTACCAGACACAATATCTTATTGGTACTTGTGATTTCTATTTCTTTTTTATTACCGACAACTTATATCAATGGTCAAAAGTTGAGCGGTCAATGGATTGGAGAATTTGGCGATGCAACAGATGCCCGTGCTGTAAAAACCACCTATGTGCTGGAGCTGGAAGTGAATGGACAACAAGTTTCGGGATATTCCTATACTTATTTTACCATCTCAGGGAAGCGGTTTTATGTGATTTGTAAGCTTAAAGGTCAGTTTGACCAAGGCAGTAAGTCTCTGCTGGTGAATGAAATTGAAAAGCTAAAAGCCAATACACCTCCGGATTTTGAAAACTGTCTTCAATCACATCAGCTTACCTATTTCAAACAAAAAGACAAAGAAGTACTGTTGGGGAAATGGACACCCTATGTTAAAGGAAATAATTGCGGAAATGGAATAACTGAACTGGAAAGAAAAATTATTCCAGGTCTTAAATCAACTTCTGAAAATCAGACAAAAGCACAGCCTCCAAAAAACAAAATTGAGTTGCCAGTAATTTCCAATGCACAACAAGCTGAATCGGAGGGTAAAAACAAAAGCGAATTGACAGAGGATAAAAAATCAGCAACTGCAAAACAGCCACAGACTGCACTTCAGAACAGGTCCGAAAACAATACCCTTTCCAAACCCAATCTATCCGTTAACGAGGAAAACAAAAATGTGATATCAGAGAAATCAAAAGAAAAATTAACCAAGAGAAATTACCAGATCATCAAAACCATTGATGTTACTCATGATAAGTTCAAAGTTGAAATTTATGATAACGGGCAAGTTGATGGAGATACAGTTTCTATATTTCTAAACGAAAAACTTTTGGTTCCAGCCAGGATGCTGACTGCAAAACCCATCACATTGGAGATCAAGATCAAGGAAAATGAAGACACCTACGATCTCATCATGTATGCTGAAAGCATGGGAACAATACCTCCAAACACAGCCCTGATGATCGTAACTACAGCCAACAACCGTTATGAGATAAACATCACGTCTACCGAGCAGACCAGTGGCGTTATCCGTTTCAAGGTAAAAAGGGAGCCTTAAAATTTGAAATTATACGTCACCGACGGTATCACTGGGAAAAGTGAAACCTGCTTGGCCTGAACCTGGAGTGTGCCTGCAAATGCACTGCCAGTCTGATCAAAATACAGAAAATATGGATTTTTTCTACTGTACGCATTGTACATACTGAAGACCCAACTGCCTTTCACTTTTTTCCCTTTATCAACCGGCGTGTAGGTTGCGGAAAGGTCCAATCTGTGATATGGATCAAGCCGGTACTTGTTAATACTTGAATATTGTTGTGTTAACACTCCTTCAACCAGATAGAATTTTTCAGGTAGCGAAGTGGCATTTCCTGTAGCGTAAACGAAAACTGCAGATAATTTCCATTTCGGATTTAATTCATAAATCCCCACCATTGATAGATCATGTCTTCTGTCATATTTGGCAGGATATTTATTTCCGGCATTCAAAGCCGGGAACTTCCGCCAAGACCAAGCAAGGGTATATCCGATCCAACCTGTAAATCTACCTTTTGTTTTGTTGATGAAAAATTCTGCCCCATAACTCCAGCCTTTCCCAAAAACAAATTCTTCTTCGGGGTCTTTGATAGATGGTGTATATCCCTCTTTGTATTCAATCTGATTTTCCATGGATTTGTAGTACACTTCCACAGAGGTCTCCCAGCTGTTATCATTGAAATTTTTAAAATATCCCGCAGCATATTGCCATGAGAGCTGTGGTTTGACCCTGAAAGTACTCGGCACCCATACATCAGTAGGTAACGTTGTGCCTGCATTGCTCACAAGATGAATATATTGTCTGTTTCGGGATACAGAGGCTTTGAAGGAGGAAACATCGTCTATGCTGTACCTAATGGTAGCCCTTGGCTCAAGACCATGGTAAAATTTTATGGGCTGACCTGATGCAAAGGATGTGCTGTCAATCCTGTTACCACTGTTATCTGTGGTATATCTGGTGTATGGACCCACCTGTTGGAAACCACTCCATCTCAGTCCAGTATTGATTTTTAATTTATCCGACAGATCCCAGTCGTCTTGAATATACAGTCCCGACTCACGCGCATATTTCAGCTGCGCGTTGTTGGGTTTGAATTCGACAGTATCCTGTCTGCCACTGACCACTGAAGGAGAGAAACGATGGGAGGTGAAGACAAAGCCGTATTTGAGTTTATGTTCCGGTGTGAGATAATGATCCAGGTCTGTTTTGATACTATAATCACGGATACCACTGCTGAGGTTGATGTTGAAATTATTCTGCAGTGCCCCAAGCGAAAAATCGTACTTGTTGTAAAGAAGGGTTGTATTCATGAACAGTTTCTGATCAAACACATGATTCCATCGGGCAGTCATGGTTGCATTACCCCAGGGTATGCTCACATTGAATTGCCGCTGATTGTTTTTGAAATCAAATACGTCTCTGCCAAAATATCCACTCAGGTATAGTCTGTCTTTACTGGAAAATCGATAATTAAATTTTGTGTTGAGGTCATAGAAATAATACCCGGAGCCATAGAACTGACTGCCTTTTTTGATAAAGGGTTTCACCAGTGCATCGATATACGTGCGCCTGCCTGATATCATAAAGGATGATTTGTCTTTTTTGATCGGACCTTGCAGCGACAGGCGCGAGGCAATCGTACCGATACCTCCATCAGCCTGAAATTTCTTCATATTACCATCTTTCATGGCGATGTCCAGCACGGAGGAAAGCCTACCGCCATATTGAGCAGGCATGCCACCTTTTATGAGACTGGTACTCTTGATGGCATCACCATTGAAAATTGAAAAAAATCCGAACAGGTGCCCTGTATTGTACACCACGGCATCATCCAATAGGATTAGATTTTGGTCTGGCCCTCCCCCTCTTACATACAGGCCGCTGTTCCCTTCCCCTGCATTGGTGACTCCCGGGAACAATTGCAGGGTTTTGAGGGGATCAATCTCACCAAAAATAACAGGCACAGATTTCATTCGGGAAGTAGTAAGGTCGATCTGCCCCATTTGCGCATTCTTCACATTGGCATCTCTTTTTTTGGTTGAAATGACAATTTCCTGAGATAGGCTTGATCTTGACAGGAGGGCAAAATCCAGCTCCATATCTCTTTTGATCGTGATCTTTTTTTCGGATGTAAAATATCCTACGAATGAGACCTGCAGCATATAATCCCCTTCTGGAAGGGTAATAGAGTAATAGCCATAAGGATTTGTATTGACTCCTCTCCCATTGTTGGCGGTCTGAATAGTAGCACCCAACAGGGTTTCACGGCTGAGTGAGTCGCGTACATAACCACTGATGGTATATCGGTTCTGGGAGAATGAATGACAGGAATAAGCAAGTAAAAGGAAAAGAAATAGGTATCTCACAGAATTCATAACACTTTGCATTATCCAAAGTTCAACTGCTATGGCAGATTGTGTTAACTTTGCGGCGCAAGTTAATCATATGCTAGCAGGATTACAGGATCTTACGTTTGAATTTGGAGCACGCACCATTGTGGATGAGGCCACCTGGCATATCCATCCTGGCGACCGTGTTGGATTGATCGGATACAATGGAACTGGAAAATCCACGTTGCTCAAACTGCTTGCAGGTGAGTACCAGCCTTCAAAAGGAACTGTTGAAAGAAGTCGCTCTACCACTATCGGTTATTTGCATCAGGACCTGCTCAGTTTTGACACTGATGAAAGCATTTTACAGGTGGCCATGGGTGCTTTTGAAAGAGTTTTGTTCATCCAAAAAGAAATTGAAAGGATTGGCACAGAACTTGAAAAAGGTGAAGACGAAAAAAAACTCATACAGTATACCGACCTGCTTCATGAAATGGATGTGCTGGATGGATACAATATCGATCATAAAACAGAGGATGTATTGCATGGACTGGGATTCAGTCAGGCTGATCTTTCGAGGCCCTATAAAGAATTCAGTGGTGGTTGGAGGATGCGTGTGCTCCTGGCCAAGATGATCCTGATGCAGCCAGACCTGTTGATGCTTGATGAACCGACAAACCACCTGGATCTTCCTTCGATTGAATGGCTGGAAAAATACCTGATCCACTATCAGGGAGCAGTAGTTATTGTGAGCCATGACAAGTTTTTCCTGGATCGGATGGTGAACAAGATCGTTGAATTGTACCAGCGAAAACTGCATATCTATTCTGGCAACTATACTTTTTATGAGAAGGAAAAGTTGGTTCGGCTGGATTTACAACAAAGAGCATTTGAGAACCAGCAGGATTTCATAAGGCAGCAGGAAAGATTCATTGAAAGATTCAAAGCCAAGGCTTCCAAGGCTGCGCAGGCACAAAGTGTACAGAAGCGATTGGATAAAATAGAACGTGTAGAAGAAGCCAGCATTGAAAGACCCAATATTAGGATGAACTTCAATGTTGACAAAATTCCGGGAAAGATCATTTGTACATTAAAAAATGTATCCAAATATTTCGGACCTATTGAGATCACCAACCTTGCAGACGGAGAGATCGAAAGAGGTGATAAAATCGCCCTGATCGGGGCCAATGGCAAAGGCAAGTCCACACTTCTGCGCATCATTGGTGGAAGGGAGACTTTTGATGGAGATCGGGTATGGGGACATAATGTAGAGGAAAGTTTTTATGCCCAGCATCAGCTTGAATCCTTACACCTTGACTATAACGTATTGGAAGAATTGCAGACGGCGGGCAGTAAGAAGACCGATATGGAATTGAGAACAGTGTTGGGATGTTTCCTGTTCAGCGGTGATGATGTCGATAAAAAGATCAGGGTACTAAGTGGTGGTGAAAAAGCCCGTGTAGCCTTGGCCAAGACCATCATCAGCAAATCCAATTTTCTGATGCTGGACGAACCTACGAATCACCTTGATATGCATTC
>JBKCOY010000045.1:0-4495 GCA_046309555.1 Chitinophagia bacterium
AAATTGTTTCACTGGAGCGATTCCCGTGTATCCATCTTCTCCGGCATCACGATCAGGAAAAGATCCCTGAAAAGTATTGGCCATGTATTTGCCATTTTTTTTATAGGTATTGCCCCACGCATAGACATCACCTGCCTGCCCACCCCTTGCTGCAAACTCCCATTCTGCCTCTGTCGGCAATCGCTTGCCTGCCCATTTTGCATAGGCCATGGCATCTTCCCAGGATAGATGCACAACAGGATGATTGCCCTTCCCGCGGATATCACTTCCCTTTCCAAGCGGATGCCGCCAATCGGCTCCTCTCTCATAGCGCCACCATTGCAGATAATTGTTAAGGGGCACCTTGCCGGAAGTTGGCGTGAAAACGATAGACCCTGCCACCAGATCTTCCTCAGGCACATCAGGAAACTCCTCACGGGTGGGTTTTTTTTCTGCTAAAGTCACGTAGCCGGTTGTTTTCACGAAAGCAGCAAATTGGTCATTCGTCACTTCGGTTTCATCCATCAAAAAGGGACTGATCTTCACCCGATGAATAGGTCTGGCATCATTCATCCCTTCCTTACCACCACCCTGCATACGGGTAGGATCAACCCCTCCCATGCTGAATTCACCGCCGGGGATCAGGACCATCCCTGCAGGTACTTTCACATTTGTTGCTGGGTAAAGGATTGTACTATCAAAAGCGGCTCCTCCACCTTCAACATAAGCCATACTGTCGTTGGCGACAAAGCCCTTGCTGCAAGAAAGTGAACCCGCCTTCACATTTGTCAGGGATTCAGAAACATCCTGTTTAACCTCTTTGCTTTTGCAGGCACCCAGCAAAAGAAAAAAATAAACAGTCCATTGCCTCAACTTCATGATATAATAGATTTGAAGTGAAGATAATTCATAATGATCCGAAGCATCAGCCTTGTTCTACTGATTTTTTTATTGTCATGCGAAAAGGATGAGCAGATTCTTTCAGAACCCTTTGTGCCCAACCCTCCTGCACCGCCAACACCTGTTACCATCAATACCTGGCTGGCACTGGGAGATTCCTATACCATCGGGCAGGGGGTGCCGCAATCAGACCGCTATCCTGCACAAACAGTAGCGAAGTTGAAAGAAAGCGGGATCAAGATTGATACACTTCGGTATATCGCAACTACGGGTTGGACCACCAATGATCTGATGAATGCCATCGCAGAAAGGAAACCTGTCAATCATACGGTTGTAAGCTTGCTGATTGGCGTCAATGATCAATATCAGGGCGTTGACAGCAGTGTATACCGCAAAAGATTCAGGGATGCTTTGGGCAAAGCCATCAGTCTGGCCAATGGTAAAAAAGAAAATGTCATTGTTATCTCCATACCCGATTACAGTGTTACCCCTTATAGTCAGTTTGCTGATACAGTAAGGATTCGAAAAGAACTGGACGCCTTCAACATGATCAACAAAGAAGAGACTGCCCTGTATGGATGTCCCTACCTGGACATCACCCCTTCCACCCGGCTGGGCAGAACGCAACGCGAGTTGATTGCTGCAGATGGATTACACCCTTCCGGAATGGAGTACTTGAAATGGGCCAAAGATCTTTCTCCCATGTTAGAAAGAATTTTGAAATGAAAAATCTTCGTAACTTTTGTTTGTGACCAAAATCACCATTTAATCATTACTTAACCATGAGTTTTGTAGGATGGAAAACATACTGAAGGAACATTGGGAAAAAGTATATGAAACCAAGCAGCCGCATGAGGTGAGCTGGACACAGGATATCCCGCAAACCTCTTTGGATTTTATTCATTCATTCGGATTATCAAAGTCGGCCAGCATCATCGACATTGGAGGCGGTGATAGTAAACTGGTGGATCATTTATTGGCAGAGGGATTTACGGATATCACCGTTCTGGATATTTCAGCAGCAAGTCTGGAAAAAGCAAAAAAAAGATTGGGTGATAAAGCCGCGTTGGTGAAGTGGGTTGTTACTGATATTCGCTCATTCAAGCCAGAGGTAAAATACGCGCTCTGGCACGACAGGGCAGCATTTCACTTCCTCACGGAAAAGCAAGAGGTCATGGAATATCTCTCGCTGGTGAGAAATGCAGTGGATGGTTATATGATTGTTGGAACTTTTTCTCCTGATGGCCCTACAAAGTGCAGCGGGCTTTCCATCAAACAATATTCAGATGAAGAACTGACTGCAATGTTCATGAATGGTTTTGAGAAGATCAAATGCGTCAATGTCAATCACATCACACCCTTCAAGACAGAACAGAATTTCACTTTCTGCAGCTTCAGACACAAGGCAGCCTGATTAATTTTTTTTCAATCTTGAAGCATTCAGAAAACCAATGGGTAATGGGCTTTTGCCATGCATGGCAAGATCAGCCATGATCTCACCGATCACTGAACTGAATTTGAATGCATGCCCACTACAACCGGTAGCAACAAAAACTTTATCATACCCTGGCAAATGGTCAAGAACAAAGTTTTCATCTTTTGAATTGGTATAGCGACATGTTTTCATCGCGATTGTATGATCGTATGCATCGGGCATGAATTGATGAAGAAAATCAATGATGAGTTTTTCGTCATCTGCATTTGGAGGCATGTCTATGCCGTCGGGATCAGTGGGTTTACCCTGCGCATGATGTGCCAGTTTTAAACCAATAGGCCCTTCAAATCCTGATCCAGACAGCATGGGAAATCCATAGAATATACTATCATGTTCTTCATCGGCAAGGGTCCAGCATGGAAATTTTTCTACTACAAAAGCTGACTTGTCTTTAGGCATCACCCACGCCATCACCTGACGCGATACCACCAAATGATCTTCAAAACCCTCAATCAATTTTCCTGCCCACGGCCCTGCCGTGATCACCAGCTTATTTGCGGTAAAGGTTTCACTTTCTGTCACAACAATAACTCCTTCATCTGTCTGCTTCCAGGAAATTACCTTCTGACTGGATCGGATGGTTGCACCATGATGCATTGCCTGACGCACATAAAGTCGTATCGCTTTTTCTGGAAGCAATAATCCTGCATCGGGCTCAAGAAGAGTTGTATAATGATCAGGCAATTGAAACTGAGGATGATCCGTTTCAAACTCCTGCCTGTTCTTTTCAATTACATCAATATCATAAACTGATGAAGATGCTCTCACACCTGAGATAAGGTTATTCCCTTGATCGCCCAAATAAAGCAATCCTGTTCGAAAATACACTTGCTCGCCTGTCTCATCTTGCAGCGATTTCCAAAGTGTATACGCACGTTCTAATAGCGGAACATAATCTGGATGTTCGAAGTATGCTTTTCGGATGATGCGCGATTGGCCTCCATGAGATCCTTGCTCATGTGGAACTTCAAACTGATCCAATCCCAATACGCGCACTCCTCTTTTGGCAAGGTGATAGCAGGTGGAAGATCCCAGTGAGCCCACTCCCAAAACGATTACATCAAAATGATGAGTGTTCATGTTGATGATATTGGACTTTTTTGAATGATGGAAAAAAATACGTCACTCCTGATCGAAAACCCCAATCGCTCATACGCTTTGATGGCCCTATCATTATCGGCACGCACATGCAAATAAGGCGTCTCCCCTCTAGCTATGATCTGTTCACAGATGATACTCATGAGATGAGAGGCATATCCTTTTCCAAGATGTTCGGGTTCCGTACAAACGGCACTGACTTCTGTCATCCCCTCCAAATGCATACGCTCGCCTGCCATGGAAGCAATCAAACCATTTTCCTGAATGCTGATATAAGGACCAAACTCTATCGTTCTTTCCAGATAAGGCCCCGGTTTGGTGCGCCAGGCAAGATCGATCATGGCGGGTACATTTTTTCTCTCCAAGGGCGTCACCGCAATATTTTTCTGCAGGTAAGGCTGAAACCGATGGCATACCATCTGATAGATGGGAGTGGTATAGATCACATCAAACCCTTGCGGCAATTGAATTTCCCCCGGCTTCAGTATATAAAATTTTTGGTCCCCCGGCAGGATCTCCTGCATCATCTTATGGTCAGCATCATCCCAATGTTGGGCAGCAAGGAAAGGGGCTACATCCTGATAAAAGAATTTCACCTGATCATTACCAGCATTAAAACGGGATTCTTTGTTGGAGAGAGAAAACCATACCGGATTGTCAAGTTGCAGTTCATTGTACATCTGAGGATAAAATTAATTAAATTGGGTGATGCAAAAGAACAGAAGACAATTCATCCGGAACATGGGCGCCTCCGTTGCCTCCATAGCAGTGGGTTCAACAGTACAAGCCGGAGATCACATACAACCTGAAATATTACGCTCCTCCATCAAGGTGAGCGCCAACGACCGGATCCGTATCGGACTCATTGGTGCCGGCATCATCGGACACTTTGATACGGATACTGCGTTGAAAGTTCCAGGTGTTGAAATGGTAGCAGCTTGCGATCTCTACACCGGCAGGCTCGAGGCGGCCAAAGAGAAGTGGGGCAAGGATATTTTCACCACCCGAGATTATCGTGAACTG
>JBKCOY010000046.1:0-4165 GCA_046309555.1 Chitinophagia bacterium
CATCAATTCCTGATTACTCATGAGCACCATCAAACAAAGACCTGTCAGGATTCTGATTGCAAAAGTTGGACTCGATGGGCACGACCGTGGTGCAAAAGTGATTGCCACTTCATTGAGAGATGCCGGAATGGAAGTGATCTATACCGGACTCAGACAAACACCTGACATGGTTGTCAATACTGCCTTGCAGGAGGATGTAGATGCCATTGGCATCAGTATTCTTTCCGGAGCTCACATGACTGTATTTCCAAGGATCATCAACCTCATGAAAGAGAAGGGCATGCATGATGTTTTACTGACAGGTGGAGGTATCATACCCGAAAAAGAAAGGAAAATATTAGAAGACTTAGGTGTAGGCAGGTTGTTCCCACCTGGAACGGCATCAGGCATAATCGCTGATTACATCAAAGAATGGGTTGGTTCCCATCGCAACTTTTGAATAAATTTGCAACCTCAATATCATCACATGGAATACAGGATAGAAAAAGACACAATGGGTGAAGTGCATGTTCCGGCTTTAGCCTATTTTGGTGCTCAGACCCAACGCAGCATTGATAACTTCAGGATCGCTCAGGATATCAACAAAATGCCCAAAGAGATCATCAGAGCCTTTGCCTACCTGAAAAAAGCTGCAGCCATAACCAATCATGAAGCTGGGGTGCTTTCTGAAGAAAAAGCAATGCTCATTGGGCAGGTTTGCGATGAGATTCTGGAGGGAAAACTGGACGAGTTTTTTCCTCTCGTGGTGTGGCAAACCGGAAGTGGTACACAAAGCAACATGAATGTGAACGAAGTGGTTGCTTACCGTGGTCATGTTATCAAAGGCGGATCGCTGGCTGATAAAGACAAATTCCTCCACCCTAATGACGACGTAAACAAATCCCAATCTTCCAACGATACTTTCCCCACAGCCATGCACATTGCAGCTTACAAAATGCTGATGGAAGTTACTATTCCGGGAATTGAAATACTCAGGGATACTTTGAAATCCAAAAGTGATGCATTCATGCATGTGGTGAAGATTGGACGGACCCATTTCATGGATGCCACGCCCTTAACTGTGGGTCAGGAATTCAGCGGATATGTCTCACAGCTGGATCATGGATTGAAAGCGATCAGAAACTGCTTGTCGCATCTTTCAGAACTGGCTTTGGGTGGAACTGCCGTTGGTACAGGCATCAATACTCCAGACAATTATGCTGAAAATGTTGCAAAACATATAGCAACACTTACCGGGCTTCCATTTGTAACCGCAGAAAATAAATTTGAGGCCTTGGCAGCACATGATGCCATAGTAGAAGCACACGGCGCATTGAAGACCGTTGCCGTAAGCCTCATGAAGATCGCAAATGACATCAGGATGCTGTCATCCGGTCCAAGAAGTGGTATCGGTGAGATCTTCATCCCAGATAACGAACCTGGTTCCTCCATCATGCCAGGCAAAGTAAATCCAACGCAATGTGAGGCATTGACAATGATTGCTGCACAGGTCATGGGCAATGATGTTGCCATCAATATAGGTGGCGCAACAGGGCATTTCGAATT
This sequence comes from Chitinophagia bacterium, assembly GCA_046309555.1. GTDB lineage: Bacteria > Bacteroidota > Bacteroidia > Chitinophagales > Chitinophagaceae > Pollutibacter. The sequence goes on from JBKCOY010000046.1 coordinate 1,546, forward strand.
GAATGTTTTCAAACCGATGATGATCTATAACTTTCTGCACAGTGCACGGCTGATCGGAGAAGGTTGTGTAAGCTTCAACAACAAATGCGCAGTGGGAATTGAGCCACTGTACGACAATATCGATAAACACCTCAATAACTCGCTGATGTTGGTTACTGCACTCAATACTAAAATTGGATATTACAAGTCTGCTGAAATTGCACAGAAGGCACACAAAGAAGGAACAACGCTCAAACAAATGGCTGTTAAGCTTGGATATCTTACGGAAGAAGAGTTCGATGCCTGGGTGATCCCGGCAGACATGGTGGGTAAGATCAGCTAAATTTATCCCAGATCAATCTCAGTATTGTCTCCGATATTCAGCGTGCGTGTTTCTCCCTTGATTTCTGTGTCTGAACCGATAAGCGAGTCATTCAATACAACATCATAGAGTTTGGAAAATGCTCCGATGATGGAATCCCGTACAATAGAATATTCAATGATCGTTCTCTCTCCAATGGAAACGTTTGGTCCGATGATTGAATTTTTGATTTCACAACCCATGGCAATGCTGACAGGAGGAATGATGATAGTGTTCTCAAAAGAATCCTGATCAGCAATGGTTCCACCCCATTTTTTGAGCAGTGTGGCGTTGCTTTCAAGCAGGGTTTCTTTTTTACCACAGTCAAACCAATTGGACACTTTCTGTGTAGTGAAAGTTGCACCCTGGGAAACCATGCAATCCAGTGCTGATGTCAGACCCAACTCATCACCTGAAAAAACTGCATCGGTAATGCCAGTTTCAAGACACTGAAACAGAAGTGATGTTTCTTTGATTTTATAGATACCAACAAGTGCATTGTTGGTTCTGGGAATTTGAGGCTTTTCGATCAATCTGCTTACATGTCCATTTTCGTCTGTTTCCGCAACACCAAAATCCCTGGGATCATCTACTTTTTTAACACAGAGCACTGATCCATTCTGACCCATCAACTCTGAAACATTGTATTCGCAAATGGTATCGCCCAGCACAATCACAACTTCATCATTTCCAACATGCTCCTTGCAAAGAAATACAGCATGCCCCAATCCTCTTCTCTCCTGTTGTTGAATGATGGTAATTGCCAGGTCAGGATAATTGGCCACGGCATAATCTGCTATTTTATCCCCCAAATAGCCAACTACCAGTAAGAACTCCTTTACGCCGGCCTGTGACAATTGATCAATGATGATACCCAATATGGTTTTCCCTGCCAAAGGTATCAGTGCTTTTGGCTGAGTATAGGTATGTGGCCTGAGTTTGGTGCCTGCCCCAGCAACGGGAATGATCGCTTTCATTATTGTGGGAATGTTTAGCGCTGACTTGCTATCAGCAGGTTGAGGTCAGTATATTTAAGATTGAAGCGCTGACTCAAATGAAAATTGGTCAATGACCCTTTGAAAAGATATATACCATTTCTGATGTTAAGCTGGTGCCATACCAGCTTTTCCAATCCACCTTCATCACCAATGGTCATCAGCAGTGGCATCAGAACATTGCTGATGGCCTGAGAAGCTGTTCGGGCAAATCCGGATGGAATATTGGGCACTCCGTAATGAATGACACCATACTTGTTCACTACCGGTTTTTCATGTGAGGTTACTTCCGAAGTTTCAAAGCATCCACCCCTGTCTATGCTAACATCTACAATAACACTTCCTGGTCTCATCATGGCCACCATTTCTTCTGTAACAACGATTGGAGTTCTGCCGCCATGAGAAGTAAGCGCTCCAACAGCTACATCGCACGTTTTGAGTTGTTTGGCAAGGATCTTGGGTTCCAGCACAGAAGTCCACAACCTGACACCAATGTTGTTTTGGAGGCGCTTTAATTTATAAATATTGTTGTCAAAAACCTTTACACTTGCCCCCATTGCCAACGCGGTTCTCGCTGCATATTCACCCACGATACCGGCACCGATGATGATAACCTTGGTCGGCGGAATTCCGGCAATACCACCTAGTAAAGCACCCTTGCCATTGTTGGCACTGCTCAGGTATTGCCCGGCAATCAACATGACGGCAGAACCCGCTATCTCACTCATGCTGCGAACGATAGGATTGTGTCCCGATTCATCTTTCAAATTCTCAAACGAAAGTGCCGTCACTTTTCTGTCCATCATCCTCTCGAGAATATGAGTTTTCATCACCGGAAGATGTATCGGTGAAATGATGGTTTGTCCAACAGACAACAAAGGCAGTTCGTCATCTGAAACAGGGGCAGATTTAACGATCAGTTCAGACCTAAAGATCTCTTTTTTATCATGCAAGAGAATTGCTCCGGCTTCTGTATAATCTTTATCTGAAAAATGAGATCCTTCACCCGCCTTATGCTCAACTGCAACAGTATGGCCATTGTTGACCAGCACACCAACTGCATCAGGTGTCAGGGCGATCCTGTTCTCCTGAAAAGCCGTTTCCCTGGGGATAGCAATGGTTAGCCTGGTGGAAGCTGGTTTAACATCCAGTGTTTCCTCCAGCGTCTCATAATTGATGCCGGAGCTGATGAATGGCTTTGTGGGCATATTAGGAATATCTGGCTACAAGTTAATCAATTTTCATGGGAGAAGACCTCAATATGCCTCATCTCGGGCGTTGATGA
>JBKCOY010000047.1:0-26114 GCA_046309555.1 Chitinophagia bacterium
ATTACCATAATCAAGGTTGGCGGAAACATCATCGATGATGATGTGAAGCTGAACGCTTTTCTTTCCTCATTCGCCAAGTTACCAGGACAAAAAATCCTTGTTCATGGCGGTGGCAAACTGGCTACCAAACTGGCTGGAGACCTCTCCATACCCCAGCAAATGGTAGATGGTAGAAGGATCACCGATGCAGAAACTCTCCGGATCGTGACCATGGTCTATGCCGGTTTGATCAACAAACAGATCGTAGCAAAACTCAATGCACTCCAATGCAACTCTATAGGGATCTGTGGTGCTGATGGCCAAAGCATCAGAGCACACAAAAGGAATCACCCTTCAATCGATTTCGGATTCGTGGGTGATGTGGATAGTGTAGACGCGGATGTCCTTTTTTCATTGCTCAACAATGGCCTCGCAGTGGTGATGGCACCCATCACACAAGATGAAAGCGGACAATTGCTCAATACCAACGCAGATACCATTGCTCAGGAAATAGCAAAGGCCATGGCACAAAAGGCATCCACCACACTGGTTTACTCTTTCGAAAAGAAAGGTGTACTGAGAGACGTTCAGGATGAAAACAGTGTCATCGGGGAAATAGATCAGTCGCTCTATTCAAAATTGAAATCAGAGCAGGCCATCTTCGCAGGGATGATACCCAAACTCGACAATGCCTTTGAGGCCATCAAAGCCGGAGTGAGCAAGGTAATCATTGGAGATGCCACCCAATTGGATGAATTGTTGGAAGGAAAAAGCGGAACAGTGATCAGCTGACCGTAAAACAATAAAAATGTCAGATAGAAATATAATCATACAAGATTCCATCACATTGCTAAAAACAATGATCAGCATCCCTTCCTTCAGTGAGGAAGAAAAAGAAGTAGCGGATCTTATTGAAAAATTTCTAAGAGAAAAAATAGTGATCACAAATCGTTTGCTGAACAATGTTTATGCATTCAACAAACACTTTGATCCTAACAAAAATACCATTCTGCTCAACTCGCATCATGATACAGTAAAGCCTGCTGCAGGTTATACAGCTGATCCGTTTGAAGCGGTTGAGATCGATGACAAGATCATCGGACTGGGCAGCAACGATGCTGGTGGACCATTGGTTTCCTTGATTGCAACTTTTATTCATTTTTATCATGAAGAAGGATTACCCTTCAACCTGATCCTTGCTGCTACTGCCGAAGAAGAAATCTCCGGCAAGAATGGGATTGAATTATTGATCAAGGATGAGCAATTCAATAAAACATTACAAGGATCTGAGATCATGGGTGCTTTGGTTGGAGAACCCACCAAAATGGAAATGGCAGTCGCGGAAAGAGGATTGCTGGTGCTGGATGCGGTTGCCCAGGGAAAATCCGGACATGCCGCGAGAAAGGAAGGCATCAATGCAATCAGCATTGCTTTGCAGGATATTCAAACCATTGAACAATTCAAGTTTGATAAGATTTCTGAACTTACTGGTGAAACGAGAGCCAATGTAACCGTAATAGAAACAGAAAACAAGGCACATAATGTAATCCCGGCCTCATGCAGGTTTGTGATCGATGTTCGGGTTAATGAATGTTACAGTTTTGAAGAGATATTGTCAAATTTCCGCAGTGTGCTGAAGAGCGAGATCAATCCCAGGAGCTTTCGTTTGAAATCTACCATGATTGCGTTGGATCATCCTATTGTTGCGGCAGGAAAGTCTTTGGGACTCCCCCATTATGGCTCTCCGACGACCAGCGACAAGGCCCTGATTCCTTTCCCTGCATTGAAGATTGGTCCCGGTGATTCTGCCAGAAGTCATACTGCAGATGAGTATATTTACAAAAGCGAGATCGCAGCCGGTATCAATGGATACATTGATCTGTTGGAAAAGACTGCAGCACTGTTCAACGCAACAAACCAAACAAGATGAAACTCTGGAGCAAGGATAAAACGAATACTGCTGAGCAAATTGAAAAATTCACCGTTGGCAACGACCGTGAATTCGATCTGCTCATGGCCTCCCATGATGTTCAGGGATCGATTGCACATGTGACCATGCTGGGTGAACAGGGATTGATGTCAAAAGCAGATGCTGAATCAGCCGTAATAGAACTGAAAAAAATTCTGGAGGAAATAAATGTCGGAGATTTCAAGATCGACAATTCAGCTGAAGACATTCATTCACAGATAGAATTCATGCTCACAGAAAGGATTGGACAGATTGGGAAAATGATTCATACCGGCAGAAGCAGAAATGATCAGGTAGCATTGGATATCAAACTATATCTCCGTACTGCCATCAGTAAAATTAAAAGCGATGTACTTTCTTTGTTTGAATTGCTGGTTGAAACAAGCGAAGCACACAAAAACACTTTGCTTCCCGGATATACCCATCTTCAAATTGCAATGCCTTCATCTGTTGGACTCTGGCTGGGTGCTTACGCAGAAAGTTTAGTGGATGATATGGAATTTTTATCAGCAGCCTATCGGGTAACAAACAAGAACCCACTGGGCAGCGGAGCCGGATATGGTTCTTCCTTCCCTCTCAGCAGAAAAAGAACAACAGCGTTGCTTGGTTTTCAGAGCCTCAACTTCAATTCCGTTTACGCGCAAATGAGTCGGGGCAAAACAGAAAAAATGGTGGCCATGGCACTCTCCTCTTTCGCAGCAACCTTGTCGAGATTATCAATGGACTGTTGCCTGTACATGAACCAGAATTTCAGATTCATTCATTTCCCTGATGAGCTTACTACCGGAAGCAGCATCATGCCCCACAAAAAAAATCCAGATGTATTTGAATTGATCAGGGCCAAATGCAACAGGATACAAGCCACTCCGAACGAACTCACCTTACTGATCAATAATTTACCTTCCGGATACCACCGCGACATGCAGTTGACCAAAGAGATCTTGTTCCCTGCCATCGAAGCACTCAGATCTTGTATGGATATGATGAAACTAATGCTATCCAACATCAGCGTAAACGCTGACATTTTAAATGACCCCAAATACCAATATCTCTTTAGTGTAGAAAAAGTAAATGAACTTGTCAACCAGGGCATTCCCTTCCGGGATGCCTATAAACAAGTTGGAGAATCCATAGAAGCAGGCACTTTCCATTTTGATGCCCTTAAGGGATTGCACCATACCCATGAAGGCAGCATTGGAAATCTTTGCAATGATGAGATCAGAAAAGAGATGTTGAAGGTTGCTTCAGCGATAGCTTAGGCCGCTATTTCCAAGTCAGCGTTTTGAGCATGTGCCGGATGTCCGATTCAAGGAAGTTACTCACAACAGCAAGAGAATCTTCGTTGGGGGAAGCATCAAAATACAAGGCTCCTCTCAAAAAATGTTTACTGCTGTCACTTACATAAAACTGTTTTGAAGTAGCTGCTTCACCCGCAACATAGAAATAAACTCCTGAACCTGCAGGTCCGGTAAAAAAAGAATCAACAATACCACTGGCCTTGATGGTGTGCTTGTAAGTCATTTTGTATGCCTCTTCACGTAAATTTTCAAAATTATTCACCACTATGGAATCGCGATAACCATTACCGTCTTTTACTTTATAAACAGACTTTCCGTTGATGGATTTATAACTCAGGTAAATCCTGCCCTTGAAATCATTGAAGTCGATGTTGATCCAGTAAGGATTGTTTCCAGTGGTGTCTGCCTCTTTGGAAACTACGGCATATACAGGATATTCGAAGCTATAGGGGAACCCGGGTTCTTCAAATCGTTGATAGGCATGCGTGGGAAGATCGATCTTGAAATAACTTTTTGGTTTGGGAGTGAAATTGCTGTTGCAAGAAAGTAAGATCAGACTGATTGCAGTGAATAAGGTAGATTTGATTGATATGATTAGCTTTTGCATCATGATTGTGATGGTGTGATGGTGATCTTGATTTTTTGAATGCGGTTCTGAATTACTTCAAGAACCGTGAAACTGAAATCCTGAGCGATCAGGACCTGCTGAATCTTTGGTATTTCACCTGCCAGCTCGAGTACCAGACCCGCAACCGTTTCACTCTCCCCTCTGATGGGATCAAAAACCCTTGAAGGAAGGTTCATGATCTTACAGGCCTCATTGATCATCAATCTCCCTTCAAAAATATAATTGTTTTCATCCACGCGGATATTGACCTGTTCTTCATCATCGTACTCATCCCTTATCTCACCAACAATCTCTTCCAGAATATCTTCCATGGTGATGATTCCATCTGTACCACCAAATTCATCTACAACAACAGCAATATGGGTTCGTTTGCTTTGAAAAGTCTTGAGGAGATCTTCCACCAGCATTTGCTCATGAATAAAGAAAGCCTGTCTAACCAATACACTCCAGTCGAAATCATTCCCTTTATCAAGATGAGGCAAAAGGTCTTTGGTATGCAGTATCCCTACTATAGTATCGAGGTTATCCCTGAATACTGGAAATCTTGAATATTCCTGTTCGGCCACCTGTCGCTTCAGGGTTTCAAAGTCAATGCCCGCTTCAATTCCCTGAACATCAAGCCTGCTTCTCATGGCCCTGCGCACCGTGATGTTACCAAATTGGGCAATGCCTTTCAGAATATTTTTTTCTTCCTCAGTTGCCCCTTGTTCTCCGTTGAGTGAGATGGCCTGATCAATCTGCTCTAATCTGCTGTTCAGGTCGTCTTTTCTTCCCAATACTTTTTCTATTTTGTCTGCAATGGACGAAAACCATGTGCCAATTTTTCCAAACATTGCATGGTTCAGCTGAACAAAAAATGAAGAATAAAAAGCAAAACGGATAGGGTTATTGGAAGCCCATGCCTTGGGCAAAAATTCTCCGAAAATGATGAGCAATAAAATGGCGATGATCAATCGTAATGAGAAAAGCAATACCCCTGACAAAGATGGGAACATCGCATCTGTGATCAGATAGTTGCACAGCAGGATGACAAGTACCCTGAATAGCATATTGCCCACCAGCATTGACGACAGTAACGACTTCGGTTCCTGCAAAAGCCTCAGGATCTTATCAGACGAAGGATACTCCTTCATTTTAAGGTTCTTGAGCTCCTTAAAATCGAGAGAAAAAAAAGCAATCTCTGCTCCTGAGTTCATGAAAAGCATCAAAATGGATACCAACAGCAGAATGCCCAATACTACCATGATTCGAAATTACAGAAAATGACTGTCAAGATACCGGGATATCAACCTTGGAAAAGCCAATGACTTGATTTTTTGCTGAGTTACCCATTCATATCCATTGATACTTATTCTCTTATCAATTCGGATGTGCACAAATCTGCAACTTATCTTTTGATGCGTGAGCTGGTGTTTGAGCAGCGTTGAGATACTGATCAGTTTTTCACCGGAAGCAACAATATCCCATTCAGAAAGTCTTTTCAAAACATCTTCTTCAAGAGGTTCATCCTTTTCCATGAGAATGAACTCATGCAGATCTTGCCAGATATCCTTCCCTTTTCTTTGCCTGATGGCAAATGACTGCCCCGACTGCAGCAACAAATAGTACATGAATCGATTGGTAACAAGCATCTTTTTTGCCTTCACAGGAAACTGACCCTGCATAGTTTTGGCAAGTGCAAAACATTTTTTGGAGAGAGGACAAGCCGCACAATCTGGATTTTGGGGTTTGCAGATTGTTGCCCCCAGATCCATGATCGCCTGATTGTAAAGCGCAGGATCTGACGTTCCCAAAAGCTCATCTGCGAGCTGTTCAAATCGCTTTTTCCCAAATGGCTGATCGATTGGGTCCGTGATTCCTAAAAATCTGGATAGGACTCTCATGACATTGCCATCTACTACTGCTAGTGGCAGACCAAAGGCAAAAGATCCAATGGCCGCAGCGGTATACTTTCCTACTCCTTTGAGGGCTAGTAAGCCCTCCTCTGTTTTCGGAAAGGCTCCTTTAAGTTCTACTGAAACGAACTTTGCCGTATGAATGAGGTTACGACAGCGGGAATAGTACCCCAAACCTTCCCAAAGTTTAAAAACTTCTTTTTCATCGGCTTTTGCAAGAGCATGTACATCTGAAAACCTTTCTGTAAACCGTTGATAATAAGCCAGCCCCTGCTGTACACGGGTCTGCTGCAGGATCACTTCACTCAACCAGATCCGATAGGGATCCTTGATCCCCTTCCAGGGCATGGAACGGGTATTATGTGTGGCATGCCAGTCCAACAAACGTCCGGAAAACCACTTTTTCAGTTGTTTTTCAACCACTTATGCCGTTTTTTTTTGGAAAATAGCAAAAATATGTGCAATTTTATACAGTATGACGCGTTATAATGTCTATTCCGCTGATTACGAATGAGTTTTGAGGTGTCGACCGGAATCATAGCCGGATAAAGATCGATAACTTTTAAAAACCAAAAAAATGAGAAAGGCTGACTTGATCAACAAAATTGCTGAAAAGACCAATATACCCAAGGTTGATGTATTGGTTACCCTTGAGACCATGTTCAAGGAGATCAAAACCACACTGGCCAAGGGTGAAAACATCTACGTAAGAGGTTTCGGGTCTTTTATTACGAAAAAGAGAGCAGCCAAGATCGGCAGAAACATCAAACGCAATACTGCAGTTCACATCCCTGAGCACTTCATTCCAGCATTCAAGCCTGCCAAAGAATTCATGCAGGATGTAAAAAAACTGGAAATCGGTACCGTAATCAAGGACGAAGGTGCTGATGAAATGGCTTAAGCCACCTACCTTTGCGTCCTAAATATCTTTACATGTTGAAAAAACAGCAATGGATCGTTGTGATCACCGCCGCTGTGCTGCTGTTGGTTGTGTTTTCGCTGGGGCAATTCACACCTCCCCATAAAGATCATGAAGATCATGGTCAGGCTGCTGCACCCACTAACACGTTCGATATCAATGCTTTCCTGATCGAACAAAAAAAAGGATTAACCCCAAGTCAGTCTGCTTACCTGACCTCTCTTGAGGATGCAATTTCTAGGGGTGATCTTGTTACACAAAAAAAGATGAATTTTCAGCTTCTATCAGATTTCTGGCGCGACAGTGCAAGAAGTTTCATCCCTTATATATATTACGTTTCAGAGAAGGCTAAATTGGAAAATTCTGAAAAAAACCTCAACTTTGCCGCCCACTCCATGCTGGAAGAGTTGAGAGGAACCAGTGATGTTGGACTGAAAACATGGATGGCCAATCAGGCAAATGACCTGTTCAGCAGATCCTTAAAATTGGATCCTAAGAACGACTCAACCCTGATCGGCTGGGGAAGTACCTACTTTTTTGGAGCATCAGGAGCACCTATGGAAGGTATCCTGAAGATCAGGGAAGTGGCAGAAAGAAACCCTGAAAATGTATTCGCGCAATTCATGTTGGGGTATGGAGGAATGGTTTCCGGTCAAACGGATAAGGCCATAGAGCGGTTCAAAAAGGTTTTTGAACTAGACCCTTCCAATACCGAAGCTATTTTTCTCCTTGCTGAGTTGTATGAAAAGAGTGGAAATAAGAAAGAGGCAATTGTGTGGTATGGTAAGGGACTAAAAGATGTAAAAAATCCGGAGCTCATAAAGGCACTGGAAGAAAAGATAAAATCACTGAAATAATTTTTTAAACAATTAAACTGACTGGCTATGCCTTGTGGTAAAAAAAGAAAACGTCATAAGATCGCTACGCACAAACGCAAAAAGAGGTTGAGAAAGAACCGTCACAAAAAGGGTAAGAAGTAATCACTTCCTTCATTTTATTCATGCATTTGCCTGAAACACACTGAACACCTGTTCTGCTGTGTTTTCATGCTTCATGTAACCCCTGCGTAGGATTGAACAAAGAACTTGTCATAAACGCCAATGCCCAGGGCGTACAGATCGCCCTGTTGGAAGACAAGAAACTGGTAGAGCTTCACAATGAGAAAGCTGATGCCAGTTTCGCTGTTGGTGACCTCTATTTGGGCAAGGTGAAGAAACTCATACCGGGATTGAATGCAGCCTTTGTGGATGTCGGTTTTGAAAAAGACGCCTTCTTGCATTATACCGACTTGAGCCCTTACGCAAAATCTTTACTCAAGTTCACCAACATCTCCATCAACACCCCCGTGCAAAGTCAGCAGGATTTTGCCAACTTCACAGTTGAAGCTGAGATAGTCAAGACAGGCAAGGTCAATGAGGTATTGGGACAAAAACCCAACGTGCTGGTACAGATCCTGAAGGAACCCATTGCCGCCAAGGGGCCCCGACTCAGTTGTGAAATTTCACTACCCGGCAGATATGTTGTGATCACGCCTTTCAATGATATCATTGCAGTCTCCAGGAAGATCCATTCTGCAGAAGAAAGAAAGAGACTGCAAAAAATCACTGAAGCCATCAAGCCAAAAAATTTTGGTGTTATCGTTAGAACAGCTGCTGAGGGAAAGAATACCGCTGAACTGCATGAGGACCTGAATAATCTGTTTGCCAAATGGAAGCAGATCCAGCAAAATCTCAGTGGTGCAACAGCTCCAACAAAGATCCTCAGTGAGCAGACCAAGGCAAACAGCATACTGAGGGATTTGCTGAATGCCGACTTCAACAAGATCATCGTAAACGACAAACAGATATTTGCCGATACCAAGGCATACATACAAAGGATTGCACCAGATAAAGCAGAGATTGTTAGCCTTTACTCAGGCAGTGCCTCCATATTTGACCATACGGGCATCACCAAACAGGTAAAATCAGGTTTTGGCAGAACCGTCAACCTACCCAGCGGAGCCTACCTCATCATTGAGCACACCGAAGCACTTCATGTAATTGACGTGAACAGCGGATACAAGAGTGTGGGAAGCAATCAGGAAGAGAATGCCCTTCAGACGAATTTAGAGGCTGCTGAAGAGATTGCAAGACAATTGCGACTCAGAGACATTGGCGGCATTATTGTAGTCGATTTTATCGACATGAAGCTTCCTGAGAACAAAAAGAAATTACATGAGTCCATGGAAGGATTCATGAAGATAGACAGGGCCAAACATTCGGTATTGCCCATATCCAAATTCGGTTTGATGCAATTGACGCGTCAACGGATGAAACCGGAGATGAACATCAATACTCAGGAACAATGTCCTTCATGCCAGGGTACCGGAAAAATATCTTCAACACTTGTGCTTGAGGATGAGATTGAAAAGAATCTCAGTTACCTAAGTGATCAGAAACACAAAACACTGGCGATCTCAGTTCACCCCATTCTTTATGCTTATCTGACCAAGGGGTTCATCACCAAGCGCCGTAAATGGGCCTGGAAATACAAACTCAACCTCACCATCCGTGAGAACAACGCTTACCACCTCACTGAGTTTCATTTCTTTGATGGGAATGAGGAGGAAATCAAGATCTGAATTTAGGAGTTAGGAGTTAGGAGATGAGAATCGAGAAATAATGTCCAAAAAGTCCCATTTCCCATCTCCCATTTCCCATTTCCCATTTCCCATTTCCTAAATAAAAAAACCGCCCATTGCTGAGCGGTTTTTTGTTTTTATGCGAGAGAACGATTAGTTCTTCTTGATGGCATAAGGGTAGGTACCGTAGTTGGCACCATTGGGAAGCTTGTGGGTAAGGTTGATGCTGAAATCACCTTTACATGAGAAGAAGAATCCACCTGTACCTTCTGCAGTAAAGTTTTCGAAACCTGCACCATAGCTACCATATGTTTGCTTAGCTACAGTTGCTGCACCGGTAGTTGGGTTAACTGTAACCACAACCGGAGCAACTCCTGGTGGCGCTGCATAAACGAACATGTAGGTAAGGGTTGCCTTTCCAGCTTCACCCAAAACATCTACTTGCTCACCTATTGAACCATCCCAAGAATCCTTGGTTACGGAATATGTTCCGGTAGCCTGAGCGGGTACAAACGGACAAACCACAACAGCATTCCATGTCAACTTGAGGTTGTACTGACCAACTGTAGCCAGATCAGGAAGTGTGTTGGCAACGTCGAAAGACCTGCCATCTTTGGTTACCACCTGGTTGTAAAGGATATAGGTTTCACCAGGACCAGGTGTTACACCCAGTGCAGTAGCGATTTCCTGACCATTCACTTCAAGGTTGTAAGTACCACCATTATTGGTATACTCCTTTATTTTTTTCCATTTGGTCCTGTCATTGGTCTGAGGAGCTTTGGTCACATAGACGATCAGCTTCTCCTGAGCAGAACCATATTCTTTAACAGAAGCAGAAACTTTGCTTCCGGCAAGGTTGGTAGCATCAATGATGTTGTTTCCTGCACTAACAAGGGTCACATAAGAACCAATGCTGAGGGAATTGACATCCTGTGCAACTTCACCTTTTTGGCACGAGCTCATGGCTATAGCAACCAAGGCTGTGTAAAAAACGGATGATATGATTTTTTTCATGTGTCTTGATTATTTGAGGATTGCAGGATTGGTATCCCAGAATACTTTCTTATCAATTGTTTTCTGAGTAAGGTTCTTGTTGAGGTTAACCAATACCGAAGGATAGTAGTGTGAACGGATCATATCACCACCAGCTTGTGCAATGGTGTATGACATTTTTCCAGGCCTACCAGTTCTACGGTAGTTGTTATAAGCATCGAGACCATTACCCCAAAGAGCGATGTAATACTCCTGCTGAACAACTTCCATTCTGTCAGCTGCAGTAGCAGCTGCGTCATAACGTGCCAGAACTTTATCAACATAAGTAGTAATCCTTGTAGCATCTGGAACCAAAGTAGAAGGTACGGCAACTGAAACAGAAGCTGGATAACCCAATACTTTAGAAATAGAGGCTCTCACACCTGCTTCCAGTAGAGACCTGGGGTTGCCTGAACCACCAACGAGAGCAGCTTCAGCAGCTACGAAGTTGGTGAAGGCAGCCTGCCAGATCGGCTGGATACCGGCACCTTGAGCACCCCTGTTCAAACCTACGTTCAACCCTTGGTTAGCATCAAAATCACCACCGAAAGGATAGATACCAACAGTTGTTCTGTACGGTCCATCTGGTGGGATACCAGAGTTGTCGCCATGGTTACGTCCCCAGAATCCAAATGAATTCTCAAACTGGCAGAAAGGCATTCCTGGCAAGTAGTGAGAAGGAACAGGGAATGTAGAACAAGACAATGTATTCGATGATACGTTGTTGTTATTGGTTTGCTGACGGTAGAAATAATATCTGGTCCTTGGATCAGAAGTATTCCTTGATTCAGTGTTATTGAAGTTGCCCTTGTCGGCAGCCAAAGACCACATGAAGTAAACACCCATATAGTCACCAGCAGAACCGGCAGCAGAGTAGTTACCATTGTAGCGTGGGTGACGGCTGTTAGGAGCAGCTTGCTTTGTTGAATACTTGAATTCGAAATCATTACCAGTTCCGCTCATGGCAGCAACTACGTCTGCATCAGCGAGAAGAGTATTGATCTTACCAATTGCTCCACCATCAACCAGGCGCGTGTTGTTGATAGCCCTGAGCTTCAACAATTTGGCAGTAGTTCTCCACCTAGCCGCACCAGTTGCATTGGCAGCTTGGAAGAAAAGATCTTGGTTGCCAGGATACGCAGTTGACTTCTGGAAATCAGCAATTGCCTGGTCCAACAAACCGATGGCAGCTGTATAAACGTCAGCGCCCTTGTCGATGGTTGGATTGGTATTCTCCGAACCGAGGTTCGCAGTTGTGTATGGAATATCACCAAACATGTCCACAAGGGTCATCATGGTGTAAGCCTTCATGGTTTTGGCCATACCGGCAGCGATCCATTTCTTCTCTTTTTCTGCTACTGGGATCAAAGCATTGGCATGCTTGAAAACACCAGTATAGGCAGTAGACCAAAGTCCGTCAAAAGAAGTCGGCGTATAAGCAGCCTGGTAGGTTGGTCCATACATTACGGTCATACGGGTCAATTCCATACCATAGCTGGAAGCTCCATTGAAGAAGCCTGCAAAGTTCAGCTGTAGCTGAGTCAGATAAAGATCAGCGTTGGCTGACTCCGGCGTAGGTCCGTTAGGGTTCACCAAAAGCTCATCAAGCGTTTTGGTACAGGAACCCAACAGGCTCACCGAAAGTACGAGGATGAATATTTTTTTCATTTTCATGTCGATCAATTTAATTGATTAGAAGGATACCCTTACGCTGACACCATAACGTCTAGAGGTTGGACCTGAAAGATATTCCAGACCACGAACGTTACTTACACCAAGTGATGAAGTTTCAGGATCGAAACGAACAAACTTAGGGAAGTTGGGTGCATTGTAGAATAGGTTCTGACCGGAGAATGTTACTGAAAGCGCTCCGAAAGGTGTCTTATTCAACATCGTTGAAGGAAGTGAATATGAAAGGGAAGCCTCTCTCAAACGGATGCAAGTAGCATCGTAAGTGATAAGGTCAGCCATTCCGAAGAAACCAGAAAGCACGTTAAAGTATGCATAGCTCGCAGAAATCTGAACATCGTTTGGCGTTCCGTCAGCCTTTACACCTGGGAGGATCAAAGGAAGGAAACGATCAAAGTCGGTATCCTTGGTCAAACCACGACCAATAACTGTACCTGGAGTGTAAGCCAGCATGTCTCCACCCTGTGTGTAATCCCACTGCATACGGAAGGAGATTCCTTTGTATGACAACTGAGAAATACCACTCATTTTGAAGTCAGGTGTAGGATCACCAATAATACCAATCTCAGGGTTAGAGATATAGCTACCCAAACCATCAGTCAAACGCTGACCAGTCTTAGGATCTTTCTTGGTATAAGAACCCTGGATCACGCCGAGTGGCTGACCAGTGATGGCGAACAAACCTTCGTTAGAGAAACCATCGATAACGATCTGCTTAACCTCATCAGGCAAGGTAACCTTGCTTCTGTTTTGGAAGTAGTTCGCTGTCAGTTCCCAGTTCCAGTTCTTGTTGCGGATCACATTGTAGGTCAACTGCAATTCAATACCCTTGTTGCGTACTGAACCGGCATTGATCAATGTCTCAGTGAAACCAGTTGAAGGATCGAGGTCTCTTCTCAGGATCTGGTCTTTTGAGTTTCTATTATAATAGGTGAAGTCAACGCCCAAACGGTTGTTGATGAACTTACCTTCGAAACCAACTTCAGTCTCCTGTTGCA
Organism: Chitinophagia bacterium; assembly: GCA_046309555.1. Taxonomy (GTDB): domain Bacteria; phylum Bacteroidota; class Bacteroidia; order Chitinophagales; family Chitinophagaceae; genus Pollutibacter. Next base: position 13,028 of record JBKCOY010000047.1, read on the forward strand.
ACTCAGGCTTCAGGTTAGGGTTGGCGAGGAAGTTACCAATGCTGTTGGAGTTCAGGGTAGTACCCAGCCTGTCAAAGAATACGTTGGTATTGATCGACAAGGTATTCCTTGTAGCATAAGGTGAACCAAAGTTTGCAGAAGTAGAATAACCAGCCCTGATCTTCAGGTAGTTGATCAGCTTGTTGTTCTGCAAAGACTTAAATGCTGAAGTTGGGATGAATGATACGCTGGTTGAAGGATAGAACAGAGAACGGTTAGCCTTCTCAAGATTAGAAGACCAGCTGTTCCTGCCACCTACGGTGAGGTAAACATATTCCTTATAGCTCAGCAAACCTTGAGCAAATGCACCCAAAGAAAGTGCTCTTTGCTTAAAGTCAATTCTTCCACCACCTTCGTTGAAGTTGTCGTGGATGATGAAGTTGTCATGATCGAAGAGACCATAAACAAGCTGTTGGGTAGAACGCTGACCGTTCTGCTCATAACGCCTGTCTTGTGAGTTTACACCCGCGTCCACATTCAATCTGAAATCGTTACCGAGATCAGTCTGGTAGTTGGTCAGCAATGAGTGATCCCAAATGGTGTTGAAACCATTTACAGTCCTGTGCATACCCAGCTGGAAATCTGTACCACCTACTACACCACCTTTGTTCTGGTTGTAATAGTTGTAATCAGAGTACTGGTCATAACCAACACGATAAAGAATGTTCAGGTCCTTGGTAAGGTCATACTTAAGTGACATGTTACCGAAGATCCTGTTGATCTTTTGTCCGGTGAAGGAGTTGTTGATTGTCCACAAAGGATGCTGGATATCATTACCACCCCTATAATAGGTTGAGGACTTATCCAATGGATTCTCGTAAGGGAGACCGAAGATGTTTACAGCTCTTGGTGTATAGAGCAGGTTTCCAAATACTGAAGAAGCACTTGGGTTAGAACCAAATGATGTAGATGTGGGAGGAGATTTGAAATCAGTAATGGCGTAGTTGAACGTACCATTGAACGTGAACTTGTTGCTCAACTTGGCACTACCACCCAAACCAAAGGTATTCTTCAACAAACGATTGCCGGGAGTGAATCCCTCGTCATCCATATATGAATAGTTGGCATTCAGTGTACCTGCAGAACCTACCGAACTTGAAATACCCACAGATGTAGTGCGGATCAGACCTGTCTGGAAGAAATTCTCAACAGAGTTATGTGGCTCATAAGCAAGCTTTTGACCCACAAACTGAGGGAAAGCTGTTCTCCAAGGAGTACCAAAAGCAGATGAAGAAGCCCTGTCATAAGGATGGGCTACAGAATCTGGCACAGGTTTTTTGAATTTAGCACCCCAGTTGGAGAAGAACGCAAAACCAATACCGTTGTCGAAACCACCACCCCAATTGTCTTGGTAATCTGGCAGGTTGGCCACTTTATTTGCAAACACAGATTGTGTGACACTGATCTCGTTCTTCTTGTTGGTTCTTCTGGTAGAGCTGTTCTTGGTAGTTACCAAAACCACACCGTTACGACCCAACTCACCATATAGGGTGGTTGCACTCAAACCTTTCAATACACTGATGTTCTCAATGCTGTTTGGATCGAGATCCAAGAAACGGCTCGAAGTGGTGTTACCATAAACGAAGCTGGCCTGTGCGTTGGTAGAGGCGTCGAAAGGAACACCGTCAACAACGAACAATGGTTGTGAGCTACCAGAGATGGTGTTCACACCACGGATGATGATGTTGGTACCGGAACCTGACATACCACTTGTGTTAAGGATGTCAACACCAGGAGCCTTACCGTTCAGGAGACGAACAACGTCACCATCTGGACGAAGTTCCAGGGCTTTTTTGTCAACCGAAGCAACCGCATAACCAAGGGCTTTCTTTTCCCTGCGGATACCTTGTGCAGTTACAACCACCTCTTGCATTCCTGATGCGGAAGCCTTAAGGCTGATGTTTGATAAATTGGCGCCAGCCTTTACCCTCAATGGATCAAAGCCAACGTAGGTTACCTCAAGATTTACGTTGAGGTCCTTTACAGAAAGTGAAAATGTACCATCAGCAGCTGATGTGGTACCCGTTTGGGAACCCAGCACTTTGATGGATACACCTGACAAGGGGGAGCCATCGGCGTCCGATACCTTGCCCTTGACAACTGTTTGCGCAAATACCCCTGGTATTGCAAAAAGCAAACAGCACATGAACAGTGTAAGTTTTCTCATGCAGTTGATTTTTGTTTTAAAAAAACGTTAATGTCTAGAGGCGAATATAATACAAAATTGTTTTTAGCCCTAAAAAAAGCAAAAAAATCTAATTTTTGTTTAGATTTTTAAAAAAATCAGTTAAACGAAATTGGGAGTTTTGCACCAGTTATTCACGTTCCCTACTACCTAAAAATATGAATACATATTGGATGAGCGTCACCAGTGAGGCTATAGCAGCAACTACATAAGTCATTGCAGCCCAATGCAATGCATCTTTCGCCATGGGTTGTTCCTGAGGATTTGTCACACCTGAACCACTCAGCCATAGCAGGGCCCTGTTGCTGGCATCAAACTCTACAGGTAGGGTAATCAATGAAAAAACAGTGGTTATCGCAAATAAAATGATTCCGAACAACAACAGATTAGGAAAAATATTAATGAGTAAAATACCTGCCAACAACACCCACTGGATCATCATTGAGCTGAATTGTACAAGCGGCACCATCCTGCTCCTGAGCATAAGCCAGGGGTATGTTTTTGCGTGCTGCACGGCATGCCCGCACTCATGCGCTGCCACAGCAGCTGCGGCAACGCTGGCCTGATGATACACGCCGGCACTCAAACTAATAGTCTTGGTCAAGGGATTATAATGGTCGGTTAAAAACCCTTCCCCGGCCACTACCTTCACGTCATGGATGCCATTATCCCTAAGCATTTGTTCTGCTACTTCCCTGCCACTCATGCCGTTTCTGAGGGCAACTGCACCATATTGATTGAACTTGGCCTTCAACCGGTAAGACACCAACATTCCGATGAGGGCAAATAGGATGGAAACGAAATAGACAGATCCCATAGTGTTGATTTTCTGCAATTTACGATGCCTTTTGCCTAACATTTGGTTAAATTCTGTAAAAATTTATTTTGTACTGTGGCGGCAATTTGTAATTTAGTGGAAGAATTTAATGGGTTAGTAAGTACAGGGGGTCGGTGTCTACCGACCCCCTTGTCATTTGTGTAAAAAACATTTTTCCGGCGTCATTTTAACTGCAATTCACGTCGCCCATTTTCTACCTTTACCACATGAGCAAAATAAAAAAAGCTTTCTTCTGCAAAAACTGTGGCTATGAATCTCCCAAATGGTCAGGCAAATGTCCGGCATGCAACGAATGGAACAGTTTCACAGAAGAAATAATTCAAAAAGATTCACGCGCATCCAAACCATCTTGGAAAGAAAATACAAACATTGAAGGAAAAAGTATTGTACTCAATGAAGTAAATGCAGAAGAGAAGCAACGCATCATCAGCAAAGATCATGAATTGAATCGTGTATTGGGTGGCGGCATCGTGCCGGGAAGTCTGGTGCTGGTTGCCGGTGAACCTGGTATTGGCAAATCAACTTTGTTTCTGCAGGATGCCTTGATGATGCAAGACCTTCGCATTCTCTATGTCAGCGGAGAAGAGAGTGAACAACAAATCAAAATGCGCGCCAACAGAATCAATGTATCACACGATGCATTTTATCTGCTCACTGAAACATCTACGCAGTCAGTGTTTCAGGAGATCAAAAAAATCAGACCGGATCTTGTGATCATCGATTCCATTCAAACATTGCAATCTCCTTATATTGATTCTTCTCCCGGCACCATTTCGCAAATCAGAGAATGCACAGCAGAATTTCAACGTTTTGCAAAAGATACACAGACGCCAGTTTTTTTGATCGGACACATCACCAAAGATGGCAGCATAGCAGGACCAAAATTACTGGAACACATGGTTGACACGGTGCTGCAATTCGAGGGTGACCAACACTATGCCTATCGCATTCTGCGAACAACAAAAAATCGTTTTGGCTCCACTGCAGAATTAGGCATCTATGAAATGACAGGCACAGGAATGAAACCAGTAGAAAATCCATCAGACATACTCATCAACCAAAAAGAAGAACAGCTCAGCGGTATTGCGATCGGTGCTACCATGGAGGGACTTCGTCCACTGCTGATTGAAGTGCAGGCACTTGTTACACCATCAGTTTATGGCACTCCGCAAAGAACAGCGAGTGGCTTTGATCTCAGAAGATTACAATTGTTGCTGGCAGTACTGGAAAAAAGAGGTGGCTTTCATTTTGGTTCTAAAGATGTGTTCGTGAACATAGCAGGAGGATTGAAAATTGAAGACCCTGCAATCGACCTGGCCATGGTCTTCGCCTTGCTGAGTTCGTATGAAGACATCCCGCTATCACAAAAGATTTGTTTTGCTGGAGAAGTGGGACTCAGCGGAGAGATACGCGCAGTCAACAGAGTTGATCAGAGAATTTCAGAAGCAGAAAAACTCGGATTCGAAACCATTGTCATCAGCAAATACAACCGCAGAACAGAAAAATCCAAAGGCATCCAAACTGTTTCCGTTGCACTGGTGGAAGAAGTGTACAGAATGGTATTTGGGAAATAGGAGATGGGAATTGTGATATAGGAGATGGGAGTTGAAAATAGTTTACAATATTATAAAGAAGCATTGCTGCACATGCTTTTCCCTTCACTCTGTTTTGGATGTGAAGAGAATACTGTAGATGCAGAAGAAATGATCTGCATGCGATGCAGACTCTCCCTACCCTTTACATCATTTGAAAAGATCCGCAACAACACTGTAGAAAAACTTTTCTGGGGACGCGTTCCGCTGCGCTTTGCATCAAGTACTTTTTATTTTACAGAAAGATCGTCAATGCAAAACATCATTCATCATATCAAATACCGAGATGAAAAACAACTCGGCATTTTCATGGGAGAAATGATGGGAGAAAAACTAATGAATCTTTTTGAAGAGCATAAGATCGACTGCTGCATACCCATGCCCCTCCATCCCAAAAAAGAAAAAAAACGTGGATACAATCAGGCTACTGTTCTCTGTTCCGGCATTCAGAAAAAGACAGGCATGCCGTTGAAAGAGTTTTTACTGGAAAGAAAAGTACATACAGCAACACAGACCAAAAAATCAAGAATGGAAAGATGGGATAATGTCGCATCCGTCTTTGAAGTGAACGACCCTTCTTTCCTTAAAAAGAAAAACATCGTCTTGATAGACGATGTTATTACTACGGGCGCCTCAACCGAGGCCTGTGCCCAGGCCTTATTGGAACAAGGTGCACAATCAGTTTCAGTGGCAAGCCTGGCTTATACGGTTTAATTCAAATGCTTGGTGATCTCTTCACTCATGGGATTCACCTTGCTGGGATATACACCAATCAACTTACCCTTTTCATCCAGTAGAAACTTGGTGAAGTTCCACTTGATCTCTGCATCCATTACACCATTTTCAGATTTTTGTGTGAGCCATTTGAACAATGGATGGGTATCATCACCTTTCACAGAAACTTTTTCTGCCATAACAAAACTTACTCCATAATTTTTCTGACAGAACTCAGCGATCTGCTCATTACTACCTGGCTCCTGCCCACCGAAATTATTTGCAGGAAATCCTACCACTACCAATTTGTCTTTATAAGCCTTGTATAATTTTTCCAGGTCTGCATACTGTGGTGTATATCCGCACTTAGAGGCAGTATTAACCACCAGGATTTTCTTACCCTTAAACTTGGAAAAATCGATTGATCCCCCATCAATGGAAGGAACCTTGAATTTGTGGATGCTGCCTGGACCTGCAAACATCATCATGGCAGCGAGAATTATCATTCTGATCATAAAAAAAGTTTTGAATTACTAAACTAACACAATTCAGCCAAAAAGGTTTTCCGCCACAACCCTTGCACCTCGTCTGCACTCCCTTATTTTTGCAATATGCGCTTCCAAGAAATTCCAGGTCAGCATTCGGTAAAGCAAAACCTGGTCAACATGGTGACTTCCAACCGGCTGAGTCATGCACTCCTCTTTCTTGGAAAAGAAGGCAGTGGATCGCTTCAGCTGGCCATGGCTTTCGCACAATACATCGTTTGTGAAAAAAACAAACCCGGAAATACCTCAGCGCAAGATTCACTTTTTGGAGAACCTGCAGAGGCACCATCTTTTTCTGCAGACTCCTGCGGAATATGCCCGGCTTGCCAGAAATCATCCCAATGGATACACCCCGACATTCATTTTTCTTTCCCTACCATCACCAGAGAGTCGGGCGACAAACCAGTAGCCAATGATTTCATTACAGAATGGAGAAATTTTGTTTCGCAAACACCATTTGGCAATACCTACGACTGGCTGCAAAGCATAGGGGCGGAGAACAAACAAGGTAACATCACTTCCCATGAATGTGAAGACATACTCCGAAAACTGAATCTCAAAAGTTTTGAAAACGGTTACAAGATCCTGATCCAATGGATGCCGGAATACCTGAAAGATACCGGCAACAAACTCCTCAAACTCATTGAGGAGCCTCCTCCCAATACCCTTTTCCTCTTCGTTGCAGAAGATGAATCGCGCATCCTCCCTACCATTCTCTCCCGCACACAGTTGGTAAAGATCAATCGACTCGACAATGCCTCTATTACTTCCTGGCTTATAGAAAAACAGGCTGTACCCAAAGAAAAGGCACAAACAATTGCTCCACTTGCTCAGGGGAATATGCGTGAAGCCCTGCATCTCCTGCATGATGGGGATGAAGACTGGCAGGAAATGCTGAGAGAATGGCTCAATGCCATTCTCAAGAACGGACCTGCAGCACAGGTAAAATGGGTGGATGAAACCAGCAAATTGGGAAGAGAAAAACAAAAACAATTTCTTGCCTATTTCATTCACCTGATCTCTGTTTCAGTTGAAATGGATACTACCGGCCGGAAACCTGAAGTAACAGAAACCGAAATCGACTTTGCAGCCAGATTGCTGAAAATTGCCAGGATCGAACAACTGGAAGCCATGGTGGAGGAATTGGATAAGTCCATCTATCATATTGAAAGAAATGCCAATGCCAAGATCCTGTTCATGGCGCTGACCATCAAAATTTATCATATAATCAAGGATAAATCCATAATTTTGGTGAATTGAAATGTGATGAGGGGCTGAGAAACAACGGTTTGCCAACAGAAGCACAATTGCCACCAAAGGATATACCATATACGTGCAGAGAGATCCGAGGCTGATATCTACCAGTTGAAACTTCCACAAACCCCAAGGCTGCTCATCGTAAATATTAACCTTCCGGAAGAGGGCTTCATCGCTCTCCGGTCAAATAAATGGTTATGGGATGCAGTTCATGCGGTACCAGTAAAGACGGTAAACCCGGCGGATGCCAAAGCAACGGCGGATGCAGTTCCGGCGGATGCAACAGATTAAATGTACATGATTGGCTGGCCAATCTTCCTTTCACAGACCCCAGCATTTCCTGCAGGATCGTAGAAGTGACTTTCAAGAACGGAAGCAGAAAAGAATATTTCCGCAACACTACCCTCCATCATTTTTCAAAAGGAGAGATGGTAAGTGTAGAAGGAGCCAGCGGGTATGATGTGGGTATGGTCAACCTCAGCGGCGAACTGGTTCGCATGCAGTTGAAAAAGAAGCGTATCCCCGAAGACAGTGCTGATCTCAAAAAAATCCTGCGCAGGGCTTCAGAAGTGGATATCCAGAAGTGGAAAGAAAACAAAGCACGGGAAGGAGAAACACTGGCTCGCTCTCGCGCCATCGCCAAACAACTGAAGCTGGTGATGAAAATTTGTGAAGTGGACATCCAGGCAGACGGTAGAAAAGCTACCTTTTTCTATACCGCAGATGACCGTGTTGATTTCAGGGAACTGATCAAAATATATGCCACCGAATTCAAGGTAAAAGTGGAAATGAAACAGATCGGTGCCAGACAAGAAGCTGCAAAAGTGGGTGGCATCGGCAGCTGTGGAAGAGAACTCTGCTGCAGTAGCTGGCTAAATGAATTCAAGAGTGTGACCACAGCCATGGCTCGCTATCAGAACCTCAGTATCAACCAGACAAAATTGAGTGGACAGTGCGGCAGACTCAAATGCTGCCTCAATTACGAACTGGATACCTATCTGGATGCCCTTCAACATTTCCCCGACCATGTTGAAGTGCTCTACACCACCAAAGGCAACGCAAACCTGATCAAGAAAGATATCTTCAAAAACATCATGTGGTACACGTTGCCCGACAGCAACAAACATTATCCGCTCACCATTGAAACGGTGAAAAAGATAAAGGCCATGAATGAAAAGGGACAAAGACCTGAAGAACTTGAAACAGCAGAGATTACCAGCGTGAGCGGTAAACCCAAAGAAGTGGAACCACAGTTTGTGGATGTTGTGGGACAAATCAGTCTTCGTTCGCTCGAAAGGAATGCTCAGAAGAGGAAGGGACAAGGGACAAGGGACAGGGGACAAGGCAATGCACAGGGACAAGGGACAAGGGACAGGGGACAAGGCAATACACAGGGACAAGGGACAGGGGACAGGGGACAAGGCAATACACGGGGACAAGGGACAAGGGACAGGGGACAAGGCAATACACAGAGACAAGGGACAAGAGACAGGGGACAAGGCAATAGACAACCCAGAGCAGATCAGCCAAAACAAGATAAACCAACAGTCAGACCCTCAATCCAAAAAAAAGACCCCACTTCAAATCAATAAACTGACTGACATCTGACGTCTTTTATCTAGATACTAGCGTCTAACCACTATAGTCTATACAAAAAATAACAAACCACCCACACTGCGGGTGCTGCGAGCAGGATTGAATCGAAGCGATCCAAAAATCCGCCATGACCGGGTAAAAAATTGCCACTGTCTTTTACACCTGCCATTCTCTTCAATTTACTTTCCAACAAATCTCCAATCGTTCCGCTGATGGCAGTAACAAAAGCAACGAGCATGATCTCCCAATTGGCTTCCCATTTTAACTGTGCAATAAAATAGATCACCAATACACTGAGAATGATACCCCCAATAGTACCTTCCCAAGTTTTCTTGGGTGACCATGCTGATAATGGTGTCTTGCCAATCATTGAACCTACCACATAGGCCATCGTATCATTGATCCAGATACCAAAAATCATGATGATGCAAACAATCTTACCGCTAAACCCAGAAAGGGCATTGGTCAACACACTGCTGTCATGTGCCTGTCCCCATATCCAACCCGAACGCAAATTGATCAACAACGCAAATGGAAGCGATATATAAGCCAGTCCCGCCAATGACCATAACAGATTTTTACGGTTATATGCTTTTGTGCGATACAATTCAAACAGCACAAGAATAATACTTATGCGCATCAACCGCCATCCTGCATTGGAAATATGATAGCCCTTGATGTCAAGGCTCTCCGCATTGGCCGCCAACATCATCCCCCAACCCAGAAAGGCAAGGGATGTAGACAATACAACTGATTGTTCTGTAGCACCAGCACCCATCGTTGATACAAGTTTGCGAAACTCAATCCAGGCACCAAAATGCACAATAGAGAACAAGATCAGGAAACTCCATTCATTCCATAACAAACCGGTCAGCATCACTGCTGCATAAACAATGGCCGTCTTGGTTCTTGTTTGAAAGACTTCTTTATTCAACGCCATCTTCCATTGATTTTCTGAAACGCTGAAAAGAAAAATAAAAGAAAACGACCATGCCCAACACCAGATACCATGGATATTTTTCATCAATATTTTCAACAACGGATTGCCCCGTACTGCGGAGATAATACACCTGCCCAACTGCAATTGCATTGTTCACAAAATGCGCCAGTATCGGAACCCATAAATTTTTGCTGTAGGCATATAACAGTCCCAGCACTAAACTCAGTGCAACCCTTGATAGAAAACCATAAAAGGAAAAATGTATCGCACTAAAGAGCAAAGAAGTGATGATCACACTCACCCAAATATTTTTAGTGCTGCGGTACATCATGTTCTGAAACCCACCGCGAAAAAAAGCTTCTTCAACAATGGCAGGAAATGCCGCCATCACGAGCAATGACAACAGTAGATCCGGTATGCCTTTCATTTGCGACATCACTTCGATCTGTTGCATGTATTTGTCTTCCATCTCACGGAAGTAAAGTCTGAGGTTATCAGAAAGTGGTATCCATTCCATGATCACTGAAAGCTGACTGGCTACGATCAGTGTTGTAACCATGACCACAATGGTTGACAACGAAGTCTTCAAAGAAATTTTTCCTTTCCACAACAAATAGTCGAATGGATTTCGCTGGATCATCCTTGCCGTGATGATGGGAGGCAAAAGGAACATGCATGCAGACAATATAGTTTGCACTACCCTTACTGCATTGGCAAAGACAGGATCATTCATGCTCACCTGCATTTGTTCTATTGTTTGCCCGGTCATCCCCTTCCATACCATTGCACTCAACAGAGAACCTACCATGGCCCCCGCGCCCATCATACCGATGAGAATGAACAAACCTGCTTTATCAGTTATACCCGATTGATTACGCAATTCTTGCTCCATAGTTGCTAATTTTGTGCCCCAAGCCGCATGATAAAGATAGGCAACATAAACTTACCTGATTTTCCGCTCTTACTAGCACCCATGGAAGACGTTAGCGATCCTCCCTTCCGTGCTGTTTGCAAAAAGAATGGCGCCGACCTGATGTACACAGAATTCATCAGCAGTGAGGGTCTGATTCGCGATGCCATCAAAAGCCGGCAGAAACTAGATATTTTCCCGGAAGAAAGACCTATCGGCATACAGATCTTTGGTGGAGATGAAGAAGCCATGGCCATCAGCGCAGGCATTGTGGATGCAGTTAAACCCGATCTGCTCGATATCAATTTTGGTTGCCCCGTTAAAAAAGTTGTTTGCAAAGGTGCAGGCGCTGCTGTTTTGAAAGATATCGACCTGATGATTCGACTCACCAAGGCAGTCATCAAATACTGCAATGTTCCGGTAACCGTCAAAACCCGCCTTGGATGGGATTTTGACAGCATCAATATAATCGAAGTTGCAGAACGGCTGCAGGATATTGGAGTGCAGGCGCTGGCCATACATGGAAGAACAAGAAGTCAGTTGTACAAAGGTGAAGCAGATTGGACTTGGATCGCCAAGGTGAAAGAGAACCCCAGAATGAACATTCCGATTTTCGGTAATGGCGATATCGATAGTCCTGAAAAAGCGCTTGAATACAAAAACAAATTTGGCATCGATGGCATCATGATCGGAAGAGCGGCCATTGGTTATCCATGGTTCTTCAGAGAGGTGAAACATTATTTTCAAACAGGAGAAAAATTGGATCCACCCAGTTTTGAAGAAAGACTGGAGGTCATCCTGCAACACCTGCGTGCTTCAGTTGCCTGGAAAGGACCCAAGATCGGAATCTTCGAAATGAGAAGACATTATGGCAATTATTTAAAAGGGATTTCCAATATCAAACCCCTGCGCACACAACTGGTCACCCTCAATACACTGGAAGAGATCGAAAACGTATTGGAGCAGACCAAAAACGAATTTGCAAAACATGGCAGCTTACCTGCCATCCAACCCGCATTGATATGACACCACAGGAAATCTTCGATCAGTTAAAAGACATCCACCCAGTTACTTCCGGATCAAAGGGAATTTATAAGTCTTGCATAACAGTAGACCGCCTGGTCTATACATCCGGACATGTTCCCTTTGATACCGCAGGCAACAGGATCAAGGGTACTGTTGGATTGAACATGGATACAGAGACAGCAAAGGCTGTTGCCAGAAATGTTGGGATGTGCATTCTGCAAAGTTTGATCAAAGAATACGGCTCGCTTAACAGCATCAAAAGAGTAATAAAGGTTTTCGGTATGGTGAATGCAGTTCCGGATTATAACCAACATCCCATCGTGATAAATGGCTGTAGTGAATTGTTCAGAGAGATCTGGGGCGATGATCTGGGTGTAGGTGTGAGAAGTGCAGTCGGCATGGGATCACTGCCTGATAATGTACCTGTGGAAATTGAAGCGGTGTTTGAATTAGACGTTAGGAATTAGGAGTTGGGAGATAGAAAATTTTAAAATTGGAGCATGAATATTTATAAGCAGTTGGATTCTCCGTCATTGTTAGTATTCCCTGAAATTGTTCGACGTAATATTTTAGAAATGGTGCGCATGGCGGGTGATGTGTCGCGACTGCGTCCGCATATCAAGACACACAAGACCGCGGAAGGAATTCAATTGATGATGGAGGCAGGGATCACCAAATTCAAATGTGCCACGATCGCAGAAGCAGAATTGCTCGCCATGCAAAGCGCCCCGGATGTGTTGCTGGCCCATCAGCCAGTGGGACCAAAAATTCAGCGCTTGCTGGAACTGGTAGTAAAATATCCCAATACCCATTTCTCCTGCATCACCGATCATCCGGATGCAGTCAATGCCATTGCAACTGCCTTTCACTCTCAGAACCGATCCGTGGAGCTGTATGTCGATATCAACGTAGGGATGAACAGGACTGGCATTGCTCCGGATACTAATGCCTTGTTACTGATAGATCACATCACACAAACACCAGGAGTTCAATGCAAGGGATTGCATGTTTATGATGGACAGCATCGTCAAGCCGATTTCATTGCGCGAGAAGCGGCCTGTAAAGAAGCTTTTGCACCTGTATACGATCTGATCGCTATGATGCAGCGAAAGGGATATCCCTTCCCACACATCATTGCCGGAGGCTCCCCTACCTTCTCCATTCATGCCAAAGAAAGCGACCGTGATTGTAGTCCCGGCACCAACATCTTCTGGGATCGCGGCTATGCTTCAATATGCGCAGAGCAAAATTTTGAACCTGCCGTTCACATCCTCACCCGTGTCATTTCATTGCCCAATGCAACAAGGATCTGTCTCGATCTCGGACACAAAGCAGTGGCCTCTGAGAATGAAATCAGCAAAAGGGTTTTCTTCCCATCTCATCCTACTCTTGTGCCAGTGGGACAAAGTGAGGAGCATCTGGTGATGGAAGCAGGTGAGGGTCAT
>JBKCOY010000048.1:0-18061 GCA_046309555.1 Chitinophagia bacterium
GAGCATTATTGGGAAAAGAGGGTGATGGCTCCGGGTTGCTTGATTTATTATGTAGGCATCAATACCAAAATCCCCGACCTTCCTCATCATTCTTTATTTTTTGATGTGCCTTTTGAAAAGCATGCGGCAGAGATCTATACAGATCCTACATGGCCGGAACAACCTTTGTTTTATCTGAGTGCAACATCAGTTACTGATCCATCACAAGCACCGGAAGGATCTGAAAATTTGTTTTTCCTCATCCCAATAGCAGCAGGATTGGATGGTGATGACGAGAAAGTAAGAGATCATTATTTCAATCTCCTGAGTGAAAGACTTCGTGATCGAACTGGGGTTGATATACGCAGTCATGTAGTCTACAAAAGATCATACAGTTATGCTGATTTTGTGGGCGACTACAACGCATTCAAAGGGAATGCATATGGATTGGCCAATACCCTCATGCAGACTGCCATTCTAAAACCCTCTTGCAAGAGCAAAAAGGTCAGGAATCTCTACTACACTGGTCAGCTTACTGTTCCTGGTCCGGGTGTACCTCCCAGCCTGATCAGTGGTGAAGTAGTGGCAGGCTTGGTAGAGAAGGAGATGGGAACTAGGAACTAGAAATTAGAAGTTAGTAATTAGAAGTTAGTAATTAGGAATATTGAATGTGGAATAAGGGATAAGGGATAAATGATCTGAACAAAGCCTAACGTCTAATGTCTAACGTCTAATGTCTAACTGTTTGAAAAATTTGAATTTATTGAACAAAAAACTGAACAAAATCAACCATAAGTCGTTTAAACAAACCTAACTTACCGAAGCAATGATCGACCTCTTTCATAATGTGTCTCACGAGTGTAGCAAGATCACCACTGAACGATATAGTACATCGTTCAGCAGTGCCATCAAGTTGCTGCATGGCGACCTGCGAGGACCGATCTATGATATTTATGGTTTGGTAAGGTTTGCAGATGAGATCGTTGATACTTTTCATGATCATGACAAGGCTTCCTTGCTGGCCGAGTTCAAGAGAGAAACCTATGAAGCCATTGAAAAAGGAATTAGCCTCAATCCGATTCTCCATAGTTTTCAAAGAACGGTTAACCGATACAACATCGATCTTCAGCTGGTAGAAGCGTTCTTCAAAAGCATGGAGTTTGATCTTGATAAATCGAATTATGATGAATCGGGATATGCTGAGTATATCTATGGCAGTGCTGAAGTGGTGGGATTGATGTGTCTCTATGTTTTTCTGAATGGTGATCAGGCGGAATATGAGAAACTGAAACCCAGTGCACAGGCACTTGGAGCAGCTTTCCAGAAAGTCAATTTCCTTCGTGATGTAAAAGCAGACTATCAGCAACTGAACAGGGTCTATTTCCCGGGAGTAGATTTCAACTCCTTCACTCCGCAAATGAAAAAGGCCATTGAAGATGATATCCAAAATGATTTCAACAATGCCTATGCCGGGATCATCCAACTCCCGCTGAAAGCAAGATTCGGTGTTTACTTAGCCTACAAATATTATTTAAGCCTCTTCAAAAAGATCAAAGCGGTCCAGCCTCAACGTATCCTTGAAGAACGTATTCGCATCCCCAATTATCAGAAAGCATGGGTGGCTGCGAAGGTGGTAATCAGAACACAATTAAATATTCTGTAGTTTAAAAAGGTTGATAATCAAATCGTCCCCTGTCCCTAGTCCCTCACATCAGTAACATCATTTCTCCAGACTCCAGATCTCCTCCATCACCTTCCCTCTCACATTCAGATCTCCGAAAAGATTCTTTGCTTCCGGATGCACACGGTTTGCATGCAGCACAAAAACGATTCCTTTTTCCGGATCAGCCCAGGTACAGGTTCCGGTAAAGCCTGTATGGCCAAAAGCTTTGGCTGAAACAGCAAGTGCAGGATAAGGCTGCTTTCTGCTGGCATTGTCTTTTTCTGGTTTATCAAATCCTATTCCCCTTCTGCTGATACTACTTTGGTAAGCGGTGAACAGATCGATCGTTGAAGCCTTGAAAAATCTTTTTCCATTCAACTCGCCTTTGTTCATAACCAGCTGCATGAGCATCGCAATTTCATAGGCATTGCTGAAGAGACCGGCATGTCCGGATACACCTCCAAACATGGCCGCGCCTGGATCGTGTACGTATCCTCTTACCAAACGCTCTCTGAAATAAGGATCCTGCTCAGTAGGAGCAATGGTTTTTTTGTTGATATAAGCAGTTGGATTGAATCCAGTGCTTCTGAAACCCAATGGTCGATAGAAATTGTTCCAGGCATATTGATCCAGACTTTGACCGCTTACCGCTTTTACAATCTCTCCCATGAAAATAAAATCATTGTCGCTGTACACATAATTCTTTTTCGGATCAACGGCAGAAGTGAGAATCCTGCTGATCATGGTATCTCTCCAGTCGCTTCTCATGTAAAGTGTATCATCTACCTTGATACCGAATTTTTCATTTTGCTTTTTGCTGAAATACCCAGGCAGTGCTTTCATTGTAATGCTGTCTGCAATCTCCTTATAGAATGGGATCCAGGCTTTCAAGCCCGCTTCGTGTAAGAGTATGTCTCTGATAACCAGCTTCTCCTTGTTGGTGCCTCTTACCCAAGGAATATAATCTCCCAGTGTTTTGTCGAGTTCAATTTTTCCTTCGTCATATAGTTTCATCACGGATAGGGTAGTGGCACAGATCTTGGTCACCGATGCCATGTCCCACACCGTTTCCTGACTGGTCTTGTCATTACCCCCATAGGTCATGTTACCATAACTTTTTTCCAGCATCACTTTCCCATCTTTCATCACCAGTAAAACCGCACCAGGCATGGCTTTGCGGCTGATTGCATCGTTGATGATGGAATCTATTTTTGGGAGATAGGAGTTGGGAGATGGTAATTTGGAGATGGTTTTTGTTTCCATTTCCAAACTCCTATTTCCCATTTCCCATTTCCTATTTCCCAACTCCCCCTTCCCCGCCGGTAACTCCGGACAAACAGTAACTGGTAGTTGTCCTTGCGGAGCAATTTCACCTGCCAGCATCTGTGCAGCTGTTTCATGGGTGATGGGATCATCATCATAGCCGATGATGATGTTCTTCAGTCCGCAGAAACTCTTGGCTGCATAAGGATTTCCGAAGATGAAGAGATTGGAAGCATGGTTGTTGCCAATTCGGTTGATCAACCCAACACTGGCAGCATTCATGTTGAAATTATTCGCAGGATAACGAGGCAACTCATGGATGGCCATCATCACCTGGTCATATCCTTTGATGATTTGATATAGACTGTCAGCCTGTGCTGCATTCATGCCTTGATCGAAAAGAAAAACATCTGCATTATACTGTTTGCGCATAGCCAAAGCAAATGCTGTATTTCTGTTTTTGGCTACATCTAACAATGCAATCTTCGATCTTCCCATCTCCCATCTCCCATTTCCCATCTCCCAATTGATCGGAAAACTTTTCTTATCCTCATACTTCGCAAGCGTAATAGCTTTCTCTGCAACTTCCTTTTTCAATGCATCGCTTTGTGCATTCAATCTTGCGGTAAGTCCCTCTAATGGAACTGGCTTCCAAGTTGGTAGTCCGCTCTCATATTTCGCAATCAATACTCTTCTGGCATGTTCCTCGATTTGCTGCCAGCTGATGCGGTTGGCAGCAATGGCTTCTTTGACTTTGTTGATCACCGTTTCCACATCACCCGGCAGGCATAGCATATCATTGCCCGCAATCAGTGATTCCACACCGGCACCGCCATTGGGAAATGCATCAGCAACCCCTTTCATTTCCAATGCATCTGTAAAGGTGAGTCCCTTGAATCCCATATCATCACGCAGCAATCCCGTTACAATCTTTTGAGAAATTGACGATGCTCTGTTGGCAGCACTATCGATCACCGGAATGAAAAGATGCCCCACCATGGCGCTTCCCACACCAGCGTCAAACAATCTTTTGAAGGGATATAACTCAAGGTTGTCGAGCTGCGCCCTGCTCTTGCTGATCACAGGCATGGAGAGATGGGAATCCACATCCACATCACCATGTCCGGGGAAATGTTTGGCACTACCCATGATGCCGCCAGACTTCATGCCCAGCATATATTGCACAGCGAGGGTGGCCACCTTCTCTTTGTTTTCACCGAAGGACCTGTCGTTGATGACCGGATTATTGGGATTGTTGTTGACATCCGCAACAGGTGCGAAGTTCACCTGTAAACCCATCTGCTTGCATTGCTCTGCAACCCATTGTCCATACCGAAAGGCAATGCTGCTGTCGCGCAAGGCTCCCAGCATCATCATCTTGGGTAATGGCACTACACTGTCCAATCGCATACCCACACCGGTTTCGCCATCGATGGCCATGAGGATGGGTGTTTTGGCCATGGCCTGAAACTTATTGATGAGGGCTGCCTGCTTTACGGGCGCACCCTGAAAAAGGCAAATGCCTCCGATGTTGAATTTTTGGATATCGCGTTCAACGGTTGTATCATAGAAACTGACAATCCGCGTGCGCAAGTCAATTGAAGAGAGGCGGACCATGATCAGCTGGGCGATCTTTTCCTCCGGTGTCAATGATTGTAAAACACTGTCTGCCCATGCTGAAGCTTGTTGTGCTTGTGTCTGAAAAAGTAGACAGGTTAACAACAGTGAAAGCGCTGATTTTCTAATGAACATAAAGGGAAAATTGTTAATTTTGTAAGTTACTCATTTCATATAATATTCTTGTGAACATCATCCATCATCTGCCTCAAAACATTGCCAACCAGATCGCTGCCGGTGAGGTTATTCAGCGACCAGCCAGTGCCGTCAAGGAGTTACTGGAAAACGCGGTTGATGCCGGGGCAACTGAAGTTCGTTTGTTGGTCAGCGAAGCTGGGAAGTCGCTGCTTCAGGTGATCGACAATGGAAGGGGCATGAGTGAGATGGATGCGAGAAATAGTTTTGGGAGGCATGCAACTTCTAAAATAAGAGCGATTGAAGATCTTTTCACCATCCGCACCATGGGATTTCGTGGTGAGGCACTGGCTTCCATTGCTGCGGTTGCTCAGGTCATCCTTCGTACCAAAAGGGAAGAAGATGAGTTGGGCACAGAAATTGAAATTGAGAACAGCAAGGTCTTGCGTCAGGAGCCTTGTCAGACCGAAGTAGGCACGTCCATCACCATGAAGAATCTTTTCTTCAATGTTCCAGCCAGAAGAAATTTTTTGAAGGGCGACACGGTGGAAATGAAACACATCACCGAAGAGTTTATGAGGGTGGCCCTTTCCTTTCCGAATATCTTTTTTTCACTGGTTGCCAATGGCAAAGAAAATTTTCATCTTGAAGCCGGAACGCTGAAGCAACGCATCGTTCAACTCATGGGCAATGGCTATGCGGGAAAACTGGTGCCGGTAGGGGAGAAGACGGATTACCTCGACATACATGGATTCATCGGCAAGCCTGATACAGCCAAAAAAACCCGGGGTGATCAGTTTCTGTTTGTCAACAACCGTTTCATCCGAAATCCCTATCTCAATCATGCTGTTATCAGTGCTTTTGAAGAGATGATCCCTTCAGGAAGTTTTCCATTTTTTGTTCTCTTCATTGATTTGGATCCAACCCAGGTGGATGTGAATGTTCATCCCACCAAGCAAGAGATCAAATTCACCGATGAGAAGGTTGTATACGCTTTTGTGCGTTCAGCCATCCGCCATGCGCTTGCCCAGTTCAGCGTGGCACCCTCCATGGATTTTGGATTGGATGCTGGCATTCAACAGCTCGATGCTGTTTCAAAACCTTTTACTGCCGACAGACAAGAGCAGGCACAGTCGGGCAGTTTGTACAAGAGTTTCATCGACCGCAACCAGGCGCATCGCATAGAGACCGGGAGTAATTTGAGTAATTGGAGAGATTTTTTTGATTCAACTTCTTCAACCCCCGGACTAAAGTCCGGGGCAATTGAAAGCAACCCTTCAACCCCCCTCAACTTCCCCCAACCTTCCCGCTACGCCCAACCCCTGCCTTCTGCGACCATCTTCCAGCTCAACCAATCTTATATTGTAACTACCTCTGAGCAATCTGTACTGATCTATCATCAGCAGCTGCTGCATCAGCAGATCCTGTTTGAGAAATTCAAAGCCTCCTGGGAAGGGAAAGCTATTCCTGTGCAGCAAAGCATGTTTCCGCAGGCGATACAGTTGAGCCCTGCGGACGCACAATTGCTGCAGGGAATCATATCCGATCTGTTGCAAATGGGGTATCAGCTGGAACCCTTTGGCAACAATGCTTTCCTCTTGCAGGGTAGTCCTGCTGATCATGTTTCGGAAAATGATGCCACCGTCATTGAAATGATCCTGGAAGACATAAAGGATATCGGATCCACCTTGCACAGGTCTTATCGCGAACGTATGGCCAAGACGCTTGCAAGAAAACATTCCATCAAATCAGGAAAGTTGCTTAACAACGAAGAGATGCGGGATTTGCTCGAGAGGATTTCCTGTTGCGAAAATCAGGTCATGCATTTTGACGGCAAGCCTTTGCTGCTGGAAGTGAAGGGGAGTTTTTTAAGTGAAACCTTTCAGGTCTGATTATTTTCTTGATCAGAGTTGTTCCAGAAAAGCCTCCATTTTTTTTCTGATCACGGATGGTGTTGCATGATGATTGTTGATCATGATGGAAAAAGTATACCATTTGCCTTTTCTGGAATAGACATATCCACTCAAACAAAGCACACCGCTCAAGGAGCCTGTTTTGGCATAGATGAAATCCTCTTTTCTGGTCTTGTATGCTCTCAGGGTACCAATTCCATTTTTTGAGAAGACTGTCTTGATACGATCCCAAGGTTGTTCTTCACGGAGTTTGTTGAGCACATGGATCATGTCGTTCGGACTGAACTGGTTGTATCGACTGAGGCCACTGCCATCCGCCCATCGGGGTTCTTGCGGGAGTGCAGAAAGATCTCTTTTTAATATCTCATCAATAACAGCGCTCTCATCCATTTTTTTCAGGATCTGCTGGCTGACCATTTGCAGGCACATGTCCGCATAAAAATTATCGCTTCTCTGCATCATGATCTTCAGCAGGCTGTCGGTAGGCTGAGAATAAATCGTTTCTGTTTTGATGCCTTTGGCTGCCTTCAGGATTTGCTCATCAGCAATGTAAATTTCTTTGCCAAGGCTGTCTTTGAGAAGAGCAAGACCTGTTTTGATACCATTGGTAATGAATGGAACCGAGACGCTCGCAGACTTTTCTTTTCCTTCAAAAAGAGTAAAAGCATTGCTGTATTGGTTGCGCTCTACCCTCAGAGTATTACCGGGTTTTCCGAAATCCACAGGTCCGTCTACTTCGGGAATTGAGTAGACAAAAAGATCAATCGTGTCAGTAGGATTGTTTGGATTTTCCTTTTTAGATTTTTCCTGGTACCAGTGGATCAGGTTGCCATAAACCGGAAAGGCACTGCGTTCGGTCATGTACTCTTCACTATAATCATTCCAACTCCAGCCATCGCCGAGGGCCTGACTGCTCCAGTTTCCTTGATGGATATAGAGGGGTTTGTTGATGCTGCGCAGTTTATCGAAAAGAGGATGGGTTTTGAAATCAGGATGCAAAAAGCTTGGATCACCGGTGGGTGTGATCAAAATAGCAGTATCGAGATCGGTCAGCAATGCCGCCGGAAGTTTGGCCGGAAGATATTTCATGGCAGCATAGCAGCTGTAGATCTTGGTATTGCTGGCTGGAGTAAATCGTTTGTCTGATTGATACTGGTACAGCATTTTACCGGTTGCATTGTCTTGCACTGCAATCCCCACATGGGCTTCTGCAAGACTGGAATCCCTGATCAGCAGTTGCTGTGCCTGCTTACCGATCTTCTGCTGCAGCGAGCAGGAAGACAGCAATGCTAAAATTCCAATTGTAAAAAAATATTTCATCATTCCTAATTCCTAATTCCTATCTCCTAACTCCCAATTCCCATCTCCTAACTCCTCTCCTGCAACCTCAACCACCGCTCCGGTATCTCGTTCTCGCCTGCAACCTGAAAATCGTTGTAGCTGCAGGGAACATATTGTCCGTCAGGCATTTTCATCCACCATCTTCCTGTTCTCATGCTTTTGATAAAGGTTGTTTCCACGGTGGCAAAGGCAACATGACACTCGATGAACATCTCTCTGTCGTTCAAAGAAGCTTCATTTCTTCCCTGATAAACACCATCAATATAATACCAGAGCATTTGGGATACTTGCTTGGCCAAATTATTGAAAGGATCGTGTTGTTGCTGATAACCAAAGATGCCCATCGTCTTCAGCTTTGGATTCATGCCTGCAAAACGGGTGAGGGTAGAGGCTTCCTCTCCGTTGAAACCATTGGGACTGCTTCCTTCCCAGAAAGTTGCTGAACCGAGTGCAGCAAGATCAAACAACAACATGTCGCTGCTGCGGATACCGGGTTCTACTTCATCAATATTTTCCTTCACCTTTCCCAGCCGGAAACAGTCAAACCGAAGTTTGTCCATGGTCTCCAGCATGTGTGGGTGAACATAATAGCTCTGGAATCCGATATGGTTATAATGCCTGATGAAGTTGGGCTCACCGGTGAGCATTTCCATCAGGAAGTTTTTTGATTTGATGGGATTGTCAATCGACAGATCGATGTAGGCATCGATACCCGTGACTTCAATGATCTTTTTTTCTGTGCGGTAAACCTCATACAACGCAAGGGCAAGGTCATTTGATCCGCCAAGAAGGATGAAATGTTTCCCTGCTTTGAGCACTTCTGCAGCAACAGCTTTGATGGCTGCGTAGGTATCCTGAAGGGTGGCGCCACAATGAATGTTGCCAAGATCGGCCAGTTGAATGTTGTTGTGCCAGGAATAAAGGGCATAGAACTCCTTCCGGATGTTATCGATGCCAGCTTTTGCACCGGGGAATCCATCACCTCTTAGTTCTTCACAGCCTGCAATTACTATGTCAGCGTTGCTGATGTCGGGCAATTCTTGTTGATGGATGAGAATGGTCCTGCCCATTTGTCCCTCCCGCATTTCACCATCACCGGTGATCTGACTCAGGTTGACAGGTTCGAGGAAATCGGAAAGACTATCGAGAGACATTCAATAAAGTTTTGGCAAACCTAATCAAACTCGCTTGAAAATCCTTGCTGGGAGTGAAAATTCCAATCCCTTTGGTAAGAGGAACTCTCCATTGATTTGTTATCTTCGCAGCATGGAAGATTTGCTCAAACAGATCAGCAGTTACAGCGAAGAGATCAACAGTTTCTCTGCTGCTGATGCGGATGCACTGGAACAATTCAGGATCAGGTTCCTGGGGGTAAAGGGGATCGTGAAAGCGATCATGGGTGAAATGAAGAATGTTCCGGTGGAAGAAAAGAAGTCATTCGGTCAAACCTTGAATGGTTTCAAAACACTCGCAGAAGAAAAGTTCAACAGTGAGAAGGAAAGAATTGATTCCCTGGGCAGTGCCGGCGGAGAAGGCATTGATATCACACTTCCCGGTACTCCTCTGAAAACCGGAAGCCGGCATCCTGTAACGCTGATGAGAAACCGAATCGTAGAGATCTTTCAGCGTCTTTCGTTCACGGTAGCGGAAGGACCCGAGATCGAAGACGACTGGCATAATTTCACTGCCCTCAATCTGGATGAAAACCATCCTGCACGCGACATGCAGGACACTTTTTATTTGTCAACTGACCCCGCCATCCTGTTGCGTACGCATACCAGCAATGTGCAGATCAGGGAGATGGAGAAAAAACAACTACCGATCAGAATCATTTGTCCCGGTCGTGTCTACCGCAATGAAACCATCAGCGCCCGTTCACATTGTTTCTTCCATCAGGTGGAGGGATTGTATATCGATGAAAATGTTTCTTTCGCAGATTTGAAGCAAACCCTTTATTTCTTTGTTCAGGAGATGTTCGGCGAGGATGTTAAAGTCCGCTTCCGTCCGAGTTATTTCCCCTTCACTGAACCCAGTGCGGAGATGGACATCAGTTGCATGCTTTGTAAGGGAAGTGGTTGTGCTGTTTGCAAGCGTACCGGCTGGCTGGAGATCCTCGGTTGCGGTATGGTGCATCCCAATGTGCTCAGCAATTGCGGTATCGATCCTGAAAAGTATACAGGTTTTGCCTTCGGGATGGGCGTTGAGCGTCCGGCCTTACTCAAATATGGCATCACCGATATACGACTGTTCAGTGAGAATGATGTGAGGTTTTTGCAACAGTTTAGTGGAGTTTAGGAAAGAATTCCTAATCCCTGATTCCTAATTCCTAACTCCTAATTCATGCCCACCCTCATCACCGGCTCTTCAGGTTTACTCGGAATGTATCTTGTTCGTGATCTGCTCCAGCGTGGCGAAGAGATCGTTGCACTTTACCGCACTGCCATACCTGCAATTCTTACTGAAGAAGAGAAAGCCAAAGTAAAATGGGTGAAGGGCGATATCCTGGATGTGGTTTTGCTGGAAGAGCTCATGCAGGAATGCAAACTCGTATACCATTGTGCCGGCATGATTTCTTTCAATCCTTCCAAGCGACAGGAAATGTTCAAGATCAATGTAGAGGGAACTGCCAATGTGGTGAATGCGGCTTTGTCTGCCGACGTCAAAAAGCTGGTGCATGTAAGTTCTGTTGCAGCCATTGGCAGAAAAAGAAATAATCAGACCGTTCATGAAGAGTTGAAATGGGACGACAATGCCAATCCATCCTACTATGGCAAAACCAAATATCTGGGAGAGCTGGAGGTTTGGAGAGGCGTTGCCGAAGGACTGGATGCAGTGATCGTAAATCCGGTGATCATCCTGGGGTATGCCGACTGGAACCTGGGATCATCGGCGATATTCCGCAAGGCCTATGACGAATTTCCTTTTTATACTGAAGGTGTTAGTGGCTTTGTTGATGTGGAAGATGTGGCAAAGGCCATGATCATGCTGATGGATAGTAATATTACAGCGCAACGTTATATTCTATCGGCAGAAAACCTGAAACTCAGGGATGTCTTTACTGAAATGGCAAGGGTCTTTGGTAAAAAGCCTCCGCGCTGGAAAGTGAGCGACTGGATCACAGAGATCGTATGGAGGTTTGAAAAATGGAAAAGTATTTTCACCGGTATCGATCCATTGCTAACCAAAGAGACTGTTGATACAGCCCGTCAGATTGTTCATTTTGACAACAGCAAGATTCTCAAAGCACTTCCTGAATTTTCTTTCAAGCCAGTGCATGTTACGATCAAAGAATGTTGCGAAAAATATAAATCCTAACTTCCAGTCCCTAGTCCCTCGTCCCTTGATTCTGACTGTTCAATCTATCCCACATCTCGGGTATTCTCTTGATCCAGGCAAGCTCTTTCATTTTTTTACGGGCTTCATCAGCAGTATAACCAAAATATGTTTTACCACCTTCAAGGTTGGTTGACACACCGCTTTGTCCGAGTACAACTGCATTCTTTCCTATCGTGAGTGTTTTGCTCACACCTACCTGTCCCCAAAGTATTACACCATCTTCCACTTTTGTTGCGCCTGCGATGGCAACTTGCGCAGCGAAAAGACAATTCTTTCCTACCACAACATCATGACCAATGTGCACCATATTGTCCAGTTTGGTTCCTTTTCCTATGATCGTATCATGCGTTACTCCGCGATCAATGGTGCAGCCGGCACCTATTTCCACTTCGTCGTCAATGATTACCCTGCCGCAGCTACTCATTTTTTTATACCATACCTCCCTGTCTTTTTTGGTGTTGTAATAGAAGGCGTCAGATCCAATCACTGAGCCGGGTTGTATGATCACATTGTTTCCGATGATGCAGTTTTCTCTGATGGTAACATTCGGATGAATGATGCAGTTGTTGCCAATGGAAACATGATGACCGATGCATACATTCGGTGCAACATATGTACCTTCTCCAATGGTTGATGTAGGATCAATCAATGTGGTTGCAGGAGTGAAAGGATTGAAATGGTTTACGATCTTCAGATAGGCTTCGAATGGTTCAGCTACTACGAGCAATGTCTTGCCAGCAGGGCATTCCACAGCTTTGTTGATGATGATGAAACTTGCATCAGATTGTAAACAGGTGTCGTAATATTTTGGATGATCAACAAAAACAAGATCACCATTTTCAACACGATGTATCTCGTTGATCCCTGTTGCAACATCATTTTTATTACCGATCAATTCAGCATTGATGAGTGATGCAATCCAACTTATTTCTATCGGGTTTGAAAATTTCATGATGCATGTTTAGACAAAGATAACGCGATGTTTGTTCTTCGTGTTGATTCAAAAAATGATGCAATAGGAGTTGAGAGAAACCAAAGTAATTAACATATCCAAAAAAAATGTGCATAAAATAATTGTGGAAAAATTTTATGTTGATAAAATATCTGTTTAATATTGTGAAGGGAATTTATTTCCCGGTACTTATTAACCCATCTATATATCAGCGCCCCGTATCAACGGGGCGCTGTTTTTTTTGATACATTGCAATAAATATTCTCTTATGTTAAGATCCATGACAGGTTACGGAAGAGCAGAATGCACCATCAACGATAAAGTATTTGTTGCTGAGTTGCGTTCACTGAATGGTAAGCAATTTGAGCTTTTGCTCAAATTACCTTCCTTGCTCAAGCCGTATGAGTTTGAGATCAGGAACATGTTATCAGAGCAACTTGTGAGGGGAAGTGTTGAATGTACAGTCAGCATGAAACAGAATGGTGCAGCCAAACCATCTTCTGTTAACCTTGAACTCGCTGCGTCTTATTATTCTCAATTGAAAGGACTGGCCGACAAGCTGGAAGCAGATGACAGCCAGTTGCTTGCGTCTATACTTCGATTGCCGGAAGTTGTAGCGGCAAGTTCGGATCAACTTGCAGAAGCAGAATGGAATGGATTCAGGTATTCGCTGGTTGATGCCATTACCATGATCAACCGCCATCGTGAAGACGAAGGATTGGTGCTTGAACAGGAGTTGCTGCTTCGCATCGCCAATATCGAAACTTTGCAGAAAAAAGTGATTGAGTTGGAGCCCAACAGGAAACAGAAGATAAGAGAAGGGATTGAAAGACTGCTGGAAGAGCAAGTGGGAAAAGATGCGGTTGACCGGAATCGTTTTGAACAGGAGCTTATCTATTATATTGAAAAGATTGACATCACCGAAGAGCAGGTTAGACTGGCCAATCACTGTAATTATTTTAAAACCCTGCTTGCTGAGCAGGAAGTATCCAAAGGGCGGAAGCTTTCTTTTTTGCTGCAGGAGATCGGCAGGGAGATCAATACCACCGGTTCCAAAGCATACGACGCTACCATTCAGAAATGTGTGGTGGAAATGAAAGACGAACTGGAAAAAGCCAAAGAACAGGTATTGAATGCCCTTTGACCTGCGTTGCCTAACTTTGCAAGATGTCTGCTAAAAACATTCTGGCTGCATTGCTGATCCTCTTCCTGTTTTCCTGTGAAGAAACAGGGCTATACGAGAAAGTTGTTTTCATGCCAAAACAGGAGTGGCCATCCGCCTACAAACCAACATTCAATTTTGAAATTAAAGACACAAGTTCGTCTTATCAGGTTTATTTTTTGATCCGTCATGCTGATGCATATGAATACAATAATATATGGATCAATGTGAACGGACAGATGAAGGGGGATACAACGCTGAGTTCAAACAGGTTTGAGATCCCACTGGCAACCGCAAATAGATGGCTGGGTACCGGTATGGATGATCTCTTTGATCACCGGGTATTGCTGTATAAAAATGCTGTCAGGTTCATGAAGCCCGGCGTCTATAACATTACCATGTCACAGGACATGCGGGTGGATCCCCTGAAACATGTTTTCAATGTTGGGCTTCGGCTGGAAAAAATAAAATAAGATGCGAAAATTGCTGGATCGCATCCCTTTGCGTTTTGTCAACCTCATCTATTGGTTGCTCCTGGCCTATCTGATTGCCGCACTGGCCTGGTGGTATTTTGAACTTGATCAGCAAAATGACAGGATGCTGGCTCTCCAGCAAGAACAAATGATCAAGGATCATGGCCATGATCCCATTCAATTGGCAATGCTTCAGGATGCTCACCAAAGAAATGCCAGTCAGTATATCGGTGAGGGACTAACCTTTCTGATCCTCACGCTGGCAGGAGCTTTTTTTGTTTACAATGCTGTTCGTCGCCAGATCAGGCTTCATCAGCAACAGCGGAATTTCATGATGGCCGTAACCCATGAATTGAAAACTCCTATCGCTGTAACAAAGCTCAATCTTGAAACCCTCAAGAGACATCAGCTGGATGAGGAGAAGCGGTCAAAGATTGTTTCTGATGCCATCAACGAGACAGAAAGACTTGATGCCCTCTGTAATAATATATTGCTGAGTTCTCAGCTAGAGTCGGGGGGGTATCAGTTTTCGCTTCAGGAGTTTGATGCCAGCCAAATGGTTTCTGCGGCAGTCAAATCATTTGCCTCCAGGTTTCCACAACGAAATTTTGAATGTCAGGTCCCTGAAAATTTAATATTGATGGGTGAGGAGTTTTTGCTGAGATTGGTGCTGAACAATCTGCTGGAGAATGGCATCAAGTATGCCCCTGCAGAGCTGCCGTTGACAATATCTCTGCTCGAAAATGCAGATACCATTGAACTTCGTGTGGCAGATCTGGGTGCCGGGATCCCGGATGAGGAGAAATCCCGGGTCTTCGATAAGTTTTACCGGCTGGAAGACGAGTCACGCCGAAAAACAAAAGGCACAGGTTTGGGGTTATATCTCAGTACCAAGATCGTACAGGATCACAAAGGGAAGCTGATACTGGAGAACAATAACCCGCAAGGATCTGTTTTCAAGGTGATTCTTCCCAAAAGCAGAACAACATGAGTACAAAAAGGGCATCTATTTTACTGGTCGAAGATGAGGAGAACCTTCTTGAGGCATTAAAGCTCAATCTGGAACTTGAGGGCTATGAAGTGACCACTGCCACAACGGGCCCTATGGCATTGAAGAAAATTGAAAGTGAATATTTTGATCTGATACTATTGGATGTTATGTTACCGGAAGTGGATGGATTTGATGTTTGCCAGGCCATACGACTGAAAAATATTGAAAGCCCCATCCTGATGCTCAGCGCGAGATCAGGCAGTGCAGACAGGGTAGCCGGATTGAAGCGGGGCGCAGATGATTACATGACCAAGCCATTTAATCTTGAAGAATTGTTGTTGCGGGTGGAAAAGCTGATCGAGAAGAATCGCAAACTACAAGAGAAAACCTCCATCGGAGAGCATTTTAGCTTTGGGAAAAATCAGATTGATTTCAAGGCGCAGACAGCTACCAATGCTAAGGGTGAGCTCATCAGCCTTAGTAAAAAAGAGATCATGTTGCTCAAGCTCATGATCGAATACCGGAATGAGGTTGTATCCAGGGAGAAAATTCTGCAGGCGGTCTGGGGCTATCAGGTTTTTCCTACCACCCGTACCATTGATAATTTTATCCTCAACTTCAGAAAATATTTTGAAGAGGATCCTAAAGATCCCCGTCATTTTCATTCTGTAAGAGGGGTCGGGTACAAGTTCCAGGATTAGAGATCTCCCAGCTGAGGTCTGAGAACAATTTCTTCCACGCAGGCCTGCGGAGATAGTTTACTGGCAGCAACAATCATGCGCGACACATCTTCTACTTCCATGATCCGCTTGGGATCAACACCACTTCCATCCCATGAACTGCTGAAAACTGCACCAGGATGTACGGTGGTTACCTTGATGTTGAACTCTTTCATTTCTTCCCGAAGATTTTTACTAAAACCGGCAAGTGCCCATTTGCTGATGCTGTAAGACCCACCATTTGGATATGCCTTTAAGGCAGCAATGGAGCAGATGTTGAAGATGTGCCCAGCCTTTTGACGGATCATGGTCGGAATCAGAGATCTGGTCAGGTGATAGGCCGACATCAGGTTCACATTCAGCATGCGTTCGAGCTGGCCTTCTTTTTCATTATATATACTGCCCGGTTCATAGATGCCGGTATTGTTGACCAGCACATCGATATGGTCTGTTGCTTTCAACAGTTGTTCTCCAAAACCCTTTGCTGCTGCCTCTATACCAAGATCTGCATTAAAAGCAGTGATATTGATCCCGTATTTCTCCATCAGCTCCTGCTGCCATTTGATGGTAATGTCCATATTCCTGGAACAAAGGAAAAGATTGGCACCTTCCGCTGCAAAGTGTTCTGCAATGGATTTACCAATACCTCTGGATGCACCCGTAACAACAACGTTCATATCTTCAATTTTTCCAAAGTTAGTGAATCGAAGGATGCTTAGCTTTGCAACACATTATGGCCAAACAATACGAACACATCTTTTTTGATCTTGATCATACCCTTTGGGATTTCGAAAAGAACTCAGAAGCAACACTGCGCGATCTCTATGATGAGCTCGATCTTGGTGCCAAAGCCGGCGCTGAATTTGAACATTTTCATGTAACCTATCACCATTACAATGATATGTACTGGGATCGATTCCGCAAGGGACACATCAAAAGGGAGGAACTGAGATGGCGAAGGATGTGGCGCACTTTGGTGGAATACAAGATCACCGATGAACCGCTGGCCATGACCATGAGTGAGCGCTATCTGGATATTTTGCCTACCAAAACCCATCTATTTCCTCATTGTATTGAGTTGCTGGACTATCTGACGGAGAAGGCTTGCCCGATGCACCTCATCACCAATGGTTTTGAACAGACGCAGCACATGAAATTGAAGAATAGTGGGATTGATAAATATTTTAAAGAAGTGATCACTTCAGAGCAGGCCGGTATCATGAAGCCGCACAAGGAGATCTTTGATTATGCCATGCGGATCACAGGTACTGCTGCTGAAAAAACAGTGATGATTGGGGATGCTTTGGAAGTGGATATTTTGGGAGCACTTGAGGCAGGCATGGATGCCATTTATGTGCATGCCACGGTTCCGGAGGGGTCACCGATTAAGCCCACTCATGTTGTGCCTCATTTGGGAGTATTGAAAGGGCTGCTCTGATCAGGAAATCGTTGCAAGCACAGATACGCCGTTCTTTACGGTATCTCCGATCTTCACATTTACTTTTGTGCCTACAGGCAGGAGAAGGTCAACCCGACTGCCAAATTTGATGAAACCCAGCTCATCGTTTTGCTTTACCTGTTCGCCAACCTTTGCATAATTCACGATACGGCGTGCAAGGGCTCCGGCAATCTGTTTTACAAGAACGGTTCCTTTTGGATATTCCAATACAATGCTGTGTCTTTCGTTGTCGGTGGATGATTTCGGATCCCAGGCCACGAGATACTTACCCTTGTGATATTGGTTGTAAATAACTTTTCCGGAAACAGGATATCGGTTCACATGTACGTTGGCGGGACTCATGAAAACGGATATCTGTAATCTTTTCTCATGATAATATTCATCATCGTGTGTCTCTTCGATCACCACCACTTTGCCATCAGCCGGAGAAATGATGGCATTTTCATCGTAGGTGAATGTGCGGGATGGTATCCTGAAAAAAGAAATGATAAAAAGCCAGAAGCTAAGTAAAACGATGCCAGCCACCCAACCCAACATGTAACTGAAAGACATGATATAAGCATGATTCAATCGGGCCAGAAAAAATACAAGGACAGAAATAATCAATATCGTGGGATAGCCTTCTTTATGTATGCGCATGGTTGGTTGTTGAGGGAGCAAAGGTAGTATGTATTGAGGAAATGAAGTTGAATGGGTTGAAGAGGTTGAGGAGGTTTAAGTAATATTCTTCAACTGCCTCAACCCCTTCAACCCCTTCAACCCCCTCAACCTTATATTGATATCTTTCTCTTCCTCGCCAATACCTTCCATTCGCCGATCAACTGATTGTCTTCAATGGCGTAGAGAGATTCATGCAGGGCAATAGTCGGACAAACATGATAAGGAATTCCAATGAGTACATCACCGGGCTTGAAGCCATGAGCCTCACCTGCTTCCATCACCAGATGCTCCTCACTTTGTCCCACTGGCACAAGAGTAGGATGAGATGGGAAGAAAACCCTTTTGCTGATTTCATTCTCAGAGGCCACTGCTTTGTGTCCGAGATCGAGACAGATCCT
>JBKCOY010000049.1:0-8554 GCA_046309555.1 Chitinophagia bacterium
GGGAAAAATAGTTCCAATGAATTGGTTTTTGATCATCCGGAATTTCCGGATCACCTGGGTACGTTCAACCTGAATGGGAATGAAGTGCAGTGGACTACTGCATCAGGACAAACTGTTCTGGAAAAAACTACTTCTGTAAACAGTATCCTGCTTTTTCAACCAGATGTTATGCCTGTGAAACAGCTGGCCTACAAAACTTTTCGCTGGAGCATCATCAAAAGAGAAAATCTGATCGGTGTTCGGCTTCGTGATCTTGCAAATCCGTCATTGGACAAACTGCAAAAGATCGATCGTTTCAAAGTCAGTCAGCATTGGGTGATCAAAGCAAGGTTTGAACCTTCAATGATGCCAACCATTCTAACCACCAACATACTGGGACAAACCTATTCACAACCCCATCCGGGAAAGGTGATCTTTGAGATTGAAGGCAAGACCTATCAACTTGATGTGGTGGATGAAGGGGAGCCTGATGAATATCATATTGTATTTGGTGATGAGACCAATGGTGAAACCACCTACCCATCTGGGAGATTTCTTGACATTCCCAAGCCTGATAAGAATAACCAGACAGAGATCGATTTCAATAAATCGTATAATCCACCATGTGCCTTCTCTGAATTTTCAACCTGTCCCATTCCAACCAAGGCCAACACGCTGCCCATAAGGGTTCTGGCGGGAGAAAAAAATGTTCATAAGAAATAAACTGCTCTCCTCCTGGCCAGGAGGGGTTGATCCAGACCGATGCGGCAAAGCCGCAGCGTGTCTGGAGACGGGGTGGTGGAATTAAATAGATAAATTCCGTTAAATTCGGTGACCCAACCAAAACCAACATCATGCAATTTCTCGGACCGATCGATTGGATCTTTGTAATCCTTTATCTTCTTGTCATTGCCGGCGTTTCTGTCTGGAGCATCCGCAAAAGCAAGGAAACCACCTCTGATTATTTCTTGGCCAACCGCAACCTCGGGTGGTTTGTGATCGGTGCTTCAATACTTGCATCGAATGTAGGTTCTGAGCATATTGTGGGATTGGCAGGTTCTGCAGCCAAAACGGGTACTGTACTCGGACATTATGAATTGCATTCCTATATCGTGTTGATCCTGGGATGGGTATTTGTTCCTTTCTATCTACGCAGCTCGGTTTATACGATGCCTGAATTTCTCGAACGTAGGTTCAATCCGCAGTCGAGGCGCTTGCTCACGATCATTCAGTTGATCAGCTATGTGATTGCGAAAGCATCTGTTACGATATTTGCAGGTGCGCTCGTTTTCAATCAGTTTCTGGGTGTTGATTTCTGGACAGGCGCGATAATTCTCGTTGTTGTTACGGGTGTGTATACCGTGATGGGTGGACTTCATGCGGTTATGTATACAGAGGCGATTCAGGCAATCGTGTTGTTGCTGGGTTCCCTGGTCCTCATGATCTTTGGACTGCGTGAAGTGGGTGGATGGGATGCTCTGATGCAGGCAGTGCCCAAGGAAAAGTTGAATATGTTCCCTGCCCTCAGTGATCCTGAATTCCCATGGCTGGGTATTTTGATAGCCTCGCCGATTGTAGGTTTATGGTATTGGTGTACCGATCAGCATATTGTTCAGCGTTGTCTGGCTGCTAAGAATGAACAGGAGGCCAGAAGAGGAACAATCTTTGCTGCGTTTCTGAAGTTGATGCCATTCTTTATTTTTCTGATACCCGGATTGATTGCCTATGCCTTGCATGCACAGGGAAAGATCCAGCTGGATGATACCAATGCTGCCTTTCCGGTGATGGTGAAATCCATCATGCCTGTTGGATTGCGTGGTGTGCTGGCAGGCGGATTGCTCGCGGCGTTGATGAGTTCACTGGCATCCGTGTACAATGCCTGTTCCACTTTGTATACCATCGATATCTATAAAAAATCTCATCCCGATGCTTCTGAAAAACAATTGGTGAAGGTGGGGCGTATTGCTACAGCCGTCATCGTATTGCTGGGCATGGCCTGGATTCCGTTGATGGGCAGGATTGATGACGGACTTTATAATTATTTGCAAAGTGTGCAGTCGTATCTGGCACCGCCCATTGCTGCTGTATTCCTGTTGGGTGTTTTCTTCAAACGCCTCAATGCACAGGGGGCATACACTTCAATGGTTATCGGTTTTGTTCTGGGGATGGCCAAACTTACTTTGCAGATCTTCCAGAATGACCTGACACCGGGAAGTTTCTGGCATTCCTTTGCAACGATGAACTTCCTCTATTTCTGTATTTATCTCTTTGTCTTCAGCATTGCGCTGTTTGTCATTGTGAGCATGGCTACGCCGGCGCCGACAGAAGACAAGACCGCTGGACTTACTTTCTCTACTACAGTTGCAGAAGATAAGGCAGCCAGCAGGGCCAGCTGGAATGGATGGGATGTGGCACTCTCAGTTATTGTGCTGGTCATCATCATCAGCATCTTCGCTTACTTCTCTCCATTGGGAGTGGCAGGATAAAACACAAAATATGTACCGACACATTTTTCTGTTCCTTGCTTGTATGCTCAGCATCTCAGGGGTGACAGCACAGGTTACACCACCATTGCATAATCTGAAAGATCGGTACAAAAAATATTTTACCATTGGTGTTGCGGTCAGTCCCTTTGCCTTGCGATCGGAAGAAGCAAATCTCATCACATCACAATTCTCTGGCATGACTGCTGAGAATGCGATGAAGATGGGCCCTATTCATCCGAGAGAGCAACAGTTCAATTGGGTACCGGCAGATTCTATAGTAAATTTTGCGCAGCGCCATCAGATGCGCATGCGTGGACACACCTTGGTATGGCACAATCAGACACCCAAATGGTTGTTTGAAGATGCAGATGGAAAACAAGTGAGTAAAGAGGTACTCTTGCAACGCATTCATCAGCATATCGACAGCGTGGTGGGTAGATACAAGGGTAAAGTATTTGCCTGGGACGTGGTGAATGAAGCCATCAGTGACGGGAAGGATGAGTTTTATCGGCCTTCACTTTTCTTTCAGATTTGCGGTGAAGAATATATTGAGAAAGCATTTCAATGGGCTCATGCAGCCGATCCGAATGCCTTGTTGTTTTACAATGATTATAACGAGACCGATCCAGTGAAGCGGAAAAAGATCATTGAATTGGTGAACAGGCTTCGCGCAACAGGTATACCTATTCATGGCATAGGACTACAGGCCCATTGGTCGATCTTTTCACCTTCAGAAGAGGTGCTGGACAAAACCTTGCAGGATTTTTCCAATGTTGGATTGCCTTTGCACATCACGGAGCTGGATGTTTCTGTATACAAGAAAGAAGGCAGGAGGGAAAGAAATGCTTCGGATAGTCTTACGGCCTATACTCCAGAACGCGAAGCCATGCAGTCAGCTTTGTATGAAAGGGCCTTTGCAGCTTTTAGAAAATACCGCAACAGTATACAATCTGTTACCTTCTGGAACATCAGCGACAGAAGAAGCTGGCTCGACAATTTTCCGGTGGCAGGAAGAAAAGATCATCCATTGTTGTTTGATGCATCCCTTCAACCCAAGAAGGCATTTTTCAGGGTCATCAATTTTTAGGAACAGGGGGCGGTCCGTCTGGAAGCATCGCCTTCCACACTTCACTGCCCTTTCTTTTGTCAAACTCTGCACGTATCTCTTTGCGCAGGGTTTCATTTTCAAAAAGATCAACCATGGTAGTGCCCAGTGATTTTGCAGCGAAGAGCATGCCTTTGTGTCCGATGCTCATGCCGCCACAGGCCACCACAACCCAGGAGTGCCAGGGTGATTTGTAGGGAGCAGTTGCCGCATTAAGCGTGATCTCCGGTACGATGTAGCTAACATCCCCCACATCGGTGGAGCCGCCATCCGGATCGGCTCTGGTTGCTTCAAGGGGTTTGATGTTTCCGTTGATGCCCTGTGCTTCCATGCCATAGGCTTTCATGATCTTGTTGGCAAAATCGGTTTCCTCTGCTGTATAAGTAATGGGACCAACAAGCTCCATATTTTTTTGCAACACCTTGGCGCCCGTTTCATTGACAAGCAATTCATAGAGTCCGTTTTCCATGGCAAATGAAACTTCGGTGCGTGTCATTCTTGCTGCACCTTCGGCAATTTCTTTCATTCTTTCTTCAACTGCAGCAACACCACTGCGTTTGGTATCCCGGATCCAGATCCATACACTGGCTTCATCAGGTATCACATTGGGTACATTGCCTGCTTTTCTGTAGACATAGTGGATGCGTACACTTGGGCGAATATGTTCGCGAACGAAATTCATACCGATATTAAAAAGTTCGGCAGCATCAAGGGCACTCTTGCCGTTCCAGGGATCTGCAGCAGCGTGTGCGCTTTTGCCTTTGAAAGAAACGGTGTAGGCCACCACGGCCATTGAGCTTTGCATATTTGCCTTGTTTTCGTAATCCGGGTGCCAGTCGAGGCAAACATCCAGATCATTGAAAACCCCCTCTCTTGCCATGTATACTTTACCGGCTAGGTCTTCTTCAGCAGGTGTTCCATAGAAACGGATGGTGCCTTTGAGTTTACCTGATGCGATCAGTTCCTTGATGGCTGTGGCAGCACCCAGACTGGCTGCGCCGAACATATTGTGTCCGCAGCCATGTCCCGCTTCACCCTCTTTCAATGGTTCCTTTGTGGTCTGTGCTTTTTGCGACAATCCCTGTAAGGCATCAAATTCACCGAGGATACCGATGATGGGTTTTCCTGAACCATATTCTGCGATGAAGGCAGTAGGAATTTTGGCCACGTTGCGTGTGACCCTGAATCCCTGCTGCTCAGCATAGTCGGATAATATTTTTGCAGAGCGATGCTCTTTCATTGCGATCTCTGCATAACTCCATACGGAGTCGCTGATACGGATCAGTTCCTTTTCGTGTTTGGCGATGGAGTTGAGGATGGCTTGCTTGTTGGCTGAAATTTCTTGCGCACAAATATTTAATGATAGTAATAAAAACGGTATTATGTGTTTCATCGTTGTCTGAATTTAAGACTGAGCTAATCTACCAATAAAAAAACAAATACTCCCTTCCTGGCCAGGAGGGGAGTATATATGAAGAATTAATTAAGTTTATTTAAATTTTGCCTTCATGAGAGTAATCATCATTTCAATTATGCTTTTATCAAGTACATTTCTATCAGCACAATCCATGAAATTGGCCACTTATAATTTACGGTATGCCAACCCAAAGGATTCCGGTAATCTTTGGCAGGACCGTAAGCAAAGGGTAGTTGACCTGATCCGTTATCATGGATTCGAGATCTTTGGAACGCAGGAAGGACTCCGACTGCAGCTGGATGATCTGAAGAGCATGATGCCAGAGTTCAATTTTTATGGTATCGGAAGGGATGATGGAATCATGAAGGGGGAGCATTCGGCGATCTTTTATAAAACGAATCGGTTTGAAGTGCTGAACAAAGGCGACTTCTGGTTATCAACAACACCTGATAAGCCTGGTCCCGGTTGGGATGCCAACCTCAACAGGATCTGCAGCTGGCTGAAATTGAAAGACAAAAGAACAGGTAAATCATTTTATGTTTTCAATGCCCATTATGATCATCAGGGTGTGCAGGCCAGGGTAGAGAGCAGCAAGCTTATCCTGCAAAAGATCAAAGCCATTGCAGGTGATGAAGATTGTATTTTCATGGGGGATCTTAATGGTGGTTGGGAGAGTGATTGGTATCTCATACTGGATCGATCATCATGGTTGAAAGATAGTCGCCATTCTGCCACTACAGTTTACCAACCCAATGGTAGTTTCAATGGATTCCGTTTTGATGATGTTCGGAAAGATGTGATTGATCACATCTTCATCACCAATAAATTCAGTGTTGGTCGATGGGCGGTGCTTACTGATACTTACAACGGAAAATTTCCATCAGACCATTTCCCAGTGATGGTGGAGATACAAGTGAAATAACTAAAATACTTTGTGCTTTATAATCTCTCTTGATTATTGGAATAGCAGGTAGATTCATTTTAACATAATGATGATAAGGGTTTAACCTCATCTTCACACTGAGCTATTTTTTACATCTATACTTTTACTGCGTTGAAAATAATGACTGCAACGCATTTTTTTATTTCAGCGTTAACCTATCAAAAACACTATAATGTTGAAAACCGTTTTTTCAATCATCGGTTTATCCGGTATCTTTTTGCTCTTCAATGAAAAACCCGAGGAGTTCCCGCCAATCGAAAATGAGCTTCCATTGATCTGGAAAGCACCGATTGGCGGTGCTTCTTTTCGCACCAATGTATTGTTCCAGAAAGATCAGATTGTTATAGGATCAAATGGAGCCAATTTCAGGGATTATGGCATCATGGATCCCAATTCGGGTGTCTATGTTATTGATAGAAAAAGCGGAAAGATCAAAAGAAGGTTTGCAGGTCAGCTTTTGGGTGATATGGATGTTAATGGTATCATTGAGCATAATGGCAACTTATATTTTGGCAATGACAATGAAGAGTTCCTTTGTACTTCAATTGACGGCAAGATCAAGTGGAGAAATCCAACTTCAGGAGATATTGAACATGAGCCCTCGTTGATCAAAGTCGGCAATGGCAGTATCATAGTTTATGCATCAGAATCAGGGCAGGTAACTGCTGCAGATCCTGAAACCGGAAACATCAAGTGGAATTATTTTACCCGTGATTACGATGGGTGGAAGCCAGGTCAGAACAGGGCAATCTTTAAAGTGAAGGCCTATGTTTCCAACACTTCATCTTTTTATACCAAGCCCCATGTCATAGACCTTAATAAGGATGGTGTATCTGATTTGGTTTACCTGACATATGAAGGGGAATTACTCGCTATTAATGGAATCAATGGGAAGGAATTGTGGACATTGAGGAGAGACCGGCATTATATTGATTTTGCATCGACAATTAACCACAATAATGGCAATCCTTTGATTACGTATTTTGAGCAGATATTTGATGAGCAATATAATTCCACCTGTAACCTGATTTATATAAACCGCTTTGGTAAGATCATAAAAGAAACAAAACCAGGCCCAGGTAGATACAACAACAGTTTGAATTGTTTGGTATCGGGGAAAAATGAGCTGTTTTTTATGGATGGCGATTCCATTACCCTGATGAAAGATAATGGCAGTCGGGAATTCATTGCACATGGTATTACATTTAAGCATGTCAATTTTAATAAAGACACAGTTGATGCAAAGAGAAATGGTGGCGTCGCAATATATGCAGAAAGGGTGTTCCCTTTCAAGGGACATAAAAGATGTGTATTGATTCAGTATCAGCATGATGCTGCCTATCCTGAGAAAGGGATAGTGGAACTTGTTTCCCTGGACACGAAAGAGGTTTTATACAGATTACAACTTCCTTCAGGAGCTGAAATGGAGCCTGTCATCAAAGATGTGAACCAGGATGGGAAGCTTGATGTGCTGATCAATTGCTATGATGGCAATTTGTACTGCTATTCTCTCGGGTAATGTTTTATGGTCAGTTTTTTATTCTTCGCTTAATTACTTCTAATGAAAAAACACATCAAAAAAATTATTTCTGTAATAATTTTCCTTCTTGTATCTGTAATCGCTGTTAAATATTGGATTGAACTTCAGAATAAATATGAACAGAAAATAGCGCCTCCTGTTTTGGCAAAAGATATACCCTTTGAAACCTATTCTTTTGATGCAGACAGCGGCATTGTGATTCAAAGAGCATCCGGTACCAATATTAAAATTGATCCGGGTAGTTTTTCCGATAGCGCAGGAAAAAAAGTGACCGGAAAGATCAATTTATTGGTAAGAGAATTTCACGATGCTGAAGCACTTTTTTATAGTGGTATTCCGATGAGTATTGATTCCCGAAGGAAAGGATTTTTGCAGTCGGCTGGTATGATTGAGCTAAGGGCCTTTTCCAACGATAAAAAAATCAATCTTACTTCCGGAAAGACAGCAACGATCGATCTTGCATCTTTTAAGGGTGCAAAGGATCATCAATTGTTTTATTTGAAAGAAGATCAGAACTGGACCTCTACCGACACTTTTACAAATTCCATCAACTTGAGGAAAAATAAAGAACTGGATGAATTACAGAATAAATACAATTATCATAAACAAGATCTTTATCTGGATCTTGTTTCCAATCTTGAATATGCGCCTTATTTAAAACCATTTAAGAATTTACAATGGAAGGTAGCCGCGAAAGATGTTGATGACGCCTTGATGGATGCCATGCGTGTAAATTGGGATGACGTAAAAGTTATTCCACCAAGGGGATTGAATCGAAAGTACACGTTGGTTTTCACAGAGAAGACACGTTCTTATGAGGATACTGGGTACCTCAGAACATATTCGATGAAAGCAGTTCCTATTAGTTCGGGCAAGCGGGTATCCCAAGGCCAAATGTTATCATTGATAGATGAAAAAGATAAGATTCTGGCGCTGATGGAAGAAGAGAAAAAAAGGATTGAGAGACAGGCAGATCTTGTTAATTCATTCAAAATTGATAGGATGGGTGTCTGGAATATTGACAAGGTTATGAATTCGGAGGATATGATTTGGGCTGAGGTTGGTTTTGATTTCGAAAAGGAAC
>JBKCOY010000050.1:0-19783 GCA_046309555.1 Chitinophagia bacterium
GTCTCCATTGGATACCATCCTTCACGCTTTATTCAGTCGGTATGGTTTTAGCGCTCAGCAGATTCCCGAACTGAAAAAACTCATGGATGCCTCTACCGGGAAATTCATTTTATCCGATACCCATCGGGTGTTGAAAAACCGCGAGTGGTTCCTCGTTGATAAAATTGAAAACAATGATCATGGGCTGATCATATTAGATGATTTTAATACTGAAAATATATTTACTGAAGGAAAGATTTTAATTGATCTTAATTTCTTGGGTAATGTTGATCCTGATCCTTCTATTGCATGTATTGATCGCACTAAATTAAAATTGCCCCTGATTCTCAGACCAATAAAAGCTGGAGATTATTTTTATCCGCTCGGCATGAAGAAAAAGAAAAAATTATTTCGCTTTATGACGGATCTGAAACTCTCAAGAATTGAGAAAGAAAAACAGTGGGTGCTTGAAAGCGATAAAAAAATTGTATGGGTCGTGGGCAGAAGAATCGATGATCGATTCAAATTATCTTCCTCTGCGGAGAGTTTTATCAAAATGAGTTTTCTTCCTAACACTTGAATATTCAAAGAGGCAGAATCATCTGTATAAAATTTTGAAATAGATCTATACCACTGACCAATTTTGCAGCAACGTAAGTAAATACTATTCCATAAACACTTCCCCAGAAATGGGCATTGTGGCCTATGTTGCCACCGCCTTTTTTTGCCAGGCTGGCAGAAAGAATAAGAAAGGCCAGTCCAAAAATATAACCCGGTATTGGAAAGGGAATGAAGAAGAATTGGATGGGCATTTTCGGACTGATCGTGATTGCAGAAAAAATGATAGCAGAAACTGCCCCGGATGCCCCCAGAGAACGATGATAGGAGTGATTTCTGTGTTTGAAAAAGTCAGCAATTACAGATGCCACAATAGCTGATACATAGAGCAAGGCAATCAAGGCCCTTCCTGTTTGCTCTCCAAAAAGCATTTTAAAAAAATACTGTTCCAATGCAATCCCGAAAGAATAAAATGAGATCATGTTGAACATCAAATGCAGGAAGTCGGCGTGGAGCACCCCATGGGTGATGAAACGATGCCATTGTCCCTGCCGCTGAATCCTATAAGGCCAGAAGAGCAGATCTTCCTTCAGGCTTTCTTTGTTAAAAGCAATGATGGAAACAACGCAGGTGATGATGATGATCAGAAATGTAATGCTCATGTTTATGATTTAAAATCACCTGTGGTGATATTTTTCGTTTTTGATGATGGTATACGCTCTGTATAATTGTTCAATGAGAATTAATCTGACAAGCTGATGAGGGAAGGTCATTTTGGAAAGGGAAATGCGATGATCTGCTCTTTCCAGAACAACAGTGTCGATGCCAAATGCTCCGCCAATAAGAAATACAATCTTTTTCGTCCCCATATTCCCTCTCTTCACTATGAGATCGGCTAGTCCCTCCGAACTAATCTCCTTTCCAAATTCATCCAGCGCAATGAGAATGGTGTCTTTGTCCAGCCATTCCATGATCATTTTCCCTTCCTGCTTCTTGAGGTCTGTTTCGCTTAGTAAACCGGCATTCTTGGGAACGGGAAGGATCTGCCATTTGACAGGGTTGTATTTATTGACTCGCGATGTGAAATCCTCTATGGCATCCCTGATGGCGGGGTCGTGGGCTTTACCAATACTCCAGCATTCGATCTTCATGTACCACAAAGAAAACGAACATTTTTTGTAAATTGTCCGATCAACACAATACAATGAGAAAACATAGCATATTCCTTGCTTTAATACTTTCCTTTTTCATCAACATTGATCTTCTGGCCCAAATTCCCAAAGCCCCTGAAAAGCAGGAAGGCTCAGGGCCTTGGTCGCAGTTGATCCTCAGAGGTGCCACGCTGATCAACAGCACTGGAGCTCCGCCCATTGGTCCGGTTGATATTGTCATTGAACAGAACCGTATTGTGGCCGTCAAAACTGTGGGTTACCCAGGACTGACCATAAAAGAGGAATCCAGGCCTAAACTGAAGGCTGGTGGTAAAGAAATTAATTGTCAGGGTATGTATATCATGCCCGGGTTGATAGATATGCATGGACATATCGGAGGCACAGCTCAGGGAACACCTGCAGAGTATGTATTCAAGTTGTGGATGGCACATGGTATCACCACTATTCGTGATCCTTCGTGTGGAAACGGGCTCGATTGGGTACTGGATCAGAAGCAGAAAAGTCTGGCCAACAAGATCACTGCTCCCAGGATCTTTGCCTATACTGCATTCGGACAGGGATCAAAGGCAGGCATCAATTCTCCTGAAGAAGCCATCACGTGGGTGAGGGATAATGCACAAAAAGGAGCTGATGGTATCAAATTTTTTGGGGCTGCCCCCGCCATCATGGATGCGGCGTTGAGAGAGAACAAGAAACTGGGACTCCGTTCCTGCATGCACCATGCACAAATGGATGTTGCCAGATGGAATGTGATGAACTCAGCTGAAGCGGGACTTACTTCCATGGAACACTGGTATGGTTTACCGGAAGCCCTGCTTGTAAACAAAACCATCCAGGATTACCCCCTCAACTATAATTACCAGAATGAACAACATCGTTTTGAAGAAGCAGGTAAGCTATGGAAGCAGGCAGCAAAACCAGGGTCAGCCAAATGGAATACTGTCATGAAACGTCTGTTGGAGCTGGATTTCACGATTGATCCCACTTTTAATATCTACGAAGCCAATCGTGATCTGCACAAGACCAGAAGATTAGAGTGGCATGATGATTACACCTTGCCTTCCCTTTGGAAATTCTATGAACCCAACAGACAGTCGCATGGCTCGTATTGGTTTAACTGGGGTACAGAGCAGGAGGTGCAATGGAAGGA
This sequence comes from Chitinophagia bacterium, assembly GCA_046309555.1. Taxonomy (GTDB): domain Bacteria; phylum Bacteroidota; class Bacteroidia; order Chitinophagales; family Chitinophagaceae; genus Pollutibacter. The sequence continues at coordinate 2,860 of JBKCOY010000050.1, forward strand.
GAATTATCGCCTATGGATGCGATTCATCAATGAATACAAGAACAGGGGAGGAAGGGTGACTGCAGGCTCTGACAATGGATTTATATACCAGACCTACGGATTTGGGTATATACGTGAACTCGAATTGTTGAGAGAGGCCGGCTTTCATCCATTGGAAGTAGTGCGATCTGCTACACTCTTTGGTGCACAAGCATTGGGAGTTGAAAAAGATCTTGGATCAGTTGAAGTTGGTAAACTGGCGGATTTGGTGGTCATTGATGCCAATCCATTGGAGAATCTTCAATATCTCTATGGCACAGGTGCTGTCTATCTAAATGAAAACAATGAAGTGGTCAGAAAAGGTGGCGTCAAATATACCATCAAGGATGGCGTGGTCTATGATGCCAAACAATTACTGGCAGAAGTAAAGGCCATGGTGGATGATGCGAAGAAAAAAACAGGCCAAATCAAGCAGCCTGGTATCAAATAATCAAAAGAACAATTAAAGCATAGAAGATGAAGCATTTATTTTTATTGTTGTTGACAATCCCAGTATTGGTTTTCTCACAGCCTTTGCCATCAATCAGCGAAAAGACCAAGGGGATGTCCAGAATGGATGGATACTTGCCTGTGTATAAAGATGATCAAAATGGCAAGCTGTATCTGGAGATCAACAAGCTGGATCAGGAGATTCTCTATGTGATGTCGCTGCCCTCAGGTTTGGGGTCTAATGATATCGGTCTCGACAGAGGACTACTTGGTGGAGGAAGAATTGTGCGTTTTACAAAAATTGGGAAGAAGGTGCTGATGATCGAGCCAAACTATGGATATCGTGCCAATAGTCTTTCTGAAAAAGAAAAGGAAACTGTAGAACTCGCTTTTGCCAAATCAACGTTATGGGGATTTTCAGCAGAAGCAGAATCCGGCAATGCAGTGTTGGTAGACGCAACAGAATTCCTGACCCGTGATGCCATGCAGGCCGCCAATCGCATTCGCAGGATGCAACAGGGAAACTATACACTGGATCGAAATCGTTCGGCATTGTATTTCCCTGCCTGTAAGAATTTTCCTTTTAATACTGAATTGGAGGCTATCATCACCTTGGTCAATGCCGATGGAGTTGCAGGGAGTTATGTTCAGCCTGTAGTTCCTTCCACAGAAGCCATCACCCTTCGCATGCACCACTCTTTTGTGCAATTACCGGACAACAATTACAAGCCAAGAATATTTGATCCCAGATCAAGCTTCAACCACACTTCGTTTTTTGATTACAGCACACCGATTGCTGAACCCATTGAAAAGTTTTACATCAACCGTCATCGCCTCAGCAAGAAAGATCCATCAGCAAAGATCAGTGAGCCCGTGAAGCCGATTGTCTATTATCTCGACAATGGAACGCCAGAGCCAATTAGATCAGCTTTGCTCAAAGGTGGCAATTGGTGGAACCAGGCATTTGAAGCAGCAGGATACAAAAATGCCTTTGTGGTGAAAATGCTTCCTGATACCTGTGATCCTATGGACATCCGATATAACATGATCAATTGGGTCCATCGTTCCACCAGAGGCTGGAGTTATGGTGCCAGTGTGGTAGACCCAAGGACCGGTGAGATTATTAAAGGACAGGTTTCTTTAGGCTCTTTGCGGGTACGTCAGGACTATATGATTGCACAGGGTTTGGTTTCTCCCTTTTCAGAAGAGCCTTTGAAAGAAGATCCTATGTTGAAAATGTCGCTCGACAGACTGGAGCAGTTGTCTGCTCACGAGATCGGACATACATTGGGTTTGATGCACAACTATGCCTCCAGCGTTGTGGATCGTTCGAGTGTCATGGATTACCCTCATCCGTTGATTCGTTTCAATGCCAAGGGAGAAATCGATGTTACCCAGGCCTATGACAACAAAATTGGGGAGTGGGATAAGGTAGCCATCACCTGGGGATATGCAGACCTTAACAACAGCAAAGATGAAAAAGCGGAACTCAACAAGATCCTCTCAGCAGCATCAGCAAAGGGCTTGAAATTTATCAGTGATCGCGATGCACGGGCCCCAGGTGGATTGCATCCTGAAGCGCATTTGTGGGATAATGGTAAAGAGCCTCTTGCCGAACTGGAACAAATGATTGCCATCAGGCAAAAAGCATTGCAGCAATTCGGATCAAATTCAATCAGAAAGGGAACACCCATGGCCTTTCTGGAAGATGTATTGGTTCCTGTTTACTTTTATCACCGATATCAGATCGAAGCAGCAACAAAACTTATCGGTGGCATGCAATACAATTATGCCTTGAAAGGCGATGGTCAGCTGATCACAGCACCATTGTCCAATGAATTGCAGGCCAAAGCCATGGCTGCCATTTTGAAATGTCTCGATCCTGGTTTTCTGCATTTGCCGAAGGGGTTGGCTGGCTTGATTCCCCCAAGGCCTGCGGGATATGAGTTCTCCCGAGAGTTATTCAAGAAGAAAACAGGATTGGCGTTTGATGAATTGGCGCCTGCTGAAGCGGCTGCAGATTTGCCTCTGTCATTTCTGTTCAATGCTGAGCGACTGAACCGATTGGCGCAACATGCAGTTGAGGGTGGCTATGGAGTTGGTGATATGGTGAAATCGTTGGTAGAAGCAAGTTTCAAAGCCTCAAGGCGCCAGGGCACAGAAGGGGCGATCCAAATGCAGACAGAACAGATCCTGCTAACATATCTTTTGGCATCCAGTGTTGACGAGCAATTGTCTTTTCCGGCAAGATCAGCCGTTGGGGCTTCTCTTTCTGAATTGAAAAAACAACTGGAGGAAATGATAAAGACTGTTGGGGATCCATTATACAAGGCTCATTTGCAAATGGCATTGGATCGATTCAAGGCGCCCGAAAAAGCCAAACCTACGATACATGCAGTTCCTCCACCAGGCGCTCCGATTGGTTGTGAAGATGTCTACTGATTGCTTTTCATCTTTCGCATGCCTGCCAGTCCACTGAGCAGATCAATCAAAAAATGAATGATCATGGTGGGGAAGAGACTTTGGGTGTAAATGAAAATCAGGTTCAACAGCATGGCCAGGATGAATATTTTCATCACGGCTCCCCATCCCTGATAAAAGTGTGCCAGACTGAACAGAATGGATGGCACGATCAAGGCAAGCCAGGGAACGGTTTCTCTGACTTCTTCCAGGAAATAGTTTACCATGAATCCTCGATAGATGATCTCTTCAAAAATGCCGGCGCAACAGCATAGTAGAACATAAGCTGGCAGTTCCCTGTAATGCTGCGGGAGAAATGAAGATCTGTGGAACCATTCATCACCTTCTTCACGCTGAAAAAAGTAGGTATAAATGAGGTCGGTCAGATAGCCAACGGAGAGTAAAATGATTGCTGTGATCACCACAACTCTATTGTTCCACTGAGGCATCTGAAAGCCCATGGAAGCCCAGGTTCTATCTTTGAAATACCATAACAAAATGATTACAGATCCGGCAACAGCCAGCATGATGCTGTTGCCCAGGTATAATTTTTTTCTGCTTTCAGCATCAAATCGGATCTCTCCATTGAGCTTGTCGCTTTGTAATCCAGAGAGAAAGGGGAGAATGATGCCAAATATCCAAATTAAAATATGGTCGGCTATGGAGGGGAAATCAATCATTCTTTTTGCCCTCCGCATCCATCAACAATAATCTTTGGTGTATTTCAAGAACTTGTGGGATCAGCATTTTTTCATCATCATTTTCAATGATAACATCACAAAGTTTCATCTTCATGCTTTCGTCAAGCTGCTGCTCCATTCTTTCGATGATCTTATCCCTTTCAGCATTGTCTCTCTTCATTGTTCTCAGTATTCTCATGGATCGGGGAGCATGAACGCCAATGATAAAATCATATTCCGCTTGGCTTCCGCTCTCAAAAATCAGGGCTGCCTCCTTGATGGCATAAGCAGTTTTTTGTCTGTTCATCCATTCTTTTCCGTCGGCAATGGTGGAGGGATGAACAATACTGTTGAGCAGTCTGAGTTTTTCTTTGTCCTGAAAAACTATTCCGGAAAGAAATGCTGTGTTGAGTTTTCCGTTTAGATAGGCTTTTTCTGAAAAATTGGTTTTGATCTGTTCGATGAGTTTTGGGTCGGATTCCATCAATTCTTTTGCTCTGGCATCAGCATGATAGACAGGTGCTCCCAGTGTTGCAAATATTTTTGCCACCATGGTTTTGCCGGAACCTATACCACCTGTTAAACCAACTTTAACCATAGAACAAAACTAAACAAAAAGCCCGGAGTGTTTCCGGGCTTTGTCATTAAATGATGAGTATCTTATTTTGCAGGAGCTGTTTTGTTCAGCTGTTCGCTCCATTCCAGACTAATCGCTGATTTTTCAATTTTGATGTAAGAACCAGGACTTACTTCAATTTGAATGGTGCTGTCTTCGTTCACTTTATTCACAACGCCATGTATTCCGGCAATGGTGACGATTTTGTCTCCCTTCTGAAGATCTTCTTGAAACTTCTTTGCTTTTTTGGCTTTCTGGGCCTGCGGGCGGATCATGAAGAAATAGAAAACCACTACCATGCCACCGAGGATAATGAAATTCATTGTCGCCGGATTGGGACCACCTGCCTGCAGAAAAATTGAATGCATCATATTGATTGTATTTGATTGATTGTGCTATTGATTGGGGGTGACTTCCACATCGAAGCTTAGCTCATGCTTGGCCTCACGGGTATTGGCATAAACGGTCAGCACCTTGTGATTCATGCCCTCGCGATTGCGACTGTCAAAAGTTGCCTTGATGACTCCGCCTTCGCCAGGCTTGATGGGTTCTTGTGGCTTTTCAGGAACTGTGCATCCACAGGAAGCGGAAACATCCTTGATGATCAGCAACTCTGAACCGGTATTTGTGAAATGATATTCAATATTAACAACTTTGCCGTTGTTCACTTTCCCCAGGTTCTGTACTGCTTCAGAAAATTCAATTGTTGTCAGAGGGATACCCGGATCAGCAGGTGCGAATTCTTTTACCACGATTGGTTTTACAGGAACGGGATTCTTTTTGTTCAATGCAATGATAGCAGCTGCTGCTACAATAAATAGAGAAAAAATAATCGCCGGAGTTTTCATTTGACTAAAATTTCAGAGCCAAAAGTAAAGAATTAACCTTGTTTTTTGAAGTCCACTTTCTTCAATTTGCCATCTGCTGCCAGATCTTTGTGTATACTGTCCAGTATTCCATTCACAAACTGACCACTTTGCTGAGTACTGTAACTCTTTGCGATATCAATATATTCATTGATGGTCACTTTGGCCGGAATGGTCTCAAAATAGAGTAATTCGCAAAGACCCATCCTGATCATGATCATGTCCAAGACGGCTATCCTGTCAGGGTCCCAGTTTTTCAGTTTGGGTTTGATGAGGTTCATGCACAACTCCTTTTTGTCCAGTACGGTCTGAAGCAAGGTAAGTGCATAATGTGTTTTCTCAGGTCCTGCAATCTGCAGAAATTCACCGGAAGATGGCTTTCCCAAAAAGTTGAGTACCAGTTGATAGATCATCTCTGCATCATCGTCCCAGTTGGGGAAATGGTCCTCCATAAAATCGGTGACTTCATCATTGGCCATCATCAGGTCGGTGAAGATAAAGGCCAGTATTTCCTTTTCCGACCTGTCATTTCTGCCCTCAGAGGCCAGGTATTGATGGTAAAGCTCCGTTTCGGTTAGCTGCTGATAGATTTTTCTAACCAGTTCTTCGTTCAGCAGGTTATTGAGGTGATGATCTTTTACGGTAGATTGAAATCCTTTTGCTTCCATGATCTTCCATAGGAGCTGGTTGCCTGCAAGCTTGGTATCCACATTGAGATCAGCTGCAGAAGGAAGATGTTTGGAGGCCCTGTTTCGGGAATCTGTCTCGGCGTACCGGGCTATTTCAGTAAGGAACAAAATGGTGAACGTAAACAGATCACTGGTCTGTTCGAGATATTTTTTCAGCAAATTGGATCCCTTTTCCGGCAAGATGGATCCAGATTCAGATTCAGCGGCATAAAGGCACTGCATTACTTTTACACGAATATTTCTGCGACTGATCATGAAAAGAACTATTTGGGGCTGCAAATATACCCTCTTTGTGCTGAATTGACGATTATTTTGCCTCCGGTATGTAAAATTGACATTCTGAATGCCTATTTTCGCTGCCAATTTTCCCCTGTTGGAAGTATCTATCCGTCTGGAGGCTGACAATTTTTCCAATTCAGTGCGGTGGTATAGATTTAGCATAGAGGGGATTGTTGGTATATCCATCAGATCATTTCATCATTTAAAACAAAACCAAAAGCTATGGCTAAGAAGTTAAGCATTACCCCCTTGCACGACAGGGTAATCGTGAAACCTGCTCCTGCTGAAGAGAAGACTGCAGGTGGTATCATCATTCCCGACACAGCGAAGGAAAAACCCCAAAGGGGATCGGTAGTAGCAGCGGGACCCGGTAAGAAGGATGAACCCATGACCGTAAAGGCTGGCGACACCGTACTCTACGGAAAGTATTCCGGAACTGAAATTACAATCGAAGGACAAGACTACCTGATCATGAGGGAGTCGGATATTTTGGCTATCGTTTAATCACTAAATTAAATTACCCACTATGGCTAAGCAGATATTTTTTAACCTTGACGCCCGCAACAAAATGAAAAGAGGCGTTGACACCCTTGCTGATGCAGTGAAAGTAACCCTCGGACCCAAAGGTCGCAATGTGGTTATTGAAAAGAAATTCGGCGCTCCTGCCGTTACCAAAGACGGTGTAACCGTTGCCAAAGAGATCGAACTGGAAGATCCCATCGAAAACATGGGTGCCCAAATGGTTAAGGAAGTGGCTTCCAAAACTGCTGATGTAGCAGGTGACGGAACCACAACCGCTACTGTACTTGCCCAGTCTATCATCACAGAAGGACTTAAGAATGTTGCAGCTGGTGCCAATCCAATGGACATCAAGCGGGGCATCGACAAAGCAGTAGATATCGTTGTTGCCAATCTACAATCACAATCACAGACCGTTGGTAGCGACATCAAAAAGATCCAGCAAGTTGCTTCCATCTCCGCCAACAATGACGCTGAGATTGGAAAGCTCATCGCTGAGGCCATGCAAAAAGTTGGCAAAGACGGTGTAATCACCGTAGAAGAAGCCAAGGGAACTGAAACTTCTATCGATATCGTTGAAGGTATGCAATTCGACAGGGGATATATTTCTCCTTATTTTGTTACCAATGCTGATAAAATGGAGTGCGAGTTGTCTAATCCTTTCATTCTGATCTACGACAAGAAGATCTCAGCTATGAAAGATATTCTCCATATCCTTGAGAAAGTTGCTCAACAAGGAGCTCCTTTGTTGATCATCTCTGAAGATCTGGAAGGTGAAGCAATGGCAACCCTGGTAGTAAATAAACTGCGTGGCACATTGAAAGTGGCTGCTGTAAAGGCTCCCGGCTTTGGTGATCGCAGAAAAGAAATGATGCAGGATATCGCTATCCTCACCAAAGGCATCGTGATCAGCGAAGAGCAAGGATTCAAGCTTGAGAACGCTGATCTCACTTATCTTGGCCGTGCTGAGCGCGTAACCATCGACAAAGACAATACCATCATCGTAGGTGGTAAAGGCAAGAAAGATGATATCAATGCCCGTATCGCACAGATCAAATCCCAGATCGAATCCACAACCTCCGATTATGATCGTGAGAAATTGCAGGAGCGCCTGGCCAAGTTGAGCGGCGGTGTTGCTGTACTCAACGTAGGTGCTGCTACTGAAGTGGAAATGAAAGAGAAAAAAGATCGTGTTGATGACGCTCTTCACGCTACCCGCGCAGCTGTTGAGGAAGGTATCGTTCCCGGTGGAGGTATTGCCTTCATCCGTGCAATCGAATCTTTGGATAAAAAGAAAGGATTGAACGAAGACGAAACAACCGGTATCGCCATTGTTCGCAGAGCACTCGAAGCTCCTCTCCGTACCATCGTTTACAACGCCGGAATCGAAGGTTCCATCGTTGTACAGAAAGTAAGAGAAGGCAAGGGTGATTTCGGATACAATGCCCGCACTGACAAATATGAAAAGCTGTTGGCTGCAGGTGTTATCGATCCTACCAAGGTAAGCCGTGTAGCTCTTGAGAATGCAGCCTCTATTGCAGGAATGCTTCTCACTACTGAGTGTGTGGTTGCTGATAAGCCCAAGAAGGAAGAAGCCGTTCATGGTCACAGCCATGGCGCTCCGGGAATGGGTGGCATGGATTATTAATATCCAAAATGATCATAGAAAAAAGTCCCGCAACAGCGGGACTTTTTCATTATCTCAATTCAGTTTCTGCATCTGGTTGATTTCGGTAGCGAATCGCTCCAAGCACTATAAACAACTGAGCCAGTATGTAAGTGGTCATGATCAACACTCCAGCCATGTTAAATGGACTTCTGAAACGGTTCAGCGCTAACATGGAGTCTGAAGCCACAAAGAGAGTCGCACCCAGAATAAAGTATAACGCAGTCCTGTTTTCCAACTTTTGATATTGCCAGAAGGCTGCAGACAGCATAACGCTGATGGTAATGCCATACACAAGAACAGGTGCTTTCATCGGGCCGAGATAAGACCACATCAGGTGCATGAGCTCTACGAGATAGGCGAGTACGGCAATCAGCATAACCGGTCTTAATTTGAAAAAAGAGATCTCTGTTGATTTTGTTTTTGCAAAAAAGCTGATATAAAAAATATGGGCTGTAAGAAATGAAAGTAATCCCGGGATAAAAAGAGATTCTTTTTGCAGCAAGACATCACCAACCCAGGAAAAGCAAAGTCCCCAAAAGATAGCATCTTTTTTCCAATCTATTCCTCCCTTCGTAAGCATCAAATAGACCGAACCCAATAAAGGAATGATCAATGGTTTTGTGACCATCCTAAATTCTTCAAGATCATTGGCAAGCAGAGATACTTCAGCTATACTGACCAGGGAAAAAAGGAAAAACAGATGGTTGGCTTTCGGCTTCATTTGTTGTAATTTAGATATTTATTATGTTATTGACTGAAGACGAGAAGAAATTTCTGGCATATTGGGAGGCCAATCGCCTTCGGGAGAGAAAGCTGACCAACCAGCTGATGTATGGTTTACCCATGGGGATATTGTTTACCGTTCCAATCATTTTAAATTTTTTAATGGGACGTTTTTGGTACAAACGGGCAGACGCTGTAGGGATGAGTCAGTTCAATCCAACGGTACTCGTGGTAGCTGTTCTGCTGATCGTAGTTTTCATTGCCCTCATCAATAGAAGGTTCAGGTGGGAAAAGCTGGAACAACAATATCTTGAGTTAAAAGCAAGGGGAGAGCGTGACTAGTTCCAACATTGTCTATTTCGGTTTGTCATCACTTTTTTGGATATTTGCATATCAATTTTGAAACATGAGAAAGACTGTACGTTTATTATTGCCTGTTTTGTTTGCCTTTGTTTTTTCGGGTTGCCTGAAAGAGGGCTCACAATCATTCACCTGCACTGCGTCGATTCCACAGGTGACTGTACCGGCAAGTGAAATATCTGCAGTAGAAGCCTATCTCGCTCAAAAGGGAATAACTGATGCGCAGAAAAGCAACTTCGGCTTCTATTACAAAATTGACGTTGCCGGAACAGGCATAACACCGACGGTTTGTTCAAATGTAACTTTATATTATCAAGGTAAACTCATCGATGGTACTACCTTCGATCAGACTGGCGCATCGCCTGTAACTTTTCAACTGGGGCAGTTAATCACCGGATGGCAGTTGGGATTGCCGCTGATCAAAACTGGCGGTAAAATAAAACTTTACCTCCCCCCATCTTTGGCATACGGGGCTAGGGCAGTAGGTTCCATCCCTGCAAACAGCATTTTGATTTTTGAGATAACGTTGGTCGCAGCTTAGAGTTTTGTTCTCGTCCACACGTCGGTTCTGCCTATAAGCGTAATGCCTACATAACCTCTTACGTCTAGTGTGTTTTTATCTTTCATGGTGATGATACACTTGTACTCTTTGCCATTTTTGGGATCATAGATATGACCATTTTCCCAGCTCTGTTCACCTTTGTGTTTGAATCCCCACAAATTAACAAGGCCCATGACAGGTCTTTGGTGCAATGACTTATCCGGATGCTTAACGTCTGTTTTTGGCTTACCTGTTGCTGGATCTATTGGCTCTTGTAACCAAACGATCTTACCCTGATAACTGTTTCCATTTTTGTATATCTCCACTTTGCCATTCTTGGAGCCCGTAAGCCAAATGCCCAAAAGGTCATCTGCCCCCGATTTTTCTTGTCCAATGCTGTTGAATCCAACCAGTAAAAATATTGCAATAAGAATGCGCTGCATAATGGTTAATTTTGGTATTCAAAAATAGGGAAACTCCATCATATGCATCAGGCAATTTCTGTGTTTGACATGTTCAAGATCGGAGTTGGCCCCTCCAGTTCCCATACGCTCGGACCCTGGCGGGCAGCTCAATCTTTTTGCCGCTTTCTTTTAGATAACCATTCTCTGGAAGATGTCAGAAGGGTAAAAGTGTTGCTATATGGCTCATTGGCAAAAACAGGTAAGGGCCACGGTACAGATCTTGCTGTGCAATTAGGACTTTCCGGATTGGATCCGGTTACAGTAGATACCACTGGCCTTCAGGATAGGATAGAAGAGATCAGGATGAACAAGAAACTAAAGTTGAATGGAACTGCATTGATTCAATTTGGTCAGCAAGAAGATATTCAATTTCTATATGCTGAATCCTTACCCTATCATCCAAACGGACTTGGCTTTTTAGCCGAATTATCCAATGGAGAGTTGATCAGTCAAACCTATTATTCAATCGGCGGAGGCTTTATTGAGCAGGAAGGTAGCGCTCCATCACATACCAAACCTCCAGAACTTCCTTTTCCCATCAACACCGCCAATGATCTTCTGCATTGGTGCATGAAGACAGGGATGGCCATACATGAAATTGTAGCAGAAAATGAACTGACCTGGCGTTCTGATCTGGACACAAGAAATGGTTTGCTGGAGATATGGACAGTGATGAAAACCTGCATGCATAAAGGATGCCATCAAAAAGGCATACTCGCTGGGGGCTTGAATGTCAAACGTCGGGCAGCTGACCTGAATCGTCAGCTTCTGGGTGATGAAAATTATCAAACCTATGAGGAATGGACAAAATTGATCTCCTCAAAGGGAAGTGACTTCCGTTATATCCTGGATTGGGTAAGTTGTTTCGCCCTTGCCGTTAATGAAGAAAATGCATCTTTCGGCAGGGTAGTCACAGCACCCACAAATGGGGCAGCAGGTGTGATTCCGGCTGTTTTACAATATCTAATTGTATTCTGCGAAAACAACAATGAAGACAAAGTGATTCCCTTCCTGTTGACAGCTTCTGAAATCGGAAGTATTTTCAAGAAGGGAGCAACCATCTCTGCCGCCATGGGCGGGTGTCAGGCTGAGATAGGCGTCTCCAGTGCGATGGCTGCTGCAGCTTTGTGTGAATGTTTAGGAGGAACACAACGACAAGTGCTGATGGCTGCTGAAATTGCCATGGAACACCATCTCGGGCTTACCTGCGATCCCATTGGAGGACTGGTACAAGTTCCTTGTATCGAAAGAAATACCATGGGCGCTATCAAAGCTATCACTGCTGCGCAGCTTGCCTTGCAAAGCACACCTGATTTTGCGAAAGTTACACTGGATACCGTTGTCAAAACCATGTGGGAGACTGCAAGAGACATGAGTGCCAAATACAAAGAGACTGCAGATGGAGGATTGGCTCAACAGATACCATTGAGTTTGAGTGAGTGTTAGCAATACAGTTCGAGAGAAAGTATATCAGTATTCTCTGACTACATTGTAGAGCGTATCTCTTTCCACTGCCTTTCTGCCTACAGCATGAATCATGCCTACCAGTTCATCAGTGGTAAGTGAGGGGTTTTGCTCTTCGCTGCCAGCCATGGAATAGATCTTGGTGGAATCATCAATGGTTCCATCCATATCATTCACGCCAAAAGCCAGTGTAAGCTGTGCCTGTTCTCTTCCCAGCATTGGCCAGTATGCTTTTACATGAGGGAAATTGTCTAGATAAATTCGACCAATAGCATACACCTTCATATCATCGATGGAACTGACTTCAGGAATATGACTCATTTCATTATCGTGATTTCTGAACTTGAGTGGAATAAAAGTATTGAACCCTTTGGTTTTATCCTGTAATTGCCTCAATCTTTCCATGTGATCGATTCGGTGATGGTATTGTTCAAGATGACCGTATAACATGGTGGCATTGCTGTGCATACCCAAAGAATGTGCTGTAGCATGGATGTCAAGCCATCCATCGGCATCTACCTTATCGGCACAGATCTGCTCCCTTATTCCTTGGTCGAAAATTTCCGCCCCACCTCCTGGAAGGGAATCCAGACCTGCCTCATGCAGCAGCTTCATTCCTTCCGGTCTGCTAAGTTTAGCCTTCCTGAACATATAATCCAGTTCAACTGCAGTGAATCCTTTGATGTGCAGATCAGGGCGATGTTCCTTGATGCGTTTTAACAAATCAGCAAAAAAGTAAATATCCATCTTCGGATGAACGCCGCCAACCACATGCACTTCTGTTATCGGTTTCCCATCATATGCTTTTACTTTTTCTACCATTTCATCAATTGTCAATTCCCAACCTTCCTCCCGGTTTGCATATAACCTGGAGTATGAACAGAACTTACAAGAGAACACACATACATTGGTAGGTTCTATATGAAAATTTCTGTTGAAATAGGTTTTGTTGTCATGCTTACTCTCCCTGATATAATTTGCCATTGCACCCAGAGCACCCAAAGGTGCCTCTTCAAAAAGCATCAATCCTTCTTCTGAAGTAATTCTTTGGCTATTTTCAATTTTTTCTGCGATCAACGCTAATGCAGGAGAAAGTCCGGGTAAATGCTGCAATCCTTTTTTCACAAGACTCATGCTGACTAATTTTCACAAAAGTACATAGCAAATACCTTTCAGCATAAAAAACAATGCTTATTGATGCGATATGAGGATTTTTTCTGTGATGATCTCGCCATTCAGATTTAGGACAACAACATATACTCCTTCCGACAAGCTGTCTGTTTCAATTTCCCAGGATTGCCAATTGCTTCCAGGTGGTACGTTCATTTGGTAGACGGTTTTTCCTTCAATGTTTATCAGCCGAATGGACTTGAGTCCAATGGCATAAGGATAAAATTTAACATTGAAAGACCGATCTGCGGGATTGGGTGATATCTGATATCCCTTTTGTTTCAATTCATCAGGTAATCTAAGGCCGATGATCCTGATATTATCAATGTATACGTTATTGACGCCGTTGCCACTGTTCATGAATCTCAGCATAAAGTTTTCCTTCTTGAATAAATAAGAAGTGAGATCAATTTTTTCATTTCGCCAATCATTTTGTGATTGAGGAATGAATGGGCTCGATGCAAATGTGGTTCTGCTTGAAAGAACATCTCCCCATTTTTTATACAGTGGCATCCATGACTGTCCGCAATCTGCAGATACTGCCACACTCAATGTATCAGTTCTCAAATCATTGTAATAAGCAGCAAGATCAAAAAAGGCAAAGATTGAATCTGCACCGGAGGTAGAAAGAAGGGGTGTATAAACCGAACCTGAATAGGGTTTTTTGTTATAATTAATGGCCACAAGACTTCCCGGATCTGTACTGCCGATATTTACTTTTTCCCAGCTTGCCTCGGCCTCGGTTCCACTGGTTGGCCATGGGTTTTGCGTAGTAATATCTGTAAATCCTTCCTTGAATGGTAAGCCGAGGGGAGCCAGTAACTGATATGTCTTCCGTGCACTGTCATTCACGACATACTGATCTGTATTGTTGTTTACGGATGAAACAGTGATCATCAAATTGGATTTACCAACAGATACTGTTGTAGAGGGAAAGATTACTTCAGCAGTTTTATTTCTTGCCAGTTTTCCAGTCCAATCTTTTTTACTTTTTTGCTCTCCATTGATCCAAAGAGTGAATTCAGCTTTTGTGACGCTATCTTTTCCTGTATTCTTGAAGATCAGTGCTGGTGCAACTAGATTACTGCATCCAAAAACAAATGGTGAACTGACCGACAAAGCATTGAGATCTCTTTCAGGGAAAACATACCCTTTTACTTCAATTCGGTCCAGATATAGGTTGTTTCCATGATTGTTGATAACCCTGAAGGCTATCCTGATTTTTTTATTCCTGTATTGTGAAAGATCAATGGATTCCTTTCTCCATTCCGAGAGCAAAGGGATGAATTCATTGTTGGTAAGACCTGGCCTTGTAGATAATGCTTCTCCCCATTTTTTATAAACTGTTTTATATGAAATGCCGCAGTCTTCCGAAACACTGATCTCAAAAGTATCTATGCTATTGAGGTCGTATACTCCTGCTGCGACCAGGAAGTCAAGGCTGAGAGAATCCGTACTGCCGGTATTGATCTGGGGACTGATCAGTTCTCCGTATTTTCCTCTTTCATTGTTATTGTAGTTGTCAAACAAAAACGACCTTCCTCCCTCAAAAAAAGCTTTGCTTGTATTTTGCCAAATCAAAGCACTGCTGCCATTGGTTCTTAAGTTCCACCCTGCTGGTGGCATTCCAGATTGTGAAGCAGATTCGGAGAAGGGTAGAGAGGAGGGTGGGTCAATAACAAAGCTACCTTTTGCAGTATCGTTTTCAGGTTTTTGATCGGGAGAGCCATTGGGATTGCTCAACACAAATGTTATGTTGTTCAAACCACTTTGAAAATTTATTTCAGGAAGTGAGATGACCTTATCCTCACCGGGTTTGACAATACCATTCCACGAGTAAGGTAACTTATCAGTGCCGTTTAAGCTGGTTTTGATCTGTATATTGTTGAGGTCTTGATTACCATTGTTTCGAATCTTTATTTGCGGAATGGATGATTGATCACAGCTGGAGATGCAGGAACTTGGATTGATGATACCTACGATTCTGGCATCTCTATCAGGATTTCTTCTGATCTGTAAGATGGAAATATTTGTACTCCAGCTATTGACGCCATTGCCAACCATGCCCGTGAACCAGAAAAGAGAATCGTTTACTGGATCTGGGGCAATGTCATTATAATCGCCCCACCTGTTTGCATCGGTACCATAGTTTTTGCCGGTTATAATAATTTCTTCCTCCTGATCCATCATGTCAAGACTTCCGTCTTTCCCTCTGCCGGTAAAAGCCAATGATGCAAACTCAGACCTGCTGCTATAATTGTAAGCCAGCACTATTTGTCCAACCCCATTCATCATGATCGAACCCATGAACCGATGTCTTTCATTTGAAGCATTGCAATTGAGAATCTCCTGAGGGGCATAAGTATTTTGTTGGTAAATCGACCAATTGTTTGTTTTCCGGATCTCATACCAACGTATTCCCGATAATGCATTGCCATTTGCATCTACTGTATGGTTGGCAACAATACTTTGATGTGTCCCAAAATTCCTGAACATAGGTTTGTGCATAATTCTGTTTCCCACCACATCATATCCCTGAGGTCCAGGAGAAGGTGCACAATTTCTATTTACACAATAGTCGCTTCTGAATGCCGCTACAGCAAAATTTCCTTCTGTTGAAATAACAGAGGCACTTGGATTGTTAAAGTTGACCTTAAATCCAACCAAACTAAGACTATCTCTGTCATTTGAACTTGCGGTAAGTTCATCGTCATTATAGTACAGGAATAGTCCCGGACTATTCGCACCGGCAATGGTCATGCCTCCCAGTGTTACCGGTACCAACGAGTTGTATTTGTTGTCACTGTCAGTAAACCTTGTTCGCTGAACGCTTACTGTATTCTGCCCACTGATCATGGCCTGCTTGTCAAAACCCCAGATAGAGTTGCCTTCATATTTATCTGTGAAGTCGCGCGTTACTCCATACCACGCATCATGCCAGTTTCCAAATTTTGGATAGTCGGGGAAAAACCCGGTATAAAATTCATATACATACCATGATCCTGTTGGGTCCTGAGTTGCTGATACAGCAATAATCAGGCTATTCATTTGTATACCTGTCCGACTGCTATCACCAAATTCTGTCATCACAAACCTGTCAGTCAACTGATCATAGAATGTGATACAGTCGCCTCCGCCATTATAGCTGGTCCCGGGCAGCTGATCCATGTATGAAGCGGGAATCAGTGTATTTCCTGATTTATCGAAGATCGTAAAACGGGCGCTTCCGTTTGCGCCATTGATCATCTGTATCACGTGAGAGGGACCGACTGCTATGCTTGGATCCGCAGGATTGATGTTGCTGTAGTCTTGTCCCTCTCCTGATCGGATAACAATCCCGGCATTTCTCTCAACAGCTTTTTTGACAGTATTTCGATTGCTATTTTTTTCAATGGGTAGCTGATAAATATTTTCTTGTGCTTTTTTATCAAATCCTTTTTTTCCTGTTGTATATCGTTTGAAAACCAGCTTCTCAAGATCCTGTGCATGAATCAGACCGCGTTCATCTCTGGTTCTGATCTTCAGGACTGTGTCGTGCGGGTCAGGGTTCCAGTTTTTGATGATGCCAGTTTCTGCGGTTTTTACACCCTGCAGGGTTGAAATAACCTGCTGACTCCTGGCTTCTTTCGATAGGAGGAAAACGATGAGGAACAGATATGAAATTCTTGTGCCAGGAAACATGTTTACGCCTCTTAAAAGGGAAAAACAAAGTTAGCCACTAAAATGTGAAAGATTCCTGAAAGGCATCATGATAGTGCACCGGCTATACAGGCACACATCAGACAAGCAATGGTTCCACCGATCAATGCTTTTACACCAAGTTCTGTCAGGTTTTTGCGTTGTGAAGGGGCTAGCTGACTGATCCCGCCAATTTGTATACCGATGGAAGCGATGTTGGCAAAACCGCAAAGGGCATAAGTGGTGATGAGAATTGACCTGGGATCGCTGATCAACCC
>JBKCOY010000051.1:0-54405 GCA_046309555.1 Chitinophagia bacterium
TCTTTTTTGGATTGAGGAGTCGGGATGCCATGATGGCGAGATCTGCCGTTCCGGTTGCCACATCCAGTATGGTTTGCGGGTCATCTTTTTTTAATTTCAGCAAGGCCTTTTTTCTCCAGCTGATATCAATTCCGGCGGATAAAAATCTGTTCAGAAAATCATACTTGGGGGCTATCTGATCGAACATCAGGGCCACCTGTTCTTTTTTCGGTAAATTTGAGGCCAGATCCGGCACTACTGTATCATGCGCATAGTTTCCCATCACCACAAAAGTAATCAAAAACGATGGGCAGGGTCTTAAAGCTTTTGTAAATCTCAACCATGATCATCCAGAAAGCAACATATGTTATCAGCAGTCCGGACCTGAATTCCTGTCCCAAACCCGATCGTCCGGAATACGCATTCATTGGAAGAAGCAATGTGGGAAAGTCGTCTCTCATCAATATGCTTACCGGGCTTAAACAACTGGCCAAAACCTCGGCTACACCGGGGAAAACCCAGTTGATCAATCATTTTGATATTGCTTCGCGAAGCAAGGAACATGCACCTCTACAGAGCTGGTATCTGGTTGATCTTCCCGGGTATGGTTTTGCCAAAGTATCGGCATCCCAACGAAAGAAATGGGAAAAAATGATTGAGGGATATATCCGTCAGCGCGAAACCCTGGTTAATCTGTTTGTTTTGGTCGACGCCCGACATACGCCCCAGGACCTGGATCTGGAATTTGTGAACAAGATGGGAGAGTGGCAGGTACCCTTTGGTATCGTATTTACCAAGGCTGATAAGGAAACCCAGAAAGTAGTGGCAAAACATGTAAGAGAGTTTACTGCAGCCATGCAGGAGCAATGGGAAGAATTACCCCCAATCTGGGTCACTTCAGCTGAGAAAAGGCTTGGGAAAGAGCAAATGCTGACATTTATTGAAGAAATGAATCGGGATTACCTGGAGAATCAGAAAAAAAACAGGCCATGATCATCCCTGCTTCAGTTCCCTGGCTTGTAAAAAAGGTTTTTTCCGGGAGGGTATGGCAGGTGCCGGAAAAGGAAAAAGTGATTTATCTCACTTTTGATGATGGGCCTCACGAAAGGATCACGCCTAAGGTGCTGGCTTTGTTATCCAAATATGACGCAAGGGCAACTTTTTTTTGTATCGGTGATCGTGTGAAAAAACATCCTGAAACTTTTTCGATGATAAAGAATCAGGGTCATACTGTCGGAAACCATACCTATCACCACGTAAACGGATGGAAATCCGGTGTGGATGATTATGTTGATGATGTACTGAAAGCAGATGCATTGATCGGTTCAACATTATTTCGCCCCCCCTATGGAAGGCTTACCAGAAGCCAGTTTCGGCGTTTGAGGCAGTTGGGTTATGAAACGGTGATGTGGAGTATTCTCAGTGGAGATTATGATAGCAGACTGTCAGCTCAGCAATGTGCAAGACGTGTTAAAGAAGAAATCATTCCGGGTGCAATCATCTTGTTTCATGATTCCGATAAAGCTGAAAAAAATATGTTTTTTGCGCTTGAAAGTTTGCTTGACTTTGGAAATGAAAATGGATTTTCTTTCAAATCATTGACTGCCAGGTAGTAAGGGTCTGGTTTAAAAAGGTAGGGCCTGAGTAGAAACTCTGGCCCGTTTTTAATCCGTACCCTATGAAAACTGTTGGAAAGGTACTAATTATTTTAATTTTCAAAGGGTTTATCGAATTTCAATGGTTTTGGATTCGCCGTTGAAGGTGAGGATGGCTTTGTTATCGCATGTACCATCGCCATAGTTAAGAATGCTCTCATCCTTGTTGATCACTGCTTTGAGGATACCTTTTTCTATCCATTTGCAGGAATTTCTTTTGATGAGGGGTTCGAGTATACTGAATACCCAGTATTTACCGTCTGAGAACTGAACCTCTCCTTTGCCTTCAGTGGAAAATGCGTCATCACGAGGAAAATCAGGAGAGCCATTGCCTTCAATCTGGGTATCTGTCTGAACTGATTCAAGAGCAGTCCACTGACCATTGTTTTCATTGGTTCTTTTTCCTTTGTAAACATAGCGGGTGAATCTCCTGTAATTACCACCAGGTTTTGTGCTGTTTTCAAAAACATGGGTACCCTGGATCAGGAAACTGTCGACCCTGTAATTTTCAAAGGTGGTTTTGGCGATGCTGCCGGGGATGTGCAGTTTGCCGGTATAGACCGTGATGATCTTACCGCTGCGTTTGTGGCCTCTGACATAGCAACCGGTACCAAAGTCGATCACCACTGTTTTGGGAAACACGCCTCTTTCGCGAGGGGTTACAGTTACCGTGTAGCATTTGGCCAACGTTGGTTGGTTGGTGCCTCCGGTAAGTCCGTTGTTGCTTTCGCCGGAAAAGATCCCTTCGCCGGAGCTGCCGTACAGTCCGATATCATCTCCGGCAGTAAGCGCATCGATGCCGATGGCATCCTGGCGTACTTCATTGAATGTGGCTTCCATCTCCACTTGTTGCTGGTTGGCTTTTGAAACCGTTTCCATGGTTTCAGTTGGTTGTTGTGGAAGAGGGGAGATTTCTTTTTTGCAGGCTGAGAAAATGCTCAAGCCAAGGAGTGCCAGGAATGACACGGTGGGGGTAAATCTAGTTTTCATAAATTTGAATATTTAATTCTGGCCAAAATCGGCCATGCATTATTGACGAGGTCTTTTCAGAAAGGTTTAAGGCATGCAGATGCTTTTCACTGAGAAAGTCTGTTAAAAAAATTGTAAAGAAATGATGATCGATACCCATGCACACCTTTATCAGCCAGCTTTTCAGGAAGATCTTGAAGAAACGATCATGCGGGCAAAGGAACTGAATATCAGCAGGGTATACCTGCCTGCCATTGACAGTGGAAGTCATCAGCGGCTGGTAGATCTGGCCATAGCCTATCCTGATTACTGCATTCCCATGATGGGACTTCATCCTTGTTCAGTGGATAGAGGTTTTGAAAAGGAATTGGCGTTGGTGGATCAATGGCTTGATAAAATGCCATTTGCTGCAATAGGTGAGATTGGTCTGGATTTTTACCATTCTACTGAGTTCAGGGCTGAACAGTATGATGCTTTTGAACGACAGATCAGCATGGCTTTGCAGCGGGATATGCCGATCGTTATTCATTCAAGAAGTTCCATGGATGAATGCATCAAGGTCATTCAGGAAAGGGGGGAAGGAAAAATTCGTGGGATCTTTCATTGTTTTGGAGGAGATGAAAGGCAGGCCAGGAAGGTGATTGAGTTGGGATTTTATTTAGGGATAGGAGGAGTGGTAACGTACAAGAATGCAGGACTCGCGGACATAGTTCAGAATATCTCTTTGGAGCATCTTGTGTTAGAAACAGACGCTCCTTATCTTACACCTGTTCCAAATCGTGGAAAACGAAATGAATCATCTTACCTGGTGCATGTTGCCGATAAGATCGCTGATTTGAAAGGAATTACGCGAGAGGAAGTGGGGGCAGTAACCACTGCCAATGCCAAAAAAATCTTCCGCTTCTGAGTGGATACTCTTATTTTTGCACCCCCAAGGAGACTTGTCCGAGTGGTTGAAGGAGCACGCCTGGAAAGTGTGTATACCTCTAAAGGGTATCGAGGGTTCGAATCCCTCAGTCTCCGCCAAACGAGCTCAAAACCCACGAATTTTCGTGGGTTTTTTGTTTTGCCGATCTACTCAAGCTTGCTTAAAGGAGATCGGCAAAACAAAAACCCAAGTGGCGAAGCCGCATGGGTTTTGAGCGAAGTCCGAAGCATCCCCCCAAAGGGATCATGAAATAATCCCAAGTCTTTTAAGCAGCATGGGTTTTGAGCAAAGTCTGAAGCATCCCCCCAAAGGAATCATGAAATAATCCCAACAATCCGGAAGTCCTTTTATTCCCCCAAGGCTTTTAAAGCTATCTTGATGGTCTACATTGGTCAAGATTATAATTACACTTATTTTAGGCATCCCAGTCAGAAAACACTAAAATTTTAAAGTGTTGAATATCAAAAATTTAGAAAATAGTATTCTAATATTCATTTGTTTTATTGTAAAGTGAATACACTTTATCAAACGAATAAATGTAATTTAGTACACACAATATTAATGATATGCAAAGGGAACTGCTCCAAAGCCTGATTAAATGGAAAAAAAAAGATGACAGAAAGCCACTCATTATCCGCGGTGCGAGACAGGTTGGTAAAACATGGTTGATGAAAGAATTTGGTAATTCACACTATAAAAATATTGCCTATGTGAATTTTGAAACTGCATTATCACTTCATCATATTTTTGAAAGTGGCTTTGAAGCAGAAAAGCTGATCATGGCTTTAAAAATTGAAACTGGTGCCGACATTATTCCAAGTGAAACTTTGATTATTCTGGATGAAATCCAAGAGTGTGAGGCCGCCATTACTTCTCTAAAATATTTTCAAGAAAACGCCAATCAATATCACATAATTGCAGCTGGTTCATTATTGGGTGTTGCCTCAAATAAAAACAGATCATTCCCTGTTGGCAAGGTTGATTTTTTAGATTTACATCCTTTAAATTTTTCTGAGTTTTTGTTGGCGCTAAATGAATCTCAGTTATTGGATTTGTTGCAAAAAAAGAATTGGAGTTTAATAACAGGTTTTAAATCAAAGTATATTGATTTATTAAAGCAGTATTATTATGTTGGTGGGATGCCAGAAGTAGTGCTTACTTTCATCAATCATAAGGATTTTAAAAAAGTCAGGGAAAAACAATTGAATATTTTAACTTCGTATGATCAGGACTTTTCAAAACATGCTCCCAATGAAATTGTTCCTAGGATAAGACTGGTTTGGCAATCCCTACCTTCACAACTAGCCAAAGAAAATAGAAAGTTTACCTATGCTAATTTAAAAAAAGGTGCAAGGGCTAGAGAATTTGAATTGGCGATTGAGTGGCTTACAAATGCAGGTATAATTCATAAAGTTAACAGGTGTAATAAGCCCGGATTTCCATTGATTGCTTATGCAGTTCTTTCAGATTTTAAATTGTTTTTATTAGATGTAGGTCTATTGGCAGCAATGGGAAATCTTGATATACATACGTTTATCAATGAGCATTCTCTTTTTGAAGAATTCAAAGGTGCGTTGACAGAGCAATATGTCTTACAACAGCTAAAATCCATAGATCAGCTTCCCATTTATTATTGGTCTGCAGAAAACGCCACTGCAGAGATTGACTTTCTAATTCAATATAAAAATCGCATTATACCCATTGAAGTTAAAGCAGCTGAAAATTTAAAAGCCAAAAGCCTTAAAACTTATCATCAAAAGTTTAACCCGGAAATCAGTATACGTAATTCTTTATCCGATTACAGGAAAGAGGATTGGTTGGTTAATCTACCCCTTTATGCTTGCTGGACTTTTGTTGAATCAGATGAATAAAAAGCATATATCCAAGATAAAGTCAGTATAAACCTTGACCACACTACTATCAAATTATTTCCAATGTTAAAAAAATCGAATAATTCTAGGTTTTTCAACCGCGTCTGGATCTGCATTTCATGCTGGAATTGAATGTATCCTTTTGAAAGAATATTGAAGATGTAAGTTAGGGTTACTTCCCCAGAAACATTTTTATGGTATATTCTCCCGCCATCGTTTGCGCAGTTCTGCCATGTCATTCGCCCGAATATCTTTATTTTTATTGCTCACATTTTAATCCATGAAGAATATCGTTCTCAAAGTTCACCCTGCCGATAATGTAATAGTTGCACTGCGTGATCTTCAAAAAGATGAGGTTGTTGTATTTGAAGGCCAGCAATTTGTGATGCTGGAAAAAGTCGAAGCCAAACACAAGTTCTATACTGAAGACATACCCAAAGGAGGCGAAGTAACAATGTATGGGGTGCTGGTGGGAAAGGTCACTGAAAATGTGAAGCGTGGCGGACTCATGACAACCGCCAATTTGCATCATGCTGCTGATCCCTACGCCTATCGAGGAGTTAATTTTGCATGGCAATCGCCAGATGTGAGCAAATGGGCCACACGTACTTTTATGGGATATCACCGGACTGATGGTCGTGTTGGTACCGCCAACTACTGGCTCTTCATCCCGACCGTATTCTGCGAAAACAGAAACCTGGATGTGATCCGAGAAGCCATGCACAATGAGCTGGGTTATGCGGTTACGGATAAGTACAAGAACTTTACAAGGGGGCTGGTGAGTGACTATGTTAAAGGGACGAGGGACGGGGGACAAGGGACGAGAGAACAGCAAGGGACAGGGGACGAGGGACATGAGACGAGCAAACAACAAGGAACGAGGATTTTTGAAAATGTGGATGGCATAAAATTCCTCAATCATCAGGGAGGCTGCGGCGGAACTAGACAGGATTCAGAAGTATTGCAAAACCTTCTGGCTGCATACGCAGATCATCCTAATGTGGGTGGTGTGACCATTCTCAGCCTGGGCTGTCAGCATCTGCAACTGGATGCCTTCATGGACGCGATAAAAAAACGCAATCCCCTTTTCGACAAGCCAGTCCTGAGTTTTGAACAACAGGGAGGAATGAGCGAAGAGGAACTGATCAAGCATGCCATCGCTTCAACTTTCGAAGGATTGAAAGAAATCAATAAGCAACGTCGACAACCTGCTAGACTCGAAAAATTGACTGTTGGCGTGAAATGCGGTGGCAGCGACGGTTTCAGTGGCATCTCAGCGAATCCTGCTGTTGGATATTTTGCTGATCTTCTTGTGGGATTGAAGGGTAAGATTCT
Organism: Chitinophagia bacterium; assembly: GCA_046309555.1. Classification (GTDB taxonomy): domain Bacteria; phylum Bacteroidota; class Bacteroidia; order Chitinophagales; family Chitinophagaceae; genus Pollutibacter. The sequence continues at coordinate 6,738 of JBKCOY010000051.1, forward strand.
CCTTGCTGAATTCCCTGAACTCTGTGGTGCTGAGCAAGAGCTGATCGATAGAAGTACATCCAAAGACACAGCAGAAAAATTCATCCGTCTCATGGATGCCTACAGCGCACAAGCGGAAAGTGTTGGTTCCGGTTTTCACATGAACCCCTCACCTGGTAACATACGCGACGGACTCATCACAGATGCCATCAAGAGTGCAGGAGCCTGCAAGAAGGGCGGTACTTCACCTGTGGTTGATGTGCTGGATTATACAGAGCCAGCAACCAAAGCAGGACTCAGCCTGGTCTGTACGCCCGGTAATGATGTGGAAGCTACCACCGGTAAAGCAGCTTCAGGAGCAACACTGATTTTGTTCACAACAGGTCTTGGTACACCAACCGGTAATCCTGTTTGCCCCACCATCAAACTCGCCACCAACAGCAAGCTCGCCAAAAAGATGGCGGATATCATTGACATCGATTGTGGCCCCATTGTAGAAGGTGAAAAGACCATCGAAGAGATGGGCGAGGAGATCATGGAATATTGCATCAAAGCCGCCAGTGGAGAAGTCATTCCGAAAGCAGTTCAATTGAATCAGGATGATTTCATTCCCTGGAAACGCGGTGTGTCTTTATAATCAACTTCAACCTCTTCAACCCCTTCAACTCCTTCAACCTCCCTCAACATGAATATCCTCAACACATTTAATCTCTCAGGTAAAACAGCCCTCGTAACCGGATGCAACAAAGGCATTGGGATGGGCATGGCATTAGGATTGGCAGAGGCCGGCGCGGATATTATTGGCGTGAGTGCCACCATGCCTGCAACAGGCAGTGTAATTGAACAGCAGGTGCATGCACTGGGCAGAAAATTTACGGCCTATCAGGCTGATTTTTCGGATCGCAGCAGTATCTATGCTTTTTTGGAAAAGGTTTCTGCATCCGGTGTTGTACCTGATATATTGGTGAACAATGCCGGAACGATCATGAGGAGTCCCGCAGCTGAACATTCAGATGAATATTGGGATCGTGTTATCTCCATTAATCTTGATGCTCAGTTTTTGATGGCCCGGGAGATTGGAAAGAAAATGCTGGAGAGAGGTTCTGGTAAGATCATCTTCACCTGTTCACTGCTGACCTTTCAGGGTGGCATCAATGTGATCAGCTATGCAGCAAGCAAATCAGCATTATCCAGTGTAGTAAAAGGATTATCGAATGAGTGGGCATCCAAGGGTGTCAATGTTAACGGTATTGCACCGGGATATATTGAAACCGATAATACAGCAGGACTGATGGCAGATCCCGTTCGCTTCAAAGCCATATCAGACCGCATTCCAGCCGGACGATGGGGCAAACCTGCTGATTTCAAGGGACCTGTAGTGTTCCTGGCTTCGGATGCCAGTTCTTATGTCAGTGGGGAGATATTGACTGTTGATGGCGGATGGATGGGGAGGTAGTATGGTTGAAGGGGTTGAGGAGGTTGAAGTGTAAATATCTTCAACCACTTCAACCTCTTCAACTCCCTCAACTATTCTTATTGATGCAATTCAAATCCTCAAAGGCCACTTTGAGTCGTGCAATAAAGGTCTCTTCTCCTTTTCTAAGCCAAACCCTGGGATCGTAGTGCTTCTTATTGGGTTTGTCGGCGCCTTCAGGATTACCCAACTGCGCTTGCAGGTAGGCTTCGTTCTTCTTGTAGTTGTTCAACACGCCTTCCCAGAATGCCCATTGCAGATCAGTATCAATGTTCATCTTAATGGCACCATAGCTGATGGCCTCTCTGATCTGGTGTTGAGGAGATCCTGAGCCACCGTGAAATACAAAAAACACAGGCTTCTCTCCGGTGTTGTAAGTCTTTTGGATATAATCCTGTGAGTTCTTCAAGATCTCAGGGCGCAGTTGAACGTTACCTGGACTATACACACCGTGTACATTACCAAATGCTGCAGCAACAGTAAATAGTTCGCCCACTTTACCAAGTTGTTCGTATGCGTGTGCAACGTGTTGCGGCTGGGTATAGAGCTTGTCGTTCTCGACATCGGAATTGTCAACTCCATCCTCTTCACCACCGGTAACACCCAATTCAATTTCAATGCCCATCCCCAATGGCGCCATGCGCTTATAAAATTCTACAGAAGTTTCGATATTCTCTTCCAACGGCTCTTCGCTCAGGTCTAGCATATGTGAACTGAAAAGGGGTTGTCCCTTTTCTTTCTTGTATTGTTCGCCCGCATCAATCAGGGCGCTGATCCAGGGCAACCATTTCTTGGCGGCATGGTCGGTATGTAAAACTACCGGTACGCCATAATATTGGGCCACGTTGTGGATATGCAAGGCGCCGGAAATAGCCCCGGAGATATTGGCCTGCATTTTATCATTGGGCATTCCCTTTCCGGCAATGAATTGGGCACCGCCGTTTGAGAATTGAATAATGACAGGTGAGTTAACAGCGGCCGCTGCCTCTAGGGTAGCATTGATGGTATCGGTTCCGGTGGTGTTGACCGCCGGCATGGCAAAATGATTGTCTTTAGCGTCCTGATAGAGGGCTTTGAGTTCTTCCCCAAACAATACCCCAGCTCTGTATTTACCCATATTGGTTGTTTTTGCGCTGCAAAGGTCGGGAATTATGGGGAGAAAACAGAAAGGGACTGGGGACAAGGGACTATGGACAAGTTTGAATAAAAAAAGAGCAAAAATTGGTTTCAATCAAATTCTGCTCCTTTTGTTTCACCCTCGTCCCTCGTCCCTATTTAAATATCTCTTCCAACTTCTTATTCAACGCCTCACCCCTCAAATTCTTACCAATGATCTTTCCCTGGGGATCGATCAGATAGTTCTGTGGAATGGCTTGGATGCCATATTGTACAGCAACATCATTTTTCCAGTATTTGAGGTCAGATACTTGTGTCCAGGTGAGGTTATCATCATGAATCGCTTTCATCCATTTATCCTTGGCATTGGGCTGATCGAGTGATACACCCAATACAGTGAATCCTTTGTTCTTATAGTTGTTGAAAGCCTTCACCACATTGGGGTTTTCCTGGCGGCAGGGACCGCACCAAGAAGCCCAGAAATCAATCAACACGTGTTTGCCTTTGAATGAGGATAATGAAACAGGATTGCCCAACGTATCGTTTTGTGTGAAGTCCATGGCCATTCTGCCAATACCGGTTTTTTTGGCGATCTCGATCTTTTCCGCCATTTCTTTTCCGGCAGGTCCGCTCCTCAGCTTCTCAGAAAGAGAGAGAAACACAGGTTCTGCTTCATCTGCATTGATGTCGTATCCAGCATATTGTCTGAAGATAAACATGGCAATGGGGGAGGAAGAATTATCTACGAGGTATTGCTTGTTTTTTAGGTTTTTCAATTCAGTGAGTTTATCAAACTCTGCTTCCAATTTATCCATTCCCGCCTGGTCCTTCTTTTTGTAGAGTTCACTGTACTGTTTGTTTAGTTCAGCAGACTTATCATTTTCTGCTTTCTGCATATCCTGCCATTTGATGAACTCAGCATGAGCTTTTGAGCCTTTAATGGTTGCATTGGCAAAGGAGTCGGTGCTTGTAATGCTGATTTTGGCGTTTTCGATGAAAACCTGTTTAACATCGCGGTTAAAGGAGGTGGCCCTGATGGTTTTGGCATTTGGGTCTTCCTGATATTTGGCTCTGAAACTTGCCATCAATGGATCCCCTACGCTGCCACTAAAACTGTATTTGCCATCTACCACATCACTGCTATCAGTTGTGGATTTTCCATCGGCATAATAACTGAGGTAAACTTTGGCAATGGGAAGTGATACTTTACTTACATCACCCTTGATGGTGAATTTTTGTTGGGCTTCTGATACGGTAATACTCAGAAGCAAAATTGAAAGGATGAGAATCTTTTTCATGTTGTTAAGGGATGTTGATCCCCTAAGATACCCCATTTCTTTTAATCAAAAGTTCTCTTGTCCGGGTATGACTCTTTCTGGTTCCTGCAAGGGATTCTTTTCCCAATCCTTTTCATATTTCACAAACCATGAAAGCCAGATACTTCTGGATAATCGCATGAAGAGAGGCTGCATCAGGATCATCAAAACGGCATTGGTACCCATCCACCAGAAAAATCGGTTGTCATCCAGTGAGAACCCAATCAAGACCCACCAGGCAATGAAAGTCGAAACGCTGAAGGCAACCGTGAGAGCATAGCTGACATATCCTGTTCCATAATAGAACCCCACTTCGATTTCTGTAGGTTGTCCGCATACGGGACATTTTTCATTCATCCTGGTGATCTCTCCCATCCTATAGGCATTGGTTGAATGAAAGATATTCCCTTTTCGGCAACGTGGACATTTATTGCTCAGCGCACTGTAGAGGTAGGTTTCTTTGATGCCGGCCATGTTCAAATTTTGTGCAAGGTAACGGGACGTTTTGATAGGGAGTGTGATAAAAGTCGCATATTCAGAGTACCTCCAGTAATTTTTCCATTCGGGTACTTCTTGATCCTTTGATCAGCATCAGGGCATTGTCGGGTTTGTTAGAGGCCAGCCACGCAGCGGCCAGATCAACATTTGCAAAGAATTGGAAAGGGTGAGAGATCTTTTCAAAATCACCTCCCACGAGAAAAACATTTTTCAATCCGTGTTCAGCGATCAGATCAGCGATTGCCTGATGTTCCTTGGTAGAATCTTCCCCCAGTTCCATCATAGCCCCGAGAAAGAGATATTTATTATTAGAACCCTGTTTTGCAAAGTTTTCAATGGCTACCTGCATGCTACTGGGGTTGGCATTGTAAGCATCCAGGATGATCTGGTTGCTGTCTTTTTTGATCAATTGTGAACGGGCATTGTCTGGCACATAAGTGGAAATAGCCTGGGCTATTTTGATGAAGGGGATATTAAAGTAATCACCGATGCAGATGGCAGCTTCAATATTGGGGAGATTGTAGGCCCCCACAAGATTGGTATGCAAATGATGCAGTCCCCAGTCAAGACGGCTAACTTCAACAGTTAACAACGGTTCTGCTTTAACCACCGCTGCATTGAAATTTCCTTTGTTGTTGCCATAGTAAACCTTGCTGGAAATCTTATGACTCATGTCCATCAAATAATCCATATCCGAGTTTACAAAAACTGTACCGTTTGAAAATGCCAGGTAATCATATAGCTCACCTTTCCCTTTACGGATCCCCATCACACCACCAAAGCCTTCCATATGGGCCTTGCCACAATTGGTGATCAGACCATGCGAGGGCAGTGCAATTGTACAGTATCCTTCAATTTCTTTTTGATGATTGGCGCCCATTTCAATGATCGCCATTTCGGCATCCATGCCAATGGAGAGGATCGTAAGAGGTATACCAATATGGTTATTCAGATTGCCCTTGGTTGTGTAGGTACGAAAGGTGCTCGACAAAACTGCATGTATCAGTTCTTTGGTAGTGGTTTTTCCATTACTGCCGGTGATGGCGATGAACGGTATGGTAAATTGTTTACGATGGTGCAGGGCAAGTTGCTGAAGGGTGGTCAGCACATCATCAACAAGAAAAATATTTTCACCTTCTATGCCTATGGGTTCATCCACCACAACTCCGGCGGCGCCCAATTCCAGTGCTTTTCGGGCATAAGTATTGCCATTGAAGTTTGGGCCCTTTAGGGCAAAAAAGAATTCACCTTTTTCAATTTTCCTGGTGTCTGTTTGAACTATTGGATGCTTTTGAAAAAATATATAGATCTCTGCAATATCCATAGTGCAAAGATATGTATATGCGCAAATGGAGTTGTTGAATAAGTGGCACAAAAAAGCCCCCATGCGGGGGCTATTATATTACAAGAAGATTGGTTTATTTTTTCCTGGTGTTCTGACGGCGGTTGCTGAAATGCATACCATTTTTGAAGCCGTTACCTTCCTGGCTTCCAAAGCGATCCATGGCACACCTGAAACCGATTGTGGCTGTTGCCTGATCTTCCTCAAGGTGTCTTCTGGTGCCGGGGCTTAGCCAATAGGCCCTATCGTCCCAGCTACCGCCTTTGAATACACGTGATTTATCACTGATCAGGGTGGTAGTACCATAACCGTAATTTACCATCGACATGGAGTCGCCATCCATGTAATTGATGACATTTCCTTTTTGATAATTTCTTCTGTTCTTAAGATCTGCTTCAGTAAGATTAGCCATTTTCACCCTTCCGATACTATCTCTTTGGTATTCTCCATTGGCGTCTTTTTCGGGCTTGGTGAAAACATTACCACGATAAGGGTTGAGGTCATCCACATCTTTGCTGCTCAGTGGCCTGAATATGTCGGCTACCCACTCGTTCACATTGCCCGACATATTGTATATACCGAATCCGTTGGGATAGAAAGCATCAATCGGACCGGGGATGGAAGAGTTATCATTCAATCCTCCAGCTACACCCATGAAGTCACCATTACCTCTTTTGAAGTTGGCCATATATTTACCTTGCCAGCTGCCATAGCGATTATCTCTCAATCCGTTTACATTGTGCGACCATGAATAAACCTGCTTGTTCATGATTAGCTCTTCACCTCTTTTGCCTTCTTTCCTTTTTACATTTGGATTCTGGTTGATATAGCCCAGTGCAGCATATTCCCATTCAGCTTCTGTTGGAAGTCTGTACTCAGGCATCAAAATTCCGTCCTCAACTTTTGCGGTCGTTCTGGGCCTTCCGTTTTCATCCAGCAAAGGTGATTTTTTAGATTTTGAAGCCTGGGTTGAATATAGTCCGAGCAGATAAGACTTTGTAGTGAAATTCTCCTCTCCCTGGCCTTGAATGGTTTTCACTTGGTTCGCATTGGCCAAACCTTTTTGAACGAGGATAAGTTCATTTACCCTGTTGCCTCTCCAAATACAAAAATCGTTTGCTTGTCTCCAGCTGACACCTACTACTGGGTAGTTGTTGTAAGAGGGATGTCTGAAATAATATTCAACCAGTGGTTCATTGGCAGCCAATTCAGATCTCCAAACGAGGGTATCTGGTTTGGCTCCATTCACAACTGCTTCGAAAGTGGGATCATCAAATGTTCTTTCCACCCAGCTCAGGTATTCACGATAGTGGATATTGGCTACTTCTGATTTATCGATGTAAAAAGAAGATACTGTTACTCTTCTCGGAACATTGTTCCAATCGCCCATGACATCCTCATCAGCTGCTCCCATGGTGAAGGTGCCACCCTGAACGAAGACCAAACCTGGACCCGTTGATTGTTCTTTCACCGGAGACTTATAGAAGCCTCCCATATTTTTATTGTTGTAATCCCAGCCGGTTACGCTTGACTTTTCAAATTTCTTCTTTACGAAGGGTAGTCCTCCTTTGCAGGCACTGAAAAGAGCCGCCAGTGAAAAGAGATACAATAGGTTTCTCATTTTTTTCGCTTTTTTAATTTTACCGTTTCACATAACGGGAAGGACTTGAAATTATTGCCCCGACGGTTATGGGAAATCTGAACAAATGTAAGTGTTAAATTAAATCAATTCAATGGGTTACGTCAATTTTTATGTTTACTAAATGCTAAATTTGTTAACTGTCTTTTATGAAAAAATGGTCGGTTTTTGGAGGTTTGATCATACTGGCCCTTTTTACAAGAGCCCAAAGGAGTTATAGCAGTTCTTCGGCGCTATCCTCCGGTCAGTGGCTAAAGTTATCCATTGCGGCCCCCGGAATTTATAAAGTAACGGGAGCGCAGTTGAAAAATGCAGGGCTTTTGAATCCTGTTTCTTCAGATAAAATCAGGTTATTCGGTACCGGGGGGGCAGAACTTCCGGAGAGCAATGCAGGTAAAGTTTTTGATGACCTTCCTGAGATTTCCATAGAAATGAGTGATGGGGGGGATGGTTTTTTTGATGGGAATGATTTTCTTCTTTTTCATGCCAGTGGGCCACATCAGTGGATTTTTGAAGACGGTACCCGACAATACCAATTCAAAAAAAACCATTATAGCAACAAGTCGTACTATTTTCTTCAGGTTTCAGATGTGAAAGGCAGGCGCATTGGCAATGCTCCTCTTTTTTCGAATCCATCCAGGAAGGTCAGCAGTTTTTATGAACACTACAGGCATGAGCTTGATTCCTTCAATTTTCTCAGGAGTGGCAAAGAATGGTTTGGGGAGGATTTCAGTAATCAACCTGGCAGAAAAGCTTCCAGGGAGTTTATACTACCTTTTTCAGTCGCTGCCGGCTCATCGCTAAGAGTGGTCAGTGATCTTGCCGGGAGAGGGTTTGGACAGGTCAACCGTATACCCGTTTCAGTCAACGGCAGCCCGCTTCTGGAGCATCAGACCTCGCCGCTCATCGGCAACATTCTCGAACCGGCAGCCAACCCCAGCAGACAAGAAGGGGTAACAAATCCAACGCTTACCAATGTGAAGCTAACCTATCAATTCAATGGATCTGGTGTCAATGCGGAAGCGTGGCTCAACTGGTTTGAAGTGCATTGCTCCAGAAATTTGGATATGCAAGGTCTGGCACATCTTCATTTCAGGGATACGTTGCTGCAGCCAACGGGTATTGCAATTGAGTACAGCGTGGCCAATCCCACTCCCAATACTGTTGTTTGGGACATTACAAATCCCTTGCAGCCACTTCGGATAAGCACGCAGACCGGAAATCCATTGCGTTTTGTTCAGGAGGCTACTGCAATCAAAGAATACATAGCCTTCGATGCAACACAAGTATCGAGTCCCTCGCTTGAGGGATTTGTTTCCAATCAGAACCTGCATGCAACAGGTGCACAGGATATGGTTATTGTTGCTGACAAATCTCTGATCGGGGAGGCCAACAGGCTGGCTCTTTTTCACCGGCAGAAGCATGGCTTTTCAGTATTGGTAACAGAGCCAGAAAAAATCTTCAACGAATTCAGTTCGGGTATTCCGGATCCAACAGCTATCAGGGATTTCATGAAGATGCTATACGACAGAGCGGGCAATGACCCTTCCTTGAAGCCAAAATATCTTTTGCTCTTTGGTATAGCCAGTTACATACAGAATGAAAGCCGTTTGGGATACAAGAATCGAATTCCTTCCTTTCAGAGTAAATCCTCTCTTGATCCCCTTACCAGTTATGTAACCGATGACTATTTTGGATTTCTCGATGATGGGGAAGACATCAATATAAACCTTCCGGCGCCCTTGCTGGATATTGGCATTGGCAGGATTCCCGCAAGGTCTGTGCAGGAAGCATCTGTTGTAGTAAACAAAATACTCAATTATCATCGTTCCTCTTCCTATGGAGATTGGCGAAGCAACATGACATTTGTTGCCGATGATGAGGACTTTAACCTGCATTTGAATGATGCAGAACAACATACTTCACTGGTGAATACTGTTTCGTCTTTCTGGAACATCAAGAAGATATACCTGGATGCTTTTTCCCAGGAAGCTGGCACTGCAGGATCTTTTTATCCTGAAGTAAACGCGGCCATAAGCAGAGACATGAACAGGGGTACACTGGTTTGGAATTATAGTGGACATGGAGGTAGCAGCAGGCTGGCGCAGGAGTCGATTCTCGACAAATCCATGCTCGCGAGATGGGAAAACAACAACAGACTTCCTCTCTTCATCACGGCCACCTGTGATTTTGCTCCTTTTGATGATCAGTCGCAATATTCAATCGGTGAAGAGTTGCTGATGGCAAGACCTTCGGGTGCAGTAGCTCTAATGACCACCACGCGGTTGGTTTTTGCATCAAGCAACAAGATCATCAACAATAATTTTCTAAACGCTTTGTTGTCAAAAGATTCGAAAGGCAAGGTTCCATTCCTGGGGGATGCCCTCAAGCAATCGAAAAATTTTACCGTTCAAAACACAGGCGATTATATCAATGCCAGAAAATTTGTGATGCTTGGTGATCCTGCTATGAAGCCGGGTATTCCTGAATTTGGCATCAGAACACTGAGCATCAATGGCAGACCATTTGGTAACAACACAGATACACTTCGAATGTTGGAAGAGCAGGTGATCAATGGTGAAGTGATCAGTCCCGATGGTTCGGTTGCGTCGGATTTCAATGGAGAGGTGTATGCCCGTGTTTTCGACAAACCACTTTCCATCAATACCTTGGCAAATGATCCTCAAAGCAGGGAAGTGAGTTTCCTTTCTTCTGAATCCATTCTTTACAGTGGAAAGGTTAAAGCCGAAAATGGAAAGTTCTCTTTCAGGTTCATCACTCCTAAGGATATGGATCCCAGGTCAGGCAAGGGTAGGATCTCTTACTATGCATTTAACGAAAATTATGATGCTGCCGGAGGCACTGACAAGATTATAGTTGGAGGCTTTGGGAACACTGCATTGGTTGACCAGAACGGACCATTGCTAGCTGGATATCTTGATACCAGTACTTTTCGCAATGGTGATCTCGTGAGCCCCTCACCTGTTTTATATCTTGAGCTTTCGGATCTATCCGGTATAAACCAGACAGGTAGTCTGGGGCACGAAATCATTGCAGTGATCGATGGAGATCAGTCAAATGCCATCATACTGAATGATCTGTTTGCACCTGCATCTTCTAACAGATCCGGAACGATACAATATCGGTTGTCACAGTTATCTGATGGAGAGCATACAATCTCAATCAGAGCCTGGGATGTTTTTAACAATTCAAGTGTGCTGACGCTTCAGTTCAAAATAGCAACACCAAAGGCAGTTGCGATTACCAAACTCCGGTGTGTTCCCAATCCAGTTCGTGGTAATGCAGCCTTCAGGGCCGATCTGGATGGCCCTACAGACGGTGCTCAGCTGCAAATAACCCTGTTTACCATTGGAGGTCAGCAGGTTAGATCGTTTGTAAAGACAATAAATGAGCCTGCTTTACGTTCTATTTTACTTGAATGGGATGGGAAGGATGAGAGGGGGAATATGTTGGGGAGTGGGATATATGTATTTGTGATGAAGATCAAGACCCAAGATGGTATATGGACGCAGAAGACCGAGCGGCTTATCGTTCATTAGACCATAATTCCTTAATTTAGCCATATAAACCGGTTGATATCGATTCAATTCTACCCAACGTCCTATTCTACTGATCAACAAATTCAAACCATGAAAAGAATCATCAGCAGCTTGCTTGCCGGTATCTCCGTATTTGCCATTCCTTTTTTTGCTCAGGCGCAGGGCAGTACCATCAATGTGGTTACGTCAGCAGTCCCTTTTTTAAGGATCTCACCCGATGCAAGAGCAGGAGGTATGGGCGACTTAGGTGTAGCAACATCACCCGATGCCAATTCTCAGTATTATAATGTAGCCAAATATACTTTTGCAAACCAGCCTACCGGTCTCGGACTCACTTATACCCCTTGGTTAAAGGATCTTGGTTTAAATGATGTTTACCTGGCTTCTTTGGCAGGGTATTATCAGTTGGATGAGACACAAGCCGTTTCAGGTTCGCTCAGATATTTTAGCCTTGGAAATATTCAGTTTACAGACAACCTGGGAAATGACCTGAATTCATTTCGTCCACGCGAATTTGCCATCGATGCAGGGTACTCCAGAAAACTTTCTGATAACCTCAGTTTGGGTGTGGCGCTGCGTTATATCAATTCTAATCTTGCTGGCGGACAGGCCGTAAATGGCGTTTCTTATAAAGCCGGAAATGCTGTGGCAGGTGATATTGGTTTATACTACAATGGAGAAGGAGAGGATGGAAGTGGATTTTCTGCTGGACTGGCAATGACAAACCTTGGATCCAAGATCAGCTATACCAGTGATGCAACACAAAAAGATTTTATTCCGGCAAATTTTGCCTTAGGCGCAACATATACCATGGTCAACAACGAAGTGAACAAGCTCACCTTTGGTGTTGATATACATAAACTGATGGTGCCCACACCTCCAGCTTTGGGCGACAGTGCCGGTCTTGTCAATTATCGCACAAAAGGAGTTGTTGGCAGTTGGTTCAGTTCTTTTGGAGATGCACCGGGTGGTGGTGCAGAAGAGATGAAAGAGTTTTCTTTTTCTGTTGGCAGTGAATTCACCTATAATGAGCAGTTTTCTGTTCGGGCAGGATATTTTTACGAGAACCCTACCAAAGGCAACAGGCAATATTTTTCTTTGGGAGCAGGTATTAAGTACAGTTCATTCGGTGTGAATCTCTCTTATCTGATTCCTTCGGGCTCCGGAGTGAACAGGAATCCATTATCCAATACAATCCGTTTCAGTCTTTTGTTTGATCTGGGCGGTGGCGAAGAATATTGATCATTCCTTATCATAATTTATTGTGAACGGCCTGCGGGCCGTTTTCTTTTTTCATACTTTTATGAAAAATAAAGCATGTCGTTCAGGATTGGCTTTGGTATTGATTTTCACCAGTTGACAGAAGGCAGGGATCTTTGGATTGGAGGTGTAAAAATCCCCCACCTCAAAGGCGCAAAAGGACATAGTGATGCAGACGTACTACTGCATGCTATCTGCGATGCCATGCTGGGTGCCCTGGCTTTGGGGGATATTGGCGTTCATTTTCCCGATACCAGTAATGAGTTCAAAAATATCGACAGCAAAATCCTATTGCAACGAAGCTATGCCCTCATCCGTTCAAAAGGATATAAAGTTGTGAATGTAGACAGTTCTCTTTGCCTGGAAGCCCCTAAGATCAAACCATATGTTGCGGCAATGCAAACAGCCATTTCTACAATTCTTGGGCTCACAACTGATGATGTTTCTGTAAAAGCTACCACAACAGAAAAGATGGGATTTGTGGGAAGGGAAGAAGGTTTGGTTGCTTATGCCACTGTACTTCTCCAAAAGGAGATATAATCGTAAATTTGTCAAAACCCAATCCTTGACGGTTAGGATCATCAACAAATCAACACATCCATTGCCGGCTTATGCCACTGAAGGTTCCTCCGGAATGGATCTCAGGGCATTTCTATCGGCTTCTTTGATTTTACAACCCGGGCAGCGTATGTTGGTTCCTACCGGTTTGTTTCTTGAAATTCCTGAAGGCTATGAAGCGCAAATAAGACCCAGAAGTGGGTTGGCCATCAAGCAGGGGATTACCTGCCTGAATACACCGGGCACAATCGACGCTGATTATCGGGGAGAGATCAAAGTTATCCTGATCAACCTGTCATCTGAGGAACAAACAATTCATGATGGCGATCGCATCGCACAAATGGTATTTCAGAAAATTGAAAAAGCCAGTTTGATAACGGTAGATTCTCTTAACCAAACGGAAAGGAGTGACGGCGGCTTTGGTCACACCGGCAAACATTAACAAATGAAAAATTTATTCATACTGGTTGCCTTTGTAATTTTCCTTTTTTCCTGTCGCTCGTCACGACAGATATCAACAGTTGTTGCCAAAAAAGACAGTGCTGTAGTAGTGATCAATCCTGCAGAATCAGATTCTGCAAAAAGTGTCAGGGCTACACTTGCAAAGATCAAAGGGAAGCAGATCCATTTTACCACATTCTCTTCCAAAGTAAAAGTAGATTATAGCGACGATAAGAACAGAAGATTTGATTTCAATGCTTTTGTGCGTATGAAAAAAGACAGTGCTATCTGGATCTCAATCATTGCTGCATTGAATATTGAAGCATACCGTGTGATGATTACACCTGATAGTCTCGTGATTCTGGATAAGATCAACAGATCCATTCAAAGAAAATCTTTGGCGTATTTACAGGAGATTACCAAAGTCCCTTTTGATTATCGCACCCTGGAAGATCTTATCATCGGGAATCCGATTTATCTTGATAAAACCATTGTGGCCTATGCAGACCAAGGGGAAAGGCTTTCCTTGTCTACAGTTGGTGATGCCTTTAAACATATTCTAACTGTGAGCAAGAGCGATCTAAGTATATTGTTCAGTAAGCTTGATGATGTGGATGTAACGAGAAGCAGAACAGCCAATCTCTCTTATGCGGAATATAAACTTGCGGGCACTTGGCTTTTCCCGGAAGTGAGGAATATTTCTCTCTCGGAAAAAACACGGCTGGATGTGGTGCTTGATTTCAAGCAGGTGGAATTTGAAAAGCTCCTGACTTTTCCATTCAGCATACCCAAAAATTATAAGATTCTCAATTAACGAAACATAAAGAAAAAATTCACGCAGTTTTGTGCATGTTCAAATACACTGAAATGAGGAAAGGAAAAATTCTGATGTTACTCTTCTGTTTTGTGGGTCTGATAGGTTCAGTCTTTTCACAAACCCGTGAAGAACTGGAAAAAAAGCGAAAAGAGATACAACAGGAAATCGCATCCCTTCAGCAGGCACAGGCTACAATATCGAAAGACAAGAAAGCCAGTCTTTCCGATCTGAAATTACTGGAGAGAAAGCTCAGAAGTCGATATGCAGTGATCAACAACCTCAATGATGATATGAGGCTGATTGATAATACCATTTTCAGCAACAATCGTGAGATCTATCGTTTGCAAAAACAATTGGATACCCTTCGTGAGCAGTATGCCAAAACTGTTGAGTATGCCTATAAGAACCGCAGCAGTTACGATATGCTCAACTTCATCTTCACCTCAACCAGTTTCAATGATGCCATCAAACGTGTTACCTATCTCAAGAGTTACAGACAGTACCGCGATGAGCAGGTGATCAACATCAACAGAACACAAAAGGAATTATCGGATAAGATAGAAATGCTAAGTGCCAACAAGCAGGAAAAGGGTAAAGTCCTGAATGAGCAGAACAAGCAGAAGGAGATCCTTGAGGAAGAGAAGAAAGAAAAGAATCAGTTCGTTTCAAAATTAAAAAGTAGAGAGAAAGAGATAGAAAAGGAAATGGCTGCCAAACGAAAAGTAGAAAGAAGCCTTCAAAATTCAATTGCTGCTATTGTAAAACGGGAGATAGAGGCAGCCCGTAGAAAGGCTGAGGATGAAGCAAGAAAAGCCGCGGCAAGTGGTGCCGTTAAGCCTGCAGAAACAAAAGCTGCAGCCGGACCCAATGCAGCTGCAGTTACCACCCGTAAGGTGAATGTGCTGGAGAATACACCGGAGGTGACCAAAGTTTCCGTTGGCTTTGAAAACAACCGCGGTAATCTGCCCTGGCCAGTGGAGAAAGGAACGGTCACTTCAGGATTTGGCAGAAACAAGATCGAAGGAACATCAATCATTGAAGATAACATCGGGGTAACCATACAGACTGTTTCCGGCGCCAGTGTGAAAGCAGTTTTTGAAGGAGTGGTTACAACTGTTTATGATGTAGCAGGGAGTCAGACTGTGACCATCAAGCATGGCAAGTATTTTACCACTTATTATAATCTTTCTACTGTTAATGTTGCCAAGGGAGCTGCAGTGAGCATGGGACAGGTGATCGGTAAGGCTGCACAGAATGATGATGGAGATGGTGAGATCATCTTCGTGGTGAACGTAGAGTCCAACTTTGTCAATCCGGAATCCTGGCTGAAGAACAGGTAAGTTATTTCCTCAGTACATCGATATACAATTCCTCATATTGAGGAACGATATTGCTGATGTCAAATTTTTCAGCTGTCGCTCTTGCAGCCGTACTGAATTTTTCCAGAACCACATCACTGGATAAAATATTTTTTGCATTTTTGCTCATGCTTTCAACGTCTCCAATGTCACTGAGATAGCCATTGGTGCCATGATCAATGATCTCTGGTAAGCCTCCTGCATTTGTTGCAATCACAGGGGTACTTGCGGCCATAGCTTCGAGTGCAGCCAGTCCAAAACTTTCATATTCTGAAGGCAGCAGAAAAAGATCAGCTATTGCATAGATCTCTTCCATGTCCTGTTGCTTGCCTACAAATCTCGTATCCTCGCATATACCCAGTTCGCGACAAAGTTCTTCAGCCATCGGACGCTCAGGACCGTCTCCCACCAGCAGCAGTTTGGAAGGGATATCTTTTCGGATCTGGTTGAAGGTGTAGATCACATCAGCAATACGTTTGATCTTTCTGAAGTTGGAGGCATGCAACACAATTCTTTCGCCATTGGGCGCTATCACTTTGCGGAAGGCATCGATGGGTCTCTTTTCAAATCTTTTGGTATCCACAAAATTGTGGATGACGGATATTTCTTTTCTGATGTCAAAATTGGCATGGGTTTCAGACCTCAAGTTATCAGAGACAGCCGTGATCGCATCGCTTTGGTTGATGGAGAAGGCCACTACCGGTGCATAGGTCTTGTCTTTACCAACCAGTGTGATATCAGTTCCGTGAAGCGTGGTTATGAAGGGTATTTCAAGCCCCTGCTCTTTGAGTATCTGTCTGGCCATATAGGCGGCAGAGGCATGGGGAATGGCATAGTGCACATGCAGCAGATCAACATTGTTGTTTTTCACTACGTCCACCATGGTACTTGCCAGTGCTGTTTCATAAGGAGGGAAGTCGAACAATGGATAAGTGGGTACCCTCACCTCATGAAAAAAGAGATTGGCGCTGAAGCCGGTAAGCCGAACTGGCTGCTGGTAGGTAATGAAATGAATACCATATCCCTTGTCGGCCAGCGCTTTGCCCAGCTCTGTGGCCAACACACCACTTCCTCCAAAAGTTGGATAGCAAACAATCCCAATATTCATGCTCATGTTTTGTTTAACGAAAGTACCAATAATAAGGTTCATTTAGGCCTTAGTTAGTATCTTAGGCAAAACAGAAATCATGTTAAGGTTCACTTTTCTCTCTTTCATTTTTATCAGTCTTATGTCTGTTGTAAATGGACAGTCTGTCGCTGATTCTCTCATGATCAAAAAAATATCCGATGAGGTTTTTATGAATGGCAAAGCCTACTCCAACCTCCGTTATTTGTGCAAACAGGTTGGACCAAGATTATCGGGTTCTTCAGGTGCAGCATTGGCAGTGGAACAGACTGCCAGAATGTTAAGGGAAGCAGGAGCGGATACTGTTTATCTCCAGCCCTGCATGGTGCCCAGATGGGTAAGGGGTGACAAGGAAGTTGGCAAGGCAAAACTTTCTAGTGGAAAAACAATTGATCTTAATATTGTTGCCCTTGGCAATGCAGTGGGTACCGGAGCCAAGGGAGTCACTGCTGAAGTGGTGGAAGTGAAAAGTTTTGCCGAGCTAGATGCTTTGGGAAAAGACAAAGTCAAGGGAAAGATTGTATTTTTTAATTATAGAATGGATCCTCGCTACATCAGCACATTCAGGGCTTATGGTGAAGCAGGAGTTTATCGTTCGCAAGGTCCTTCAAGGGCATCAGCGTTGGGAGCCGTGGGTGTTATTGTCAGAACACTTTCACCTGTTCTAGATGACAATCCACATACTGGCGCAACCCGTTATGATGAAGATAAACCCAAGATACCGGCAGTGGCAATCAGCACCAATGGTGCTGTAGAATTGAGCGAACTCATCAACAAAGGAATGGTGAAGAATATCTATTTCCGAACCACCTGTGAAATGCTGGCTGATGTAGAATCCTTCAACGTGGTTGGAGAGTTAAGAGGATCTGAACATCCTGAGGAAGTGATTACGGTTGGTGGTCATCTCGACAGTTGGGACCTGGCAGAAGGAGCACATGACGATGGAACAGGATGCATGCAGAGTATTGAGATCATTCGCGCCTTCAAAGCCCTTGGCATCAAACCCAAGCGCAGCATTCGTGCCGTGATGTTCATGAATGAGGAGAATGGTTTGCGCGGTGGGTCAAAATATGCTGAGCTCGCAAAAGCTGAACCAAAGAAGTTCATCATGGCCATGGAGAGTGATGCCGGAGGATTCACACCCCGTGGATTTGGATTTACTGCCAGTGCCTCACAGCGAGACAGGATACTTTCCTGGCAGCCTTTGTTCAGACAATATGGTGCACTTGAGTTCAATGAAGGAGGAGGTGGTGCTGATATCGGACCATTGCGTTCATTGGGTACAGCACTGATCGGACTCAATCCGGATTCCCAACGTTATATGGATCTGCATCATGCGAAGACCGATGTATTTGAAGCTGTGAGCGAACGGGAGTTGAATCTGGGTGTTGTGGTGATGGCGGGTATGGTCTATCTGGTGAGTCAGTACGGACTCTGATAGTTGGTTAACTGCCAATCAGAAATACTGCAGGATCCTTTGGGAGTGAAAGGCTTTCTTTTTTCCATGCCCCTACAGACATGGTTTTGATCCATTCATTTTCGGCGCTGAGGTGATAGGCAATACAAAGCCGGGTCTGTGGTGACAAGGTTTTGATCAATGCTTCATACAGCACCTGATTTCTGTAAGGTGTTTCAATAAAGAGCTGTGTGCTTCCTTCCTGCATGACTTTTCTCTCCAGTTCTCGTATCTTTTTTTCCCGATCTTTTGAGTCAATGGGAAGGTATCCATTGAAAGCGAACTGCTGCCCATTCATGCCACTTCCCATGAGCGCCAGCAGGAGTGAGCTTGGACCTGTAAGAGGCTTGATCACAATTCCCATTTCATGAGCTATCGCCACTAGTTTTTGACCAGGATCTGCTATACCCGGACAACCCGATTCGCTAACAATACCGATCTGTTTGCCCTCATTGATGGCTTTTTTGAAGGCATCTGCGGTCTTCTCTTCTTCAATACCGGTTTCATGCCATTCCTTGGCATCAATATTAAATTGCCTGTCAATTTTTCTGAAAGTTCTTCTGGCTGTTCTGAGGTCTTCAACGAAGAATACTTCACATCGATTGATGGTTTCTGCAATATTTGCAGGAAGTGCATGAAGTCCGTCTTCTGTTATGGGTATGGGAATAAGGTAGAGTGTTGATGGCATCTCAATCAATTTTTCTTTCCTCTCTGATCTCGTACATGCTGATAGTAGCAGCGATTACTGCGTAGGCAGGGGCCAAAATCCAACCAACAACCACGATGCAATGCATCAGATAGAAAATGATACCATTTCCAATTGCCAGTCCCTTGTGTTGGCCAATAAAATCAATGCTTTTGCCGGCAGTCATTTTTTCTCTTTCGCAGGTATAGTCGAGCATGGAAAAACCGTAATAATAACATTCTACCAGAATGGCAATGATCGGAGAAATCCATCCGATCAGAGGAAGCAAGGAGAGAAAAATGATGGAAAGGATATAGACAGTTTGCCATAAAGTATTTCTGAGAGCCATTCTTATGCCTCTGATGACGTCCCTAAAAAATTGGCTGTAGCTGAATGCAAATGCTTCTCCTTTGAGGATGGATGCCGTTCGTTCACTTAAAAATGAGAAGATTGGCGAACCGACGATCAACCAGATGTACTTGAATAAAGAAAAATATAAAAGCATCATGATCAACCAGATCATGATGCCTCCAACGGTAAACAGAAAACCGATCCAACTATCCTGAAGTTTGTTCAGCCAGCGCTGCAGTCCCGTCTCAATGGTAAGCCATTCTATGGCTGCATTGGCAGAGCGGGAAAAAAAATACATGCTAACAGCAAAAAGAAGGGCGTAGATGATACCGGGAATGATGATCCATTTCCAAAGTTTATGTTTTTGTATAAAAGCATGAGCTTTGAAGTAAGATTCAACGGATATGACAATTTCCTTGAGCATTTGTGTTCCCTGATCAGGGCAAAATACACAAATGATTTATCTTCACCCAATCAACATGTCGGAAAAAAAAGACAGATCATCATGGGGCAAGGCAATTGCCATGCTGGGCGGACCCCTTCTGTTCATTCTTTTTCTTTTTGTGAACCCCTTGCATCTAGATCCTCTTGGCAGCAAGGTTTTGGCTGTTGCATCTCTCATGATCTATTGGTGGATTTCAGAGGCGTTGCCCATGCCGGTTGTTGCGCTCATTCCCCTGGTGTTGTTTCCTTTAATGGGAATTTCCAAGATCAGTGAAACGGCAATTCCCTATTCTAATGAGGTGATATTTCTTTTCATGGGGGGATTCATGATCGGATTGGGTATAGAGAAATGGAACCTGCACAAGCGTATTGCCCTGTCGATTGTGCAATTCACGGGGACGGGAGGAAACAGGATCATACTGGGTTTTATATTCGCTACAGGATTTATCAGCATGTGGTTGAGCAATACGGCAACCACCATGATGATGTATCCCATCGCCATGTCTGTTATTGCAGTTGTACATGGCAGAAATGGTCATGATCCCAAGGTCAGGAATTTCGCGCTTTGTATCATGCTTTCCATTGCCTATGCATCTAATTTCGGAGGTATTGCCACCATCATCGGAACACCCCCCAATGTTGCCTATGCTTCTTTTATTTCGAAGAAGTTTGAATATGATATTTCCTTTTTTTCATGGATGTTCGTATCTCTTCCGGTCACCGTTTTGCTTTTGCTTTCGCTTCAGGTGGTGTTGACAAAAATGTTTCCCAATGGTTTGAAAAATGATACTTCAATGCATGTTCTGGTAAAAGACGAGTTGACATCATTGGGCCCCATGTCGGTTCCTGAAAGAAGGGTGATGTTTATTTTTCTTACCACTGCTTTTCTCTGGATCTTCCGCGATCTGATCAATAAGCAAGATCTGTTTCGGCTGGATGACAACATGATCGCAGTTTTTGGTGCTATCCTGATGTTTCTTGTTCCTGCCGGTAGTATCGAGAAACCATCTCAGCGTATATTGGATTGGAGCGACACTTCAAAAATGGCCTGGGGAATTTTATTGCTTTTTGGCGGTGGGATTGCATTGGCGAATGCGTTGGAGAAAGCAGGTCTGATCGGGATGCTGGGCAAATGGCTTGCCGGATTTTCCGGGGGGTCGCTCATCCTTTTGATCCTCGCTGTGGCCACTCTTTCTATCTTTATCAGTGAAGTAATGAGCAATGTTGCCCAGGTTATTGTTTTTGCTCCTGTTGTAACTGGAATAGCAGAGGCAATTCATATCGATCCCTTGATGCTGGGTATTCCCATGACCCTTGCTGCCAGCTGTGCCTCCATGATGCCGATGGGTACACCTCCGAATGCCATTGTATTTTCAAGTGGCCATATCAAGCTGAAAGAAATGTTGAAAGCAGGCTTTGTGATGAACCTGATCAGCATTGTGTTGATCGTGGCGGCCTCTTATTTTCTTTTGCCGCTAATGATGGCTGTTATCAAATGAGATTAGAATTTAGGGCAATTCAGTTTTTTCTTCAGTGGATCTCTGATACCATTCGTATAGATGATGGAAAGTTCTGTACCTCCTCTTGACATGGATGCTGGTCTGAGGGTAGATTGATTGATATCATAAGACATTCCAAATCTGAAACGATTTACTTCCAGTCCAAGATAGGGAATGATAGCATCACCCATTCGATACCATCCGCCTGCGTGCAGCTCAAGTGGATTTTCATAGCTACCATTCAAGTTGTACGAAAACGCACCACCAAGCAGTGTTTCCCTTGCTGCACCTTGTGTTTGGTGCATGAGGCTGATGTTGAGGGATTTGTTTTCACCCATGGGAATGTAGGCACCTCCGTGAACAGTGGTGCGTTGGTTGAGCAAATAACTTCCTCCATAAAAGGTTTCAGCGGGCCGGTTCACATGATATACTGATGCTCCGATATAAAAACTATTATCACCATCCGTACTCAGGGCATACATGAAACCCGTATTCAGGTCGAAATAATTAATGGAAAAAGGATTGGTTCCAAATGATTCAGCCGTAATGCCGGTGAACCCAAGCGATGTCAATTCATCTTCAAGATCAGCACGTCTAAGATCCAGTCGCTTGCTCACAAATCCGCCCTGGAATCCAACAGTAACCTGATGCAAGCCATCTTCATCAAGAGACTTGGTATAGGCTGTACTGATTGTAAAAAAAGAGTTGTTGAGGATCTTGTTTCCACTCTGATCGTTAAGGGCCATGAATCCTACACCCCAGGTATCGTGTTCAGGTATATTGTTTTTCAGGATGCCAAAATCAATGGCAGCAGTAGAAGTGGTGAAGGCATTGTTGATGGTAGGCCATTGTTTTTTATAATTTCCTGAAAAACGATATTCTCCATCGAACTTACCTGTATAAGCAGGATTAAGGGTTAAGGGTGAAACAAAAAATTGTGAAAAATGAGGGTCTTGTCCGAATCCGGTAAGACGACCAGAGACGATTATTATGAAAAAGATTGTTTTAAAAAATTGGATACGGGTGTAGTTCATGATAGGTTTTAGGATTGGGCCTTTTCTCCAAAGGCAAGATCGCCAGCATCTCCGAGTCCGGGTACAATATACCCCTTACTGTTCAACTCTTCATCGATATCACCGCACCAGATCTTCACTCCGGGAACAGAAGAAAGCAAGTGATTTACGCCTTCCCTCGATGCAATCACACAGGCAATGTGGAGTTCTGCGATTGGACCTTCCTTTTGTAAAAGGCCGATGGTTTTTACCAGCGATGCTCCGGTTGCTAGCATAGGATCTGCAATGATCAGCACTCTATCGGTCAAGCTTGGGAATGCCATATAGTTGAGACTGATGTCAAAACTTCCATCTGGGTGGTGTTTGCGATAAGCCGCAATAAAAGCGTTGTCTGCCTTGTCAAAGTAATTCAGCATGCCCTGGTGCAAGGGGGATCCTGCCCGTAGTATGGTGGCCAATACAGGCTGCTGACTGAGCATTTTTGAATGGGCCTTACCAAGTGGGGTGATGGTTTCCTTTTCAACGCATGGCAGGGTTTTGCTTATCTCATAAGCAATCACTTCACCAATTCTTTCAATATTCTTTCGGAACCGCATTCTGTCGGCCTGGATATTTACATCCCTCAGCTCACTGATCCAATTGCTCAGTAATGAATGCTGTTCACTTAAGTTTATGACCATACAATGCTTAATTTCGGGGCTGATACAAAACTAATCATAATCCATGTTATATAGAGTAATCGGACTCATGAGCGGCAGTTCACTGGATGGGATGGACCTTGCCTTTGTTGAACTGGAAGAAAAGGGAGGCAAATGGGAATACAGGATCATGGATGCTGAATGTTTTTCATATAATGAGAACTGGACCGGAAAGTTACTCAATGCCTCATCGCTTTCTGCTTCAGAATTTGTTAAACTACATGCTGATTTTGGACATCTTACAGGGGAAATGGTGAATCGGTTTATTTCCGAAAAAAAACTGGAATATAAAGTTGCACTGATTGCTTCCCACGGACATACAGTTTTTCATGTGCCGGGGTCCCATACCGTTCAAATTGGAGACGGAGCAGCAATTGCTGCAGAAACATCACTTCCGGTAGTTTCGGATCTCAGGTCTTTGGATGTTGCGTTGGGTGGACAGGGAGCACCCATTGTTCCCATGGGTGAAAAACTTTTGTTTCCTTCATATCGTTTCTTCCTGAACATCGGCGGCATTGCCAATATTTCTTACAAAGGGGATTCATCATATGACGCATTTGATGTATGTCCGGCCAACCGGGTGCTGAATATGCTGGCATCCCACAAGGGTTTTGCTTTTGATAAAGGGGGATTGCTGGCTTCATCAGGCAGGATCAATGAAGTAGTACTGGGAAAGCTGAATGAACTTGCCTATTATAAAAAAGCATTTCCCAAATCACTTGCCAATGAGTTCGGCACTGATAATGTATATCCAATCCTGCGTGATGCAGATCTTTCAGATACGGATAGGCTCGCTACATGTGTGGAACACATAGCTGTTCAGCTGGCTTCATCCGTTGAAAACATTCACAGCATTCGTCAGCCAGAATCCCGTAATGAAAAAATGCTGATCACTGGAGGAGGGGCACTGAACAACTATATGGTTGAACGTATTTCCCAACACCTTGCACCATTTGGGATAGAAGTAGTTATTCCTGATGAACAAACTGTTCTATACAAGGAGGCACTTGTGATGGCCTTGTTAGGTGTCTTGCGCTGGAGAGAGGAAGACACCATTTTGCAGTCGGTTACAGGTGCTACCAGAGCCAGTATCGGAGGTGCACTTTGGATGGGAACTAACTAATTCAAGATTTATATCCCCATTTTTTCATGATCTCAAGGTCTTCTTTTACAGAATCCAGCGGTGTTCTGCCCTGGTAGGATTCCTGTTCGATGATGAAGTGTTTGGTTCCCCACTTTCTTCCAAGATCGATCACATCTTTAACAGGAACGATACCAGTGCCGAGGATGGTGGACTCATATTTTTCATGGCCACTGGCTGCAGCAATCTCATCTTTCACGTGCATGGATTCAAACCTGCCGGGATATTTCTGCATGATGTCGAGCGCTTTTGCTCCGCCATTGATCATGTTTCCGATATCCAATTGTTGCATCACCAGTTTGGGATCAGTTTCAGATAGGATAATGTCGAACAAGGTTTGTCCGTTCAGCTTTTCACTGAATTCAAAATCATGATTGTGATAGCCGAATTTCATACCATATTTCTGGCAGAGCTCACCCGATTTGTTGAAGACATTCATGAATGATTTCAATTCATTGATATCGGTTCTTGTTTTTTGCTCCATGGATGGACTGATCACAAACATTTGTCCCATTGCAGCAGCATCTTCTACGGTATATTTCCAGGAGTCATTGAAGTCTTTTTTCGCTGCATCCCAGTGTTTGGTAGTCATTACAGTATGTCCGCTTGGCATTTTCAACCCAAGATCATCCAATACCTTCTTGAATTCACTGGCAGTCCATCCATAAAATTTACGGTTGACGTAGCTGGCATGTTCAACATGCTTATAGCCCATAGTAGAAAGCTGTTTCAATGTGGCTAGAGGATCCTTGCTCATGTCTGCACGGATCGAGTACAGCTGAATGCCTGTTAGTTCGCCTTTCTTAGCGTTGGCAAATAAATTTTGCTGAAGCAGGGTTGCACCGGCAGCAGTAAGTGCTGCATTGCGGAGAAATGTTCTTCTTGATAAGTTCATATGGCTTAGTTTGATTTTTCTGAAGCAGTAAGTTACAAAAAATCACAAGAATCTTGCGGTTCTGCTTTCTTTGGATTTTTTCAACCCATCCGGATATCCGGCATATACCAATGACCCGCCGTTTTCACCTGCTTCCGGTCCCAATTCAATCACCCAATCCGCCGATCTGATCACATCTGTATTGTGTTCGATCACAATGATGGTATGCCCCTGATCGATCAGTGCATTGAAGGATGTAAGCAGTTTTTTGATATCATGGAAATGCAAGCCTGTGGTAGGTTCATCAAAAATGAACATGATTTTATCCTGGTGGCCTTTGCCCCTTCCCAGAAAACTGGCCAGTTTCACCCTTTGGGCTTCGCCTCCTGAAAGGGTTCCGCTGGATTGTCCGAGTTTCACATATCCCAGACCCACATCACTCAGCGGTTTGAGTTTTTGGCAAATATCTTTTTCATCTTTGAAAAACTCCATCGCTTCATCTACCCCCATTTCCAGCACATCATGGATATTCTTGCCCTTGTAGGTGACTTCCAGTACCTCGTCTTTGAACTTTTTCCCGTTACAACTTTCACAAATCAGATGAACATCTGCCAGGAACTGCATTTCAACCGTCTGTTCTCCCTCTCCTTTACAGGTATCACATCTGCCGCCATCTACATTGAAGGAGAAATGTTTGGGTAGGAACCCTCTGATCTTGCTGAGTGACTGTGATGAATAAAGATCACGAACGTTGTCCCAAGCCTTGATATAGGTTACAGGATTGCTTCGAGAGGATTTACCAATGGGGTTCTGGTCGATCATCTCTACCTGAGCGATCAGATCAGTCTGACCGGTTAGCTGCCTGTGAGCTCCGGGTCTGTCAGAAATTCCTGTGATCTTTTTTTGCAGGGTAGGATAGAGTATCTTTTTTACCAGGGTTGTTTTACCGCTTCCGCTTACACCACTCACTACTGTAAATACACCGAGTGGGAAAGTAACATCAATATTTTTCAGGTTGTTCTCGGTGGCGCCTTCTACGGAAATGGTGTTTTTCCATTTTCTGAGTGTTGCGGGGGGATCAATTTTCATGTCTCCACGCAGGTATGCACCGGTGAGGCTCTTTTCTGAAGCAATGAGCTTTTTATAATTGCCCTCTGCTACCACCTCACCGCCGAGGTGGCTGGCCAGTGGTCCCATATCTATGATATGGTCAGCCTCTCTCATCATCATTTCATCATGTTCCACAACTACAACAGTATTACCGAGGTCTCTCAGGTTTTTCAATACGCTTATCAGGCGCTCTGTATCCCTGCTGTGCAAACCAATGGAGGGCTCATCCAGTATGTAAAGGGAGTTGGTGAGGTTGCTGCCCAGGCATCGGGTCAATTGGATACGCTGGCTTTCACCGCCACTCAGGCTGTTGGCCAGCCTGTCTAATGTTAGATAACCCAGCCCCACATCCAGCATGGTCTCCAGCCGCTGGCGGATCTCGATGAGTACCCGTTTGGCGATCGTTTCCTCGTGTTTGGTTAGGGATATGTTTTTGAACCAATCATACAGATCTTTTACAGGCATTTTGCAGAGTTCACCGATATGATGGCCATTCACCTTCACATAAAGGGCTTCTTTTCTCAATCGATATCCTTCACATGCCGCACAGGTGGTTCTGCCGCGATATCGGGAAAGCAATACCCTGAACTGAACTTTGTATAAATTCTCTTCTACTTCCTTGAAAAAATCATTGATGCCATGAGCATGGCGATGCCCATTCCAAAGGATATGCTGTTGTTCTTTGGTCAGAGATGAGTAGGGCTTGTGTATGGGGAAGTCAATTTGTTTGGCTCCTTTGATGAATTGCTCCCTCCACCAGTTGAGTTTCTCGCCTTTCCAGGGGGCTACTGCTCCTTCATACACACTGAGTCGGTGGTCGGGTATCACCAGATCGGCATCTATGCCCAGTACCTGTGAATAGCCTTCACAAACAGGGCAGGCACCAAATGGGTTGTTGAAGGAGAAAAGATTGGGAACCGGTTCTTCGAATCGGATACCATCGGCCTCAAATTTGTTTGAGAATAACTTCAGCTCTCTGCTGTTTTTCACCAGCATGCTTCCTTCACCTTCATAGAAGGCGAGGGATATGGAATCATTGATCCTGTTTACTTCATCTTCGTCAAATGTTTTCACTACCAGGCGGTCTACCAGAATATAAGTCTGTTCGTTGGGTTTCCATTTCTTATCCTGTTGCAGATCTTCCATTTGCGTGATGCTGTCATCTTTTGCATCATATATCCTGGAGAAACCTTTTTGCATCAGGATATCAATTTCTTCCATGGGTTTCCGGTTGCTGCCAGCAGGGAAATGTGTGATCAGGTAAACTTTTTCCCCTTGCTTCATTTGGCTGATGTAATGCAATACATCAGCAACATCATCCTTTTTTACTTCAATTCCTGAAACAGGTGAAAAGGTTTTACCGATTCTTGCAAAGAGCAATCGCAGATAGTCATAGATCTCCGTCATACTACCCACTGTTGAACGGGGTGTTCGTGTTACGACTTTCTGTTCAATGGCAACAGCCGGACATAAACCGGAAATATGATCCACATCCGGTTTCTCCATGCGCATCAAAAACTGTCTTGCATACGCACTCAAGCTCTCTGCATATCTCCTTTGTCCCTCTGCAAACAGGGTATCAATGGTCAACGATGATTTTCCCGAGCCGGAAACGCCCGTTACAACTGTGAGGTTATTCCTAGGTATTTCTACGTATACGTTGCGTAGATTGTGCATGCGGGCTCCCTGAATAAAAATGGGATCGCTTTTGGAAATATTTTTTCCTATTCCTTTCTTTTCCTTTGCTGGTGCGGCTTTTGGCATAGATGAGTTGCAAAGATATATTTTATGTGCCGTATCTGAAGTGAGTACTTTCACGCGGTATTAACATTACGTTGACAATAATACGCTTAAGCCACGTACAAGTAAATACGTATTTCTTGAAAATAGAACCTTCAAAATTTTGCTCGCCTCAGGATATTTTTAGTTTTGACATGTGATAGCGCAGTAGCAACATCACACCAATCAAATCCAACCATTTTAAAACCATTTTATGAGATCCATTATCAACCTTACCGACCAGCAACTGATCCAGCTCTTTATCAATGGCGATGCCAACGCACTCGAAGATCTGATCAACAGACACAAAGACAGGATTTTCACATCCATCGTGATCCTGGTAAAAGACAAGAACCTTGCTGAAGATCTTTTTCAGGAAGTATTCATCAAAATAATCGACACTCTTCGTTCCGGAAGTTATACCGACGAAGGCAAGTTCCTCCCTTGGGCGTTGAGGATCGCACACAATCTTTGTGTAGATCATTTCAGGAAGGCCAAAAGGACTCCTGTTGTGTATAATAAGAGTGAAGAATATGATATGTTCGATAACCTCAACATCACCGAAGATGGTGCAGAAAGCAAGATCATGAAATCTCAGACTCATGAGAAGATCCGCCAGATGCTTGACCTTCTCCCTGAAGACCAGCGTGAGGTGATCGTGTTAAGACATTTTGCCAACCTTAGCTTCAAGGAAATCGCTGAGAAAACCAACTGCAGCATCAATACTGCTCTCGGAAGAATGCGTTATGGTTTGATCAACCTCAGGAAAATGATGGTTGAGCACCAGGTTGCCCTCTGATTATTCAACTGATTATTTGCTCATCGCTTCAAGTCCGCATTTGAGCCATTGAGCATATCGAGCAGCATCGGGTGTGTACCCAACTGGTGAAGTAAGAAGTTTTTCATCAGGAGAAATGGCAACATACCAGGGTTGAGAAGTAGCATTAAAGTTTTCCGTCTGAAACAGACTCCATTTATCCCCTATGGTTTTGATAGTAATTTTCGTTCCTGATTTGGTTGTATAGATCATTTGTTGAGAGGAAGGCAGCACCTGCTTATCATCTACGTATAACGAAACCAAGATATATTTTTCCATCAGTTCCCTCACTTCAGGCTTCGTCCACACATTTTCTTCCATTTTTCGGCAATTCACACAGGCCCAGCCCGTGAAGTCAATCAGAATGGGTTTCCCCTGTTCTTTTGCCAGCTTCAATGCCTCTTCATAATCCTTTAGCGGTTCATCACAGTTTACGGGGTTATTGTACAAGCTATAACAAACTGGTGGTGGAAATCCACTGACCAAACTGATATTGGCTGACTTTGTGTTGGTGATGCCTGGCATGATGTAAAGTGTAAAGGCAAGAACCACAAAAGCCAGCGACTTTCTTAACCACGAGATCTTTTGTCCTTTGCTGTCATGCGGGAAATGCAACCACCCCATCAGGTAAATGAAGAGGCCCAGGAAGATCAGGATCCAGATCCCAAAAAATATTTCTCTTTTGATGATAGACCAGTGGGCTACCAGATCTGCATTGGACAAAAATTTCAGGGCCAGTGCCAGCTCAATGAATCCAAGTACAACCTTAACGGTATTCAACCATGAACCGCTTTTGGGAAGCGAATTCAGCCATTGTGGGAAGAGGGCAAAAAGTCCGAAAGGCAAACCCAATGCCACTCCAAATCCGGCTAAACCTGCTGTAAGTGGCCATGCACCTTCCGTAGCGGTTCCTACCAGGAGTGTACCCAGGATGGGACCGGTGCAGGAGAACGAAACAATTGCGAGTGTCAGCGCCATGAAAAAAACACCTGCTATGCCTGAACCCTGTTTAGCATTCGCCGAATTGGCCAGGTTGCCGGGCAAGGTGATTTCATAATAACCAAAGAAAGAGATGGCAAAGAAGATGAAAATGGCGAAGAAAGCCACGTTCAGGTATACGTTGGTGGAAATATCGTTGTAAATGGTCGGACTCACATTGCCGATCAGATGAAAAGGAATGCTGAAAGAAACGTAGATCAGAAAAATGAAAAGACCATAAACAATAGCCAATTGCTTTCCTTTTTTCTTATTGTCGCTGTGTTTGGTGAAATAAGAAACAGTTAAGGGTATCATGGGAAATACACAGGGAGTGAGCAAGGCGAAAAGTCCGCCCAGGAAGCCCAATAAAAATATTTTCATGGGCCCATTACCACTTTCATTGGCCTCTCCTACAGCACATTGTTGTTTTGGTGCACCAAGGTCCAAGCCGGGAATAAGCATCCTGGTTACTGCTTGGACACCACCTTCCAAATTGGTTTGCAGTTCAACTTCTTCCTGATAAAATTCTCCTTTGGCATCATTGCCAAAACTGTATGAAAGTCGGGCAATGAATTGAGCAGGCACTGTTGAGGCAAATTGAATCGTTGCCTGAAAAGCCGCCTTGGTGCTTACAATCGGGTAAGATCTGCCATCAAAAATCTGGCTTTTGATGGTGCGGAGATCACTGAAGTTCGCCAGGCTGAGTGGTTCCTTAATGGTGATGGTTGAGTCGCTCAGTATGAGTTGGGCTGCTTTGATGCCTTCGAAATCAGCTTCGGGGGAAAATATCTCCCATCCTTTCTCATTGTTTGTGGTGAAGGTGATTCGATATTCCTGCGTACTTATTTTTTCAGCTGTAAGTTGCCAATCAATTTTCGGGGATTGATCCTGTGCGCTTAAAACACCCGTCATTAAAAATATCGGGAGAAAGAGCCATTTGAACTTTGTCATCATGATCTGTAATTATCCGCCAATAGGAATCTTGAAGTTGACTTCTGAGGGGGGCAGGCAAAGTTCGTCATTGCAAACCATGAATTCTATTTTGCCGTTCAGGCTGGTTTTGGCTTTTGTCTTGGCATTTACCAGTTGAACAAAAGTGACAGTCTTTTCGTAGAAGTTGACTTTGCCATCCCATGCCTCCTCCATTTTGGTGATCTTCTTTCCTTGTTCTGTTGGCTTTCCTGCCAGTGTCAGCAGTGGATTGGGGGTAAATGTGAAGGTAGTGGGTACAGGGCCTTCCACGCCGGCTTGCTGAGCATAAAGATGATAGGTGCCCAGAATGGTGGCCGTTATGCGAACCTCATATTTTTTATCCGCTATCTTTTTGGCGGAGTAGGCCCACTCTACTTGTTTGGCAGATCCTGATTGTGCCATTGATATCAGGCAAAAGAGAAAAGCGGATAATGTCAGCAATATCTTTTTCATACGATTGGTTATGCTATCACGGTTTCCCTGATAGTTTTAAGAAATAGGGTATTGAATACGGTTCTACCGTCAGTGTTTGCAAGCGATATAGAACAGGCACGTTCTGGGTGCGGCATCATGCCAAATACATTTCTTTCAGCATTGCAGATACCGGCAATATTTTCCAGGGTACCGTTGGGATTGGCATCGGGAGTAACGTTGCCGTGCTGATCACAGTAACGATAGATCACCTGATCATTGCTGATGATGGAAGCAAGTGTTTTTTCATCTGCATGGAAGCGTCCTTCGCCATGCGCAATGGGTATTTTCAGGGCCTTGTTTTCTTTTCCGATGATGTATACGTTTTTGCAGATGAACTGCTGATTTGCATTTTTGAGCAGAACGCCGGGGAGCAATCCTGATTCACAGAGAATTTGGAATCCGTTGCAGACGCCAAAAACTTTTCCACCCCTGTTTGCAAAAGCAATGGTTTGCTGCATCATGGGACTGAATCTGGCGATGGCTCCGCAGCGCAAATAATCACCATAGGAAAACCCACCTGGCAGAACGATGCAATCTTCGGTTGAAAACGCAGAAAGGTCATTATCCTTGTGCCATAACTCGATCACTTCCTGCCCCAGATCATCCCTGAGGGCACCGATCATGTCTCGGTCGCAATTGGATCCCGGAAAAACAATAACGCCAAATTTCATGGGCCTGAATTTGAAACAAAGTTAACACCTTTCGGTCAATGTGTTTGGATGCAGTTTTATCGTATCAGGGCAGCAATGATCAGGAGAATGATGATCAGATTTGGGATATATTCCCTTTTAAAACTTCCGAAAAAAGGAGCGAACATGATGGCCGAAGGAACAAGGAGGAGTCCGGCCCTTTGGTGGAACCCATTCAGGTGCAGAAAAAGTATCAATATGCAATTTAGCCAGAGCACAATGGTGATCAAATAAGATTTTCTCACCTGTAAAACCATTTTCCCCAATTTGTCGCCTGCTTTGATCATGCTTAAAAGCGGAAGAATCAAAAGACAGCCAAGGGAAATCCATTTCAGCAAACTCAATTGAGGCATGCTGAAATTCAGGATAATCGCAGGGAAGATGGACTGAAACTTCAATTGGTCGGTAAGGTAAAGGCCAGCAAATAGAAAATAGAACGGCATGATAAAGCCAACAGTCAGCAAAGCCCATTCGCGAAGTGAAATTGGTCTCATGATCAGGATGGCGAGCGAAGCCCATATATAGATCAATAAGTATGAAGTATTGAAAGAGGCAACAAATCCGGATAGGAAACCAATTACGATCAGAATATTATAGGATCTGTTTTGTTTGTAGGATACTACCATTAATTTAAAAATGCTGATCAATATGACGTTGATGATGATATTGGATGGCATCAATGCATTAGGGGTGATTGCATTGAGCAGCAGAAAACTGAGTGCGGGAATGTAACCAGCCTTTTCCATCAACTTGTGATCACTGATCACTTTATTCAGGAACAAGGATTCCGTAAAAATCAGTGCACATGCGAAGAGCTGGCTGGTAATTCCATTGCTCGGATTTAACCAAGAAAAAAAGTATAATAATTTTTCAAATACAGGGGAGTTGTCTTGGGCTTGTGAAAGTGAGGGCAACGACCAAGGCTGAAAAACCGGAATCACTGCGAGGGCTGCCAGCAAGATAAGGGCAAGAGGGTTGTTATGCTTGAAAAGGTAAGTCACTGTGTCCTGTCAGAATTCAACTTTTGCAAAGCAAATATAATTCTTGTACAGGCAAGGCATGATGATTTGTCTCAATCCCACTTGTTTTCCGAATTTGGGCATAAAGTCATATTCCCTGTTCAGGTTTTTCAAAGTAGGTTGTCTTTTAACCTTTCCCTCTGCATCAATTGTTGCTGAATTGAGCAACAGTTCGCGTTTTTCTTTTTGGTTGAAAAGGAATCTTACTTCGCTACCGGTATTGAAAAGCTGGTAAGAAAGGAAAGAATCCGAATTATCATCAAACTGATTTTTTCTGATCACATTGCTCCAGCGCAATTTACCATCAGCATTGAAGAAGAATACAACAATATTTTCTGATACGTGACGCACCATATTGTTTTGTGGGCCAAACCTATTGAAGGGATCATAGAATCCATAGGTATAGAATCTATTCATAGGGGAGAAGTACATCATGTCGAATGGCGACAGGAAAGGGTTTCCAAAGCCGTACAAATAATCATATCGATTCCAGGAGTTATTTCTGGAAGTGGAATAGTAATGTTCTGAAACCACAGCAAACCCGCCATCCTGAACGGGCAATACATGCCTGATGAACTGATCATTGAAGGCTGATTTTAGTGCGGTACTCTCACTTTTTGCATCCATTCTCAGACTGTCATCAAAAAAGAAATCCGCCTGGGTAGTGGCTGACTGAGTTTTTTTGTCCCACACAAAAGAGTAGATGCCATCTATATTACCTTTTTTCTGTTTGTAATAAAACGAGGTAAGGATGATGCGTTTGTTGAAATTGTCAAATTTCAGTTTGACTTCATCCAGGGATTTGTCTTTCAGTACAATCGGTATTTTGGTAATGGTGTCTTCCATTGCCTTTTTGAAAACGAGATCAACTTTGTTTACGTATTCCCTGTTGCCGGTTCTTGTGGCCCTGCCAAAAATGAGGTCTCCGTCATTATCAACCATGAAATCGGTAAAGTTTCCATCTCTGTCCGGAATAAACAATCCAAACCTGCTTTTTTTCTGCAGTTCCATTTGGTTGTTGTAGAGAAATGTAGTTAGCTGAAAATTTTTCTCATTGACCTTTTTGATCTTGAACAACATGACCTTCTTTTTATCATCACTGTTTACCATGGTATACACCTTGTTTTCACCCATGCCATTTATATGTGATGTGTCAAGATCCACAGGGTCGGTCATGAGTTTTCCTTCTCCGTTTATCTTCACTATGGAGCAATAGACCACATTTCTCTTTTGGTATTGGTAGATCATGTAGGAAAAATCAGGATAGGCAATGAAGTCGATGTTGAGGATGCGTTCAGGCAGAAACTCCAGTTTCACCCTGTTCTTCATCTGCATATCATTGTCATATATACAGATATCATGTCGGTTCTTGAAGTTTTTGTAAATACTGATGTTGCCGCCAACTTTACCAATGATCTCAAAATTCATTTCTCGGTAATCGTCTTTGTCAACTACTGAATAATCGATCTTCTGGGCGCTGGCTGCTGAAAGGAGTATCAATAAAAACAGCAACCCGGTTAACTTTTTCATGTTTGTTGGCTTTCAGGTTAAAATTAGTTCATGCTTTCCATACTAAACGTAAAGACGGCTGTTTTTGGGTTTGGTTTAGCGGAATTAACGGAATTTTTATTTTTTAACCTTTTTGAAAATGAACCGATAATCCCTATAACTTTGTTCGGCCATTTGGCAATCATTTTCATCTCTCTTAAAGTGAGTAAACAAATCAACACAGTAACCGCAGCCGGGTTACTCATCGCCCTGGGGATCATTTACGGTGACATAGGAACATCCCCACTCTATGTTTTCAGTGCCATCATCAACGGGAGGGTCATCAGTGAGGAGCTCATCTTGGGTGGGATATCCTGCATCATCTGGACACTTACGCTGCAAACCACCGTTAAGTATGTAATTCTGACGTTGAGAGCCGACAATAGAGGGGAAGGTGGAATCTTTTCTCTGTATACCCTGGTTCGCCGAAGAAGAAAATGGCTCATTGTTCCAGCCATGATCGGCGGCGGAGCCCTGCTCTCAGAAGGCATTATCACGCCACCAATCTCGGTTACATCCGCTATCGAGGGATTGGCACAGCTGCCGAGATTTGCCAATATCACAGAAATGGAGATCGTGTACATTGTATTGGGGATCATCGCTTTTCTCTTTTTCATGCAGCAATTCGGAACAGCCTCCATAGGAAAACTTTTTGGTCCCATCATGTTCATCTGGTTTGGCATGCTGGCTGTTTTGGGTGTTGTCAATATTGCAGGTAATCTTAGTGTGCTGAAAGCATTTAATCCAGTTTATGCCTTCAATTTGTTGGTTGCCTATCCAGGTGGATTCTGGCTTTTGGGGGCTGTATTTTTATGTACCACAGGGGCAGAGGCGCTTTACTCAGATCTTGGACATTGCGGCAGAAGAAATATACGGATCACCTGGATCTGGGTGAAGACAAGTCTTATACTCAATTATCTCGGTCAGGGAGCCTATTTGTTGAGCCTCCAGGGGAAGATGTTTGCCAATGCCACATTGATGAAAAATGCATCATTTGTTGCTGCCAATCCAGACGCACAATTGCTTCGCAATCCATTCTTTGCGGTCATGCCCGACTCTTTCCTCCTTTTTGGTATTGTCATTGCAACTGCTGCTGCCATTGTGGCCAGCCAGGCCATGATCAGCGGCTCTTTCACATTGGTGAGTGTGGCCATGCGTCTGAATCTTTGGCCTAAGTTCAAAATAACATATCCCACCGAAGAAAGAGGACAACTTTTCGTACCAGCCATCAACGCGTTGTTGTTTATCGGTTGTTGTGGAATCGTATTGTATTTCAAAAGCTCCAGTAATATGGAAGCTGCCTATGGTTTGGCAATTACCTTGTGTATGTTTGCCACGTCAATTTTATTTGCCAACTATTTGGTACTGCATAGGGTCAAACCCATTTTCATTTACCTCTATCTTATTGTTTATACTACTATAGAGTTCAGCTTTCTTGTAGCCAACCTTGAAAAATTTCCTCATGGTGGCTTTGCTACGTTTGTTCTTGGAGGTATCTTCTTCCTGATCATGTATGTTTGGTTCAAATCCCGCAAGATCAAGAATCGCTATGTGGAATTTGCGCGACTGGAGAATTACCTTCCCGTATTGCAGGAGCTTAGCAACGACCAGAGCATTAATAAATATGCAACGCACTTGGTATACCTAAGCAGTGCCAACAATCCCAAAGAGATCGAATATAAGATCATTCACTCTATCCTCAACAAAAAGCCCAAGCGTGCAGACATCTATTGGTTCGTGCATGTGGATACGATGGATGATCCTTATACCTGCGAGTATGAAGTGGATACCATCATCCCCAATGAAGTGATCCGTGTAGAGTTCAGGCTAGGATTCAGGGTGCAGCCCAAGATCAACCTAATGTTTAGAAAGGTAGTGGAAGACATGGTGGCCAACAAAGAAGTGAACATCACTTCCCGTTATGAAAGTCTGGCCCGTAACAATATTGCAGGAGACTTTGAATTTGTGGTAATGGAAAAATTCCTGAGTCAGGATAACGAACTGCCTTTCTGGGAAAGGGTAGTAATGAAGTTGTATTTCTGGTTGAAGGAAGTATCCCTTTCAGAAGAAAAAGGATTCGGATTGGATGCCAGTAACGTTACCGTAGAAAAATTCCCACTCGTTGTGGCACCGGTCAAGACTTTGAAGTTGAAGCGGATTGTGCAGGAAGACTAGAATAGTTGAAGGGGTTGAAGGGGTTGAAGAGGTTTAAGTTAAATTTACTTTCAACCTCTTCAACCCCTTCAACCACTTCAACCCCCTCAACTACTTCAACCTCCCCTCAATCTCCTTGTTCAAACGACCGAAACGATTAACCGCCTCATCGAGTCTGGTTTCCAATGCCTTGATGCTGGCCAGTTGCAAGTTACTGGGTGCTGCTTCATTGTTGCAGATGGCAACATAGACTTGTGATATATCTTCCCTCAATCTGCTTTCATCTGCAAAGATCGAAGTCTGTTTGGTTGGGATCAGTTCACCGCGGAGGTTTTCAAGCGAATCAATATAGCCAGTTCCCCATTTTACAGATTTCTTGTTCTTGAGGCCTGAAATTTTATCCTTGTAAGTCTTTTGCTTTTCAACGATATCATTCACCAGCGTTGCCAGCCTGCCATGCATATTGTACAATTCCATGGCGGCAGCAAATTGCGATTTCCTTTCTTCCTCACTGAATCCGTTTTTGTCGGCATGAACCAGTTTGAATTGCTGGCTGTATTCGTCCTTTCCCACTTTCATTTTCAAAGTATAGTTGCCAGGGAGCACCTGTGGTGCAAATACTGCACCGATATCCCTTTTGGTAGAACCGGTAGCTGTCTTCGGCGGAGCCATGCGTTGGTTCCAGGTTACCCTGTTGATGCCTTTTCGGGTAGTACCGGGAAGGGATTGTACCAATTTTCCGGATTCGTCTAAGATCTCAAGTTTGATGCTTCCACCATTGAACCTGTCTTTCAGGTAATACTGAAAAGGTTTCAATGATGGTGCATTGGGAGAAACCCAACCGCCTGTGCTGGGAAATCCACCATCACCAAAGTTTCCGGTTGACAAGTTGATCTCAACCGTTTCAAAAAGATGAAAATCTTTTTCAATGATGTTGGTAGTCAGGTTCCTCATGGCGGCAATATCATCCACGATCAGAATACCTCTGCCATGTGTGGCAACAATAAGATCGTTGGTTTCCGGATGGATCTTCATGTCTCGCACCAAAGCATACCAGGGAATATTGTTTTTCATCCTGAACCAATCCTTGCCCCCATTCAGTGTTGCGAACAATCCCATTTCAGTTCCTATAAAAAGCAAGTTGGGATTCTTGGGATCCTCGATAATCTTGTGTGCAAATCCGCTGAATTCTTTGCTGGAAAAAGCTTTCCAGTTCTTCCCTCCATCTTCTGATCTGGCTGCATAGGTTTTATGATCGCCATACATGTGGTTGTCGAAAGTAGCGTACAAGATCTCCTTGTTGAAATGAGATGCTTCAATACTGCTGACCCATGTTTGGGCTGGAATGCCTGTTGCTGCTATGTTTACGGCAACATTGGTCCAGCTTTTTCCTCCATCTCTTGTTATCTGAAGATTGCCATCATCCGTACCTACAAACACCATGTTGGCATCCAAAGGAGATTCGGTGATCGTGAAGATGGTGGTATGATTCTCAGCTGAAGTATTGTCGGCACTGAGTCCGCCATTCTTTTCCTGCTCCTGTTTTTTCTTGTCGTTCGTAGTCAGATCCGGCGAGATCCTTTCCCAGTTCCTGCCCTGGTCTTGTGTGCGATAGAGATATTGGGCGCCTGTATAAAGATTTTTGGGATTCGCTTTACCGGTAACGATGGGTGTGTTCCAGTTCCAGCGTAATTTTTCTTCGTCTTTGGTTTGAAGGGGACGAATGCTAACAGATTTGACTGTTCTCAGATCGATGCGGTTCACATCGCCACCTTGTGATTCACCATAGGCAATATTGGCATCGGTTGGATCAGGCACTACCCAGAATCCATCGCCACCATAAATTGCTTTCCAATCGCCATTGCCCACACCACCTGCTGTTGAGGAAGGTGCCACCCAACTGCCGTTATCCTGCAACCCTCCAAAAACGCGATAGGGCTTATTCATGTCATGATCCACATGATAGAATTGTCCCACCGGCAAGTTCT
This sequence comes from Chitinophagia bacterium, assembly GCA_046309555.1. Classification (GTDB taxonomy): domain Bacteria; phylum Bacteroidota; class Bacteroidia; order Chitinophagales; family Chitinophagaceae; genus Pollutibacter. The sequence goes on from JBKCOY010000051.1 coordinate 44,911, forward strand.
GCATGAAGGTCCAGGTTGATCCCTTATCAAGACTCATGTACACACCACCATCGGTACCCAGATACATGTGATTGGTATTGCTGGGATTGATCCAAAGCGCATGATGATCACTGTGTACCCATCCGCCTTCACCACTGGCTTCAGCAAACGAATAGCCGCCATCGCTGGAATAGGCAAAAGAATAAGCGGGACGATAAACTCTTTTGGGGTCTTTTGGATCAATGACCAAGGTGCTGAAATAAAAAGGTCTGGAAACCACGTTCATGGATGCGCTTTGTTGCTTCCAGGTTTCACCGGCATCGGAAGAAATATAGAGACCGGTTTCCTTGGCTTCTACAATGGCGATCAGATTATTGGGTGCTGAAGGCGCAATGGCCAATGCTGTTCTTCCCAGCGGCTTTACAGGTAGCCCTTTTTCCAGTGCTTTCCATGTTTTGCCGGCATCGGTGCTTTTCCAAATCCCGCTGCCATCACCACCTGAAGAGAACGAATAGGGTGTTCTCCTGAATTCCCAGGTTGTTGCATAGAGTATATTGCTGTTGGTTGGATCAATGGAAACATCTGCACAGCCTGCTTTCTCTGAGATGAAAAGAATCTTCTCAAATGTTTTGCCTCCATCAGTTGATCTGTATAGCCCACGATGTTTGCTGTCGTTCCAAAGTGGTCCGGGAGCAGCAACATAAACCATGTTGCTGTTGTTGGGGTCGATGGCGATCTTTGCGATATGTTCAGTAGAATCAAGTCCGCCAACCTTGCTCCAGTTGCTTCCACCATCGGTTGAACGGTAGAAGCCATCTCCAATAGAAACAGAGTTTCTCATGTTGCTTTCGCCGGTTCCCACATAAATGGTTTTGGGATTTTTCTGGTCGATGGCAATGGCGCCAATACTCTGACAATACTTATCAAATATGGGTTTGAAGGTTGCGCCGGCATTGGTGCTTTTCCATACGCCGCCGCCTGCAGTGCCAATGAAAAGTGTTTTCCCATTGTCTGTATTCACACCTTCAACGGCACTGATGCGTCCACTCATGGTTCCCGGTCCGAGTACCCTTGCTTCCAATGTGCCAAAAGTGCTGGAGTTGATTTCAGTTTGAGCCATCACTGATATTGTTGTCATCAGTTGGAGGGCCAATAAAAAATGTTTCAGCAGTCGATTCATGGTTTTGGTTTTTTCTGAACAAAAAAACCCGGCATTTGACCGGGTTTTATATTAAGGCAAAAATATTATTGCTGTACTTTGAACAAAGACTCATCAACAGGTCCGTTTACCACCACCTTGCTGATGTTGATGGGAGCAGGAATTCCGCTGTTTTCAATGGTGAAGGCAACATGAATACCTTCTGGTAATTTTTGAAAATTACTCATGTTTACGATTGACTCAACTTCTTGTCCGTTTGCTACTACTTTAGAAGTTGTTCTGATGCAATAGTATGATTTTGGGTCTATAAAATAAACAATTTCATTTCCGTTTTTACGGATCATTTTGATCTTAAAGCAGGAAACACCGTCCACTTCTTCATTGTCGAGTTTTTCAATCTTATGTCCCTTTCCTTTGTAGTCAACCACTTCACCTTGAATATCAAGCTGGTCTTTGCCGTATTTCAGTTGTTCCTCTGTCATGGGCTCCGGCTTGGTTTGTCCCTGCACTGGCATATAGTTCCATCCTGCGCTTGGGGTAATGATGGAATAATTGTTCATGCCCATCACATTGAATTCTTGTCTAACTCCCTTACTGTGTGAGGCAATGATTACAACGCTTAGATCCATTCCCTGCACACTGAGGGTTGCCTCCTGACGAATCGTATTCACTTTTTTCCAATTGGCTTCTCCACCAATGGCTTCCACATGCTTGGCGATGATTTCTTCTGCAGTTTGTGCAAACGACATGGCAGACATCAGCATTGCGGTGAGTCCCAGTGTCAGTAATTTGAATGTTTTCATGATTTATGTTTTGTGGATGCAATATATCAACGAATCCTGATGCCCAAAAGGAATTCCTGTTAAAAAGAGTAGCAATTCCATGAGCGGTCAAAAGGGTCGTTTGATGGACTTGGCTTTCCTTCGTATCTTGTTTTTATGTCAGTTTTCGTCATCAGGGGAAATAGGGTTGATGCCCTGGCCAGGTGCATGCAGCCAGTTGAAATACATGTGCAAGGTGGTAAGATCCAGGACGTTATACCATTGGATGGTTCCACCCCAGACCTTTCTTTGCCATTTCTCCTTCCGGGATTCATCGATGCCCATGTTCATATCGAGAGTTCCATGTTGGTTCCTTCGGCCTTTGCTGCCCTTGCCGTCAACCACGGCACTGTAGCCACCGTTAGCGATCCGCATGAGATCGCCAATGTTAACGGGATGGAAGGGGTCAGGTTCATGATCGAAAATGGAAAACAGGTCCCCTTCAAGTTCTATTTCGGTGCTCCCAGCTGTGTGCCTGCCACAGTATTTGAAACAGCTGGCGACAGGCTGGATCCGGATCAGGTACAATCACTCCTGGAAATGGATGAAGTAAAATACCTGAGTGAAATGATGAATTTTCCCGGTGCCATCGCAGGTGATAGGGAGGTGCTGGCCAAGATTGAGGCTGCTCATCATTTGGGCAAGCCGGTAGACGGACATGCGCCCGGATTAAGAGGAGAAGCGCTGAAAGAATACGTCAGCAGGGGTATTTCAACTGATCATGAATGTTTTACCCTGGAAGAGGCATTGGAGAAACTGTCATTGGGAATGAAGATCATCATCCGTGAGGGCAGCGCTGCCAAAAACTTTGATGCACTTCATCCGTTGATCAACCAGTATCCTGATAGTGTAATGTTCTGTAGTGATGATAAGCATCCTGATAGTCTCGTAGCCGGACATATCAACCAGCTCTGTGCCAGGGCAGTTGCTTTGGGACATGATGTTTTTCATGTGATCCAGGCTGCCTGTATCAATCCAGTGCTGCATTATAAACTGGATGTAGGATTACTTCGCAAGGGTGATCCCGCAGACATGATCCTTGTCGACAACCTCTATGATTTCAATGTGCTTGCTACATATATCAATGGCGATAAGGTTTCTGAAAAAGGAGTTTCTCAGATTGATACTTCTTCCATCCAGGTTGATCCCATCAATAGGTTTGGCATCAGTGAAATTCAGGTATCGGAACTGCAGATGCCCACTTCTGGAGTTTATTCCCTTCCTGTAATAGGGTGTAACGACGGGCAACTCATTACTGATAAGCTGATGTTGTTGCCCAAGGAAAGTGACGGAATTTGGGTTTCTGATCCTGACAAAGATGTATTGAAAATTGTGGTTGTCAACCGTTATCATCAAGCTCCAATCGCCAAGGCTTTTGTGCATGGTTTTGGCCTCAAGGAAGGTGCTATTGCATCATCGGTTGCACATGACTCGCACAATATTGTTGCTGTGGGTGTGGATGATGAAAGCCTTTGCAATGCAATTAACCTGGTCATCAGCGCCAGGGGAGGAGTGAGCTGCGCAGGCCCCAGGAAGGAATTGATCTTGCCGCTACCTATTGCAGGTTTGATGAGCAGTGATGATGGGCATGCTGTAGCTACTGCTTATACTGCTATTGATCTTGCGGCAAAGATGATGGGTTCAACTTTATCGGCCCCATTTATGTCGCTATCATTCATGGCCTTGCTGGTGATCCCAAATGTCAAATTGAGTGACAAAGGATTGTTTGATGGTGAGCGATTTGTATTTTACCAACCTTTACAAAACTGATTTGTTGTATCGATATGAAAAAGAGAGTTTGTGTCATTGGAGCCGGTCCCTCAGGAATCACTGCCGCTAAGAATCTACTCGATGAAGGGATTGACGTAACCGTCTATGATCTTGGAGCGGAAGTGGGAGGTAATTGGGTATTTTCCGAAAAAGTAGGGCATAGCTCTGTTTTTGAAACTACCCATATCATTTCATCCAGAACCCTTAGCCAGTATGATGATTACCCTATGCCGGAAGATTATCCTGACTATCCTTCCCATCAGCATTTGGCACGGTATTTTCAATCGTATGCCAGGGCTTTCAATCTCTATCCACATATACAGTTCAAGACCTATGTGAAGAACTGTCATTTGGATGAACAACAGCAATGGCAAGTCACCACAGTTCAAGAAGGGGTTGAAAGTACAGTAACTTTTGATGCGTTGGCGGTTTGTAACGGGCATCATTGGCAGCCCCGCATCCCGGAATATCCAGGAAGTTTTGATGGCGAATTCATTCACTCCCATTCGGTAAAGCGGTTCTCTGCATTTACTGGCAAAAGAGTATTGGTGATAGGTGGTGGTAATTCTGCCTGTGACGTGGCTGTAGAAAGCAGTCGTGTTGCGGCTTCGGTAGACATGAGCTGGCGCAGAGGCTATTGGATCGCACCCAAGTTCATGATGGGAAAACCTGCAGATGTATTCAGCACCAAGATCCACTGGTTACCCAGAAAGATCTGGCAAAAATTATCGGCCTTCAGTCTATACATTCGTAACGGGAAGAACAGTGATTACGGATTACCCGAGCCGGATGGTCCGCTTGGATCTCATCATCCCACTATCAACGAAGATCTCTTTTTCACCATCCGTCATGGCAAGATCAAACCCAGGGGGGATATTGAAAGGCTGGATGGGAAGAAAGTTCATTTCAAAGATGGCTCTGTTGGAGAGTATGATGTGATTGTTGCCTGTACAGGGTATGTGATTGCGCATCCTTTTTTTGATAAGCAACTTATAGATTATTCAGAAGGGGAAGTGCCATTGTGGTTGCGCATGATTCATCCAAACATTGATAATTTGTATTTCATTGGTTTGTTTCAGCCACTGGGCTGTATCTGGCCGGGTGCCGAGTTGCAAAGCAAGATCATGGCACGTGAAGTTGCAGGTCTCTGGCATCGTCCGGATAATGTTGCAGCATTGATCGATAAGGAACTCAGGAGTCCTGATTTCAAGCAGATCCATACACCCCGTCATACCATAACAGTCGATTATCATCGCTTCAGAAAACGCCTCTTGAAACAGTTGCCCCAAAACCATATCCGTCATGCCAGTGGCAGTCATACAACGCTTGCAGGATAATCCTGCTTCAAAAGGACATATCGTACTCATTCATGGTGCTTGCATGGGTGCCTGGGTATGGGAGAACAATTTCCTTCCCTTTTTTCATGACATGGGCTATGACGTGCATGCCATCAGTTTGCGCGGACATGCCGGGAGTCCGAATGCCAAGTCTATCAGATGGACAAGTATCATGGATTATCGGGAAGATCTGTTGAAGTTTATCAGTGGATTGGAAGGGCCGGTTTACCTGATCGGACATTCCATGGGTGGATTCACCATACAACATGCCATGGATGCGCTTCCCAAAAAGGTGAGGGGAGCTGTATTGCTTTGTTCTGCACCCCGTCATGGATTGTTTGGGTTGGTACTCAAACTGATCATGCATTATCCTTTGGGTTTTCTGATTTCCGTGTTGCGCATGAGCTGGCTCCCCATCATGAAGCATCCCGATAAACTCAAGCGCATTATTTTCAGGGAAGATTTTACCGAAGCTCAAATGGCTGAAGTATTGCCCAACATGCAGGAAGAATCTTTTCTGGCTTTTTTACAAATGGTTTTTCTGCGTTTACCAGGAATAAAATCATTACCGATCCCTACGATGATCATCGGTGCTGAGAAGGATTATCTGGTCAGTGAAAGAGATACCCGCAAGATGGCTTCGTTCTATAAGGTTACTCCTCACATCATCAAAGGGGCTTCCCACAGTTTCATGCTGGAAAGTGGCTGGGAGGAAGTTGCAGAGAAGATCAATTTATTTTTTCAGGAGCATGGAAACGGGCACTGAATTTTTCAGCGCCTAAAACAGCGATAGGGTTTGATCTGTCCAATCCCATTGCTTTTATATCTTTTGCCATTAGAGTCTCCTCGCTATTGATGTTTAGCTTCACTTTTGCGAAAGGAAACCATTTCATATTGGCTTTCACATCAACATGTGTTTTCATCAACGAACCGTTGAGAAAAGAATAGGTCATGAGGTTCATGGCCGGAATGGGAATACCCATTCCCAATTGTCCCTGCCATTGGATTTGAACATTGTCACTTGAAACCATGAATTGGCTGTCAATTTTATTTTGGGTGAAATGGTGTTCAAGTGGGGCCAATATTTTAGGATAACCCCAAAGGTTTCTGCCTCCATCAACTGAAACTTGTGAAGTCACAGGGATATGGATGATGTATTGTCCACCTTTTCGATTTTCAAAACCTGCATAGAGATCAAGCCAGTTGCTGATATTCCCTGATTTGCATGTTTCCAGCACCACAGGAACTGATACAATAATCTCATCATAAGCACCCAGGTCGGAATCTTTGTATTGAATGAGACCTACTGCAACAACTGGTTTGCCCAGCCAATACAAGGCAGGTTTTAATCCTGTTTTCTCAAGATGTTTTGTGGTTTCCTTCTTATCGGCTTTGTATAGTAAAGCCATATAATGAACATCCCTGAAGCAGAGGGGGAATTTGACTTGAGTTGCTTCGCTGAGGTTCATGATCATCTCATGCGATCTGCACTGTTGAGCAATGCTTCATCCTGACTGATTCCTTTGTAGGCAAAAAAATGGAACAGCATGATGAAGACCGGCAGAACGGCAGCTATCTGCCATTCGCCCCTGGCCATACCCAGTTCTTTTTTCAGTGATTCAATCAGAAAATATTGCAGTACAAAAACAGCGAGGGTGAAAAAAATATTGATAAGGATCAGCGTTTTTTGTTTATTCCTGTTCTTGTAAAAGAAGATGGTGATAAAACTGATCATCCCAACCAGTGCCACGCCGGCAAAGAGAATGAGGTTTTCTCTTACAGTATATTTATTGTTTGCACCACCGATGAATTCACCATAGTAAATCGGTAGAAAGAGAAAAATGACTGCACATGCAGTGCTTGCCAATAGCCAGAGGGATTGAACTCTTTGTATCATGATAAAGGTTTTTAGCCGAGTTCTGGATAAAGAGGGAACTGTGCCATGAAGGCTTTTACATCGTTCTTCACGGATGAAACAATGGCTTCATCATCAGCATTCATGAGCACTTTATCGATCATGTCTGCTACTATACCCATGTGTTCTCCCTTCAGCCCGCGCGTGGTAATGGCAGGTACTCCAATGCGAATACCGGAGGTCACAAACGGACTCTTGTCGTCATAAGGGACTGAATTCTTGTTCAGGGTGATGTGCGCTCTGTCCAGTGTCTCCTGTGCTTTCTTGCCAGTGATGTTCTTGTTGCGAAGATCGATCAGCATGAGATGGTTATCAGTTCCTCCACTGATCAGGTGATAGCCTTTTGCAACAAAGGCAGCAGCCATGGTTTGTGCATTCTTTTGCACGTCGAGCTGGTATTGTCTGAACGAAGGGTCAAGTATCTCACCAAAGGCAACTGCTTTTGCAGCAATCACGTGCTCGAGCGGTCCACCCTGCATGCCGGGGAAAACAGCAAGATCCAGCAACGCACTCATAGAGCGGATGTTGCCTTTGGGATCTTTCAATCCAAAAGGATTGTCAAAATCATTGCGCATCATGATCACACCACCTCTTGGTCCGCGCAGGGTCTTGTGTGTAGTGGAGGTAACAATATGACAATGATCAAACGGATCATTCAAAACACCTGCTGCAACCAATCCGGCGGGGTGGGCAATGTCTGCGAGTAACAAGGCACCTACTTCATCTGCAACAGCACGGATGCGGGCATAGTCCCAGTCGCGGCTATATGCTGAAGCGCCGCAGATAATCATTTTGGGCTTCTCTTTTCTTGCTATTTCTTCCAGTTGCTCATAATTGACCAATCCTGTTTCTTTGTCCACGCCATAGAAAAAAGCCTGATAGGTTTTACCGCTGAAGTTGGCAGGACTGCCATGCGTCAGATGTCCACCCATGCTCAGATCAAGTCCAAGTATTTTGTCACCCGGCTTCAGACAAGCGAGAAAAACAGCAGTATTGGCCTGCGCTCCACTATGGGGTTGAACGTTGGCCCATGATGCATTGAAAACTTTTTTTAAACGCTCGATTGCGAGTGTTTCTATTTCATCCACCACCTCACAACCACCATAATATCTTTTTCCTGGATAACCTTCTGCATATTTGTTGGTGGCCACAGAACCCATGGCCTGCATCACCTGAAGGGAAGTAAAGTTTTCTGAGGCGATCAGTTCGATGCCTTCACGTTGTCTGGTTAGTTCTTTCCGAAGGAGGTCAAAGACCAACGAGTCCTGCTGCATGTTGTATGAAGTTTGCGCGAAATTACCCCTTTTTTCACACACCCATACGGATCGTTTGACGACAACTTTGGTATTCGATAGGATCATTACTCCCAATGATGACCAGGCGGTCACGTGTCAGGTTACCGATGAGTTGCTGATACAATTCGATCCCCTGCTGGTCGAGGTTGGAGCAGGGTTCATCCAGCAAAAGAAGGGGAGTGTCTGAAAAGAAAGCCTGCGCCAGCTTCAGCCTTTGTTTCATGCCGCTGCTGAAATTCCTGATCTCTTTATTGGCTGCCTTGTTTAGTCCAACCATCTCCAGGATCATTTCTGGTGTTTGACCGGATAGAAAGGGTTTGAAGTTGGCATGGTAGTTTAGAAATTCGAGGGCAGTCATTTCTTCGATCAGCTCGAGGTAGGGTGCAGCGATGGAAACCTGTTGGTGTAATTTTTCAGTGGCGATCTTTTCACCTTTCCAGGTATAGGTTATGGAACCTTCGCTGAGCAGCATGGAACCCGCAATACATTGTATGAGTGTTGATTTGCCCGAGCCATTGTGTCCGGTGATGGAGTAGTGCTGTGGGGAACTCAGATCGAGATGAAACTTCCTGAAGATCCAGTCGCGATTAAATCGCTTACCCGCATCAGTTGCCGTTATCGTCATCAAAGGCATTTTTGCTGAACTTCTTGATGATACCCCGGCCGCTTTCCCTGATGAAGGTTACGATCTCATCTCTTTCATCTGTTACTGGAAATTCTTCCTCCAGAAAATCAATGGCCTGGGTTGTGTTGAGTCCTTTGTTATAGATGTAACGGTAAATATCCAATATCTCATTGATCTTCTCTACGGTGAATCCTTTCCTTTTGAGTCCGACTGAATTTACACCCGCATATGACAAGGGGGATCTGCCAGCTTTGATGTAGGGGGGCACGTCTTTTTGCACAAGTGATCCACCTGCAATGAATGAGTACTGTCCGATTTTTACGAATTGGTGAACGGCACACATGCCTGCAAGGATTGAATAATCACCCATGATCACATGGCCTGCCATTTGTGTATTGTTGCTCATGATGCAATTGTCTCCCACGATGCAGTCGTGTGCGATATGGCTATAGGCCATGATCAGGCAATTTTTCCCAACTACGGTTTTCCATCTGTCTTTGGTGCCTCGGTGTATTGTTACAAATTCGCGAATGGTAGTATTGTCACCAATCTCTACGTTGGTCTCTTCACCTTCAAATTTTAGATCTTGTGGTG
>JBKCOY010000052.1:0-25482 GCA_046309555.1 Chitinophagia bacterium
ATACCCGCATGGGAGTTGAACAAGTATTGGATGATGCTTTCAACAGAGCAAGAGATTATGAAAATGCCCTCAAAGCCGCAACAGCAAGCACATCTACAACGCCAGCTGCAACCAAAGGCAAAAAATCTTCAACCTCCTCAACCCCTTCAACCTCTTCAACCTCTTCAACTTCTTCAACCTCTTCAACCGTTTCTTCAGTCCGCCGCGATCTTGAGCTAGAGGCACTCGTAGAGATCATGAACAAAAAGCGCTTCATTACCTGTCACTCTTATGTGCAGAGTGAGATAAATGCTGCGATGAAAGTGGGTGAGAAATATGGTGTCACCTTCAATACCTTCACCCACATCCTCGAAGGATACAAAGTGGCCGATAAAATGAAAGCCCATGGTGCTGCTGCTTCTACCTTCTCCGACTGGTGGAACTATAAAATGGAAGTGGTGGATGCCATTCCGCAAAATGCAGCGATCATGTCTCGCGTGGGACTTAATGTTGCCATCAACTCCGATGATGCTGAAATGGCACGCCGCCTGAATCAGGAAGCTGCCAAGAGCATCAAGTATGGCGGCATGTCTGAAGAAGATGCGTTGAAAATGGTCACCCTCAATCCTGCGAAAATGTTGCACGTTGACAGCCGTGTAGGTAGCATCAAAGTTGGTAAAGATGCGGATCTTGTATTGTGGAGTGATAATCCCCTCAGCATTTATGCAAGAGCAGAGAAAACAGTTGTGGATGGCATTGTTTATTTCGATAGACAGAAGGATGCTGAAATAAGAAAACAACAAACGGCTGAAAGAAACCGACTGATCCAGAAAATGAATGGTGAGAAGAGATCCGGAAACCCCATGGCACCGGCTACTCCAAGCTATTCAGTTTTGCTGAACTGCGGCGATCATGATCACAGCCATGGTATCCTCACCATCGAACAAGATTAAGCATCTATAAAAATGAATCACATGAAAAAGATATTATTCAACATACTGGCATCGCTGATGATCATTTCGTCAGCCTTTGCACAAGAATCAGTATACCCTGCCAAGAAGCAGGAAACTCCCATCGTCATCATGAATGGTACCATTCATATCGGCAATGGTCAGGTACTCAACAACAGTTCAATTGAGATCAATGACGGAAAGATCACTGCCATCGGCAGCAACATCACCCCAGCGGCCAATGCCATCAAGGTGGATGCCAAAGGCAAACATGTTTATCCGGGATTGATCCTGTCAAATGCCAACCTCGGACTCATTGAAGTCAATTCAGTCCGCGCTACAGCAGACGCTACTGAAATCGGTGAATTCAATCCTTCAGTTCGTTCACTGGTAGCATACAATACGGATTCCAAAGTGATCAATACCCTCAAGACCAATGGCATTACCCATGCAAACATTGTTCCCCAAGGCGGCACCATCAGTGGATCCTCTTCAATTGTACAATTGGATGCCTGGAACTGGGAAGATGCAGCTTATGCAAAAGACAATGCCATCCACCTGAATCTACCCAGCTTGTTCAATCGTCCTAATCCCTATGCAGCTTTCCTTGGATTACAATCACCTCAGGGTGATCCGGTGAAAAGAGGAATGGATCAGATCGAAGAGATCAAACAATTTTTAAGGGCTGCCAAAGCCTACGCTGCCGAAGCCAAACACAGCAATACCAACCTGAAGTTTGAGGCAGTGCAAGGGCTCTTTACCAAAAAACAAAAGCTCTTCATCCACTGCGATGTGGTACGTGAGATACTGGCTGCCATCGATTTTAAAAATGAATTTGGATTTGATATCGTACTGGTGGGTGCTGCAGAAAGTGTGCAGGTGGCCGATATTCTAAAGAAGAATAACATCCCTGTTATCCTCAGTCAGATGCATGCCCTTCCCACACTGGCCGATGATGGCGTTGACCTTCCTTATCAAACTCCTGCCCTCTTGCAGAAAGCTGGCGTATTGTTTGCCATCAATGATGAAGACGGACAACATCGTGGCAGGAACCTGCCGTTCAATGCTGGTACAGCAGCTGCATACGGACTCTCCAAAGAGGAAGCACTTTCTTCCATTACATTGAACGCTGCCAAAATATTGGGCATTGCCGATAAGACAGGTTCACTTGAAACCGGTAAGGATGCCAATGTGGTGATCAGTGAAGGAGATATACTCGATATGCGCAGCAGCAATATTTCCATGGTGCTGATTGGCGGAAGGATTGTTAGCCTCACCGATAAGCACAAGCAATTGTACGAGCGTTACAAATACAAGTACGATCTGAAATAGGATAACAGAATTCAGGAGTGGTGATGCTTACATCACTCCTGAATCAATATCCCCTTACATTTCTTTTCTCCATGAAATTGATGAAGGCGCGATTCACCACTCGGTTTCCGCCGGGAGTGGGATAGTTACCGGTAAAGTACCAGTCGCCTGTATTACCCGGACAGGCATCATGCAGGTCTTCAATGGTCTGATAGATGACTTCAACAGGTATCTTAACTTCTTCGGGTGTAATCAGTTCCGCAATCTTAGCAGAAATTTCCTTGGGAGTGAAGGAAGCATATACTTTCCTTACTACATTTTCTGTATGCAGCTGATGGTTGCGTTGCAACTCCTTGCATCGATCGTATAATTGATCCAGCAATGAAGTTTGGCCTCTATCATTTAATAAGGCAAGTGCTGCCTTGAAGGCAATGAAATCTCCCAGCTTGCTCATGTCAATTCCATAGCAATCAGGATATCTTATTTGCGGTGCAGAGGAAACGATGATGATTTTTTTGGGGTGTAATCTCGAAAGCATCCGGACAATACTTTCTTTCAACGTGGTGCCGCGCACAATCGAATCATCGATCACTACCAGCGTATCAGTATCTTTTTGAACGGTACCATAGGTGATGTCATACACGTGCTGCACCATTTCAGCGCGATTGGCATCTTCGGTAATGAAAGTGCGCATCTTTACATCCTTGATGGCGATCTTCTCTACCCGGATCTTTCGATTCACCATCTCAGCAAGCTTCTCCTCATCAAAATCTTTTTCCCAGGCCATGATACGCTGAACCTTGATCTGATTCAGAAAGTCCTCCATCCCTTTCAGGAGTCCGTAAAAAGCAACCTCTGCCGTATTGGGTATGAATGAGAAAATAGTATGCTTGAGATCATTATTGATGGACTTCAGTACATTATCGCTCAGTCTGTATCCCAATCCAATCCTTTCCCTGTAGATCTTCTCATCACTTCCCCTGGAAAAATAGATCCTCTCAAAGCTGCAAGCCCTGCGTTCCTTAGGCTCCAGTACCTGTTCAATCGACCATGTACCATCACTTTTCACGATCAGTGCCTGCCCGGGCATCAACTCCTTCACTTCATTCTCCTCGAGATTGAAACTGGTGCGGACTGCAGCACGTTCAGAGGCAGCAACGATAACCTCATCGTTGATATAATAGTAAGAAGGACGAATGCCATGGGCATCCCTGATAACAAAGGCATCACCATTGCCGATCAATCCGCTTACATGATAGCCGCCATCAAAATGAATGAAACTTTTTTTCAGAATATCGGAAACGGACATGTTACCGGGATGTGCCTCATCTTCTTTTACGATGAAATGATGCACCACTTCCATCATTGCAGCCAGATCGCTTTGCTTCTGGAAATCACCAGGATCAACATTGACCATACCGAACAGTTCATCGGTATTGACAAGATTGAAATTTCCTGCAAGGGCAAGATTTCTTGCCGGAATGATATCGCGTTTGATGAAGGGGTGACAAAATTCAAGATTGTTCTTGCCCTGGGTGCCATAACGAAGGTGCCCCAGCAAGAGCTCTCCCATGAAATTCAGATGCCCCTTCATTAATCCGGGATGCTTCCTGAATTCAGGCTGGAATTTTTCCAGCTCATTGATCTCCTTGCCAACTTGACTGAAAAGATCGGCGATCGCCTGTGTGGCATTGCTGCGCAAACGATGCATGAAGGGATAGCCGGGTTCTGCATTGAGCTTCACAGCTGCAATACCTGCTCCGTCCTGACCACGATTGTGCTGCTTCTCCATCAGGAGATACAGTTTGTTCAGGCCATACAATGCCGTACCCTTCTTTTGCTGGTAATAGGAAAATGGCTTCAAAAGCCGGATGAATGCCAGTCCGCATTCGTGTTTAATGGCATCACTCATATAGCAGGATGAGAGATGCTAAATTACATCTTAAATGGGAGACTAAGGAAAATAATAAAAGCTACTTGCTAACGTAATTCGGGAATTGTTTCCGTAAGCTCTCGCACTGCTGATAATCCCCATCCACCATCACATAATAAGTGGGTAACTTGGTTTGAAACCATTTTTCGATGGTGATTTCCTTTTTCTCAGCCAGTGCCCTTTGAGCGATCCTGTCATAATCATCCCTCATATTCTCCCTGTGGGGTTCAGTGCGCTTTTGGAGATAAACGATCCTGACAGTCTGCTTATCCTGTTCGTCTTTATAAACCATTGGCTGTGAGATCTCTCCTACTTTTAGTTTATCAAGGTAGGGAACAAGATTTTTATCCAACTCGTCAATGGTCACAAAGTTTCCACCCTGACCGCTCATGATACCAGCCGTAAACTTACTGTTCTGGTCATCACTGAATTTATCAACAGCCTCGCCGAACTGTAACGTACCGGCAACCAGCTTGGAACGAACACTGTCGAGTTTACTTTTTGCTGCATCTACGTCTTCCTCCTGTAATTGGGGAACACGTAGGATGTGCCGGATTACAGCATCATCTCCATTGCGGCTGACCATTTGGATGATATGGTATCCGAATTTGGATTTGGTAACCGGCGAGATCTGTCCCTCTTTCAAACGGAAAGCTGCATTCTTAAAATCAGGATCCCAATCCTTTTGGTTTTTGTTGATCTCATATCTTCCTCCATTCTGTTTGCTACCGGGATCTTCAGAATACAAACGGGCGAGTGTTTCAAATGACTTTAGCCCTGCCTCCACCTGCTTTCGATAGTCGGCCAATTCATCCTGAGCAAATTTCTCCAGTTCTCTGCCAGCTTTCGGATGGATCACAATTTGTCCGATCACCAGCTCCGTTTCGTAAAAAGGCAGACTGTCTTTAGGAATTTTGTTATAATGATCACGCACTTCATTAGGGGTGATCTTTACATATTCAACGATCTTCTCCCTCATGGATTTGGCCAGCTTACCGTCTTTAATGCTTTTCCTGAAATCTTCTTTGATCTGATATGTGGTTCTTCCTGCGATCTGCTCCAAAGCTTCCTTACCACCGTACTGCATAATGAAATAACGGATCTTTTGATCCAGCTCCGCTTCAACTTCTTCATCTGAAACCGGCAATGAATCTTTCTCTGCCTGCAGAATCAGCGCCTTGTCCTGCATCATTTTCTCAAGCAACATACAATCGATGTTCGGAGGAACCTCGCTGCCCTGACGCTTCATGTCATCGATATAATTGACAATATCGCTTTTGAGTACGATCTTATCCCCAACAATGGCAATGATCTTATCCGCCAGAAGCTTTGCCTGCTGGGCTTTTACACCAAACGACAACAAAGCAAAAACCAGTAAAGTCAATATTCTTTTCATATATCTCATCGGGACTGAAATTAAGTCCTATTAGGTTAATGCTATCTTAAAATAGACGTTAGACCTTAGACCTTAGAGGTTAGGCTTTAGACGTTAGACATTAGGATTGAAATATATCTAATTACTAAAGTCTAAGGTCTAAGGTCTAATGTCTAATGTCTAATCACAACGTCCTCTTCACTTCTGTCTCTTCAAATGCCTCGATCACATCACCCACACGGATATCATTGTAGTTCTTCACAGTCAGACCGCATTCCATACCCGCGCTCACATCCTTGGCGTCATCCTTATAACGTTTCAGGCTGCCCAGCTCTGCACTTTGTCCTTCTCCCTTGGGATATTCCACGATACCATCGCGGATGACCCTGATCTTGTTGTTACGACTGATCTTTCCATCCAACACATAACAACCGGCAACTGTAGCTTTGTCGAACTTGTAAACCTCTCTGATCTCCACGTTGGCCACAATCTTCTCTTCCACTTTGGGTTCGAGAAGACCTTCCATCGCACTTTTGATCTCTTCGATCGCATTATAGATGATGGAGTAGAGCTTGATCTGCACGCCTTCCTTCTCAGCAATCTTATTGGCCTGCAAAGAGGGACGCACATTGAAGCCCACGATGATGGCATCGGATGCTGTTGCCAGCAATACATCACTCTCCGTAATCTGTCCCACTGCCTTGTGAACCACCTTGATGGCCACTTCTTGGGTAGAAAGTTTTTGCAGTGAGTCACTGAGGGCTTCCACAGAACCATCCACGTCACCTTTGATGATGATGTTGAGCTCTTTGAAGTTTCCGAGTGCGAGCCTTCTGCCGATTTCGTCGAGTGTAATATGTTTCTTTGTGCGGATACCCTGCTCACGCATGATTTGTGCACGTCTGTTGGCTACTTCCTTGGCCTCTGATTCATCTTCATAAACCTTGAATTTCTCACCGGCCTGTGGCGCACCGTTCAGACCCAGTATCAATACTGGTGATGCAGGCGGAATGGAATCCACACGCTTGTTTCTCTCGTTCATCATGGCCTTCACCCTTCCATAGTACTGACCACTCACTACCAGGTCTCCCTGCTCTAGTGTTCCATTCTGCACAAGGATTGTAGCCACATAACCGCGACCTTTATCAAGAGTAGCTTCGATTACCGTACCACTGGCTTCCCTTTCAGGATTGGCTTTTAATTCCAGTAATTCTGATTCGAGCAATATTTTTTCGAGAAGCTTGTCGACATTCAAACCCGATTTGGCTGCGATCTCCTGGCTCTGGAACTTACCGCCCCATTCTTCCACGAGGATGTTCATCTGCGACAATTGTTCGTAGATCTTTTGTGGATTGGCACCATCTTTATCGATCTTGTTGATAGCAAAGATCATGGGCACACCTGCTGCTTGTGCGTGGCTGATGGCTTCTTTGGTTTGCGGCATCACTGCATCATCTGCAGCAACCACAATAACGGCAAGGTCTGTAACCTTGGCACCACGGGCACGCATGGCGGTAAAGGCTTCGTGACCTGGTGTATCGAGGAAGGTGATAGACTTCCCATTGGGAAGATCCACATGATAGGCACCAATATGCTGTGTGATACCTCCGGCCTCACCGGCTACCACATTGGCGTTACGGATATAGTCCAGCAACGATGTTTTACCATGGTCAACGTGACCCATGATGGTAACGATCGGAGCTCTCGCTGAAAGGTCTTCGGCTTCGTCTTCTTCATCCTCTTCCTCCATTTCCATCTGCTTCTCCATGTCGATGAATTCCACCTCGTATCCAAATTCAGCAGCAACCAGTTCGATTACTTCTGCATCGAGACGCTGGTTGATGGAAACCATGATGCCAAGGCTCATACACTTACCGATGATCTCAGCAAAGTTTACATCCAGCAAACTGGCCAGCTCACTTACACTGATGAACTCAGTAAGCTGGATCTTATTGTCTTCACCCTCACCTTCTGCGCCGGCTTCCATTTCCTCACGCTTGAGTCTGCGAAGTTTGGATTTGGTGATCTTGGCTTTTGAACCACCACCGCCACCTGAAAGCTTGGCCTGGGTTTCTTTGATCTTGTTCTGGATCTCTTTTTCGTCGATCTCTTTTACCTCACCCTTGCGAACAGCACGCATTCCACTACCGGAACGAGTACCCGCAGGTCGCTGTTGCTGGGGCTGCCCACCTTTTTGAATGGAGGGTTTCTGGCGCTCAGCTTCCTTCTTTTCAATGGGTATACGCTTACGCTTTCTTTTTTCATCTGCTGCTCTTCCACCATCTGTTTCCGGCTTGAGTTCGATCTTGCCAATGATCTTAGGACCTTCGAGTTCAGGTGCTTCGATCTTCACTTTTTCAATCTCAGGCTCAACCACTTGGGGAGCTTCAACAGGCTCTGGAGCTGGTGGAGGAGCAACCGGTTCTTCAGCAACAGGCTTTTCCTTGGTTTTTTTGGCAGCACCACGCTTGGGTTTTGTGGAACTGTCGAGCGCATCCAGATCTATTTTGTCTAGTATTTTCGGACCAGTTATTTCCGGTGCCTCGATCTTGACCATTTCTACTTCAGGCTCTGCAGGCTTTACTGGCTCTATGGCTTGAACAGGCTCAACAACAGGGGCTGGCTCAGCTTTCTTTTTGGATTCTTTCTTGAATACGATCTCCTCTTCATCTTTCTTCTTCTTGGCTTCACCGGCAGCCCCTTTGGGGATTTCGATGGCATCGCTCTTTGCCTTGGCCGCCTTGTCTGAAGAGAACTCCTGCTGCAATGAAGCATACATTTCCTCTGTCAGTTTGGAAGTCGGCTTAAGATCATCCTTGCTGAAGCCTTTGCTGACCAGGAAGTCCACCAATGTATCCTTACCGATGTTGAACTCCTTGGCCGCAGCCATTAACCTGGGTGTATTTGATTCTGACATTTATCCTCCTTGCGCTTTGTGCTTTTTTCTTGTTTATGTTGATTGAAGCCTTAAGATTACTCCTTTTCAAATTCTGCTCTCAAGATATCCCTGACTTCATCAATGGTTTCCTTTTCCAGATCGGTCCTGCGCTCCAGCTCAGTGGCAGTAAGATCAAGAACACTGCGGGCGGTATCACAACCGATACGCTTGAGTTCTTCGATGATCCATCCTTCGATCTCATCGCTGAATTCATCCAGGTCGATATCGTATTCTGCCATTTCACCTTCATTATCACGGTATACATCAATATCAAATCCTGTCAGTTCTTCCGCAAGCTTGATGTTCACTCCTCTTTTTCCAATGGCCAGTGAAACCTGGTCGGGAGATACAAATACCTCAGCACGCTTCCCTTCATTATCAATGTTCATGCGGGTGATCTTGGCAGGCGTAAGAGAACGCTGTATCAACAATTGGATATTGTTGGTGAAGTTGATCACGTCGATGTTCTCATTCTTCAACTCTCTCACAATACCATGGATACGGCTTCCTTTCATACCTACGCAGGCACCCACCGGATCAATACGGTCGTCATAGCTTTCAACTGCAACTTTGGCACGCTCACCGGGTTCACGTACGATCTTGCGGATCACAATCAGTCCATCAAAGATCTCCGGTACTTCAATCTCCAGCAGCTTGGCCAGGAAGGAAGGATGGGTTCTGGAGAGGATGATAACGGGACTGTTATTTTTCAATTCTACTTTCTTGATCACAGAACGGATGCTTTCACCCTTCTTGAAATAGTCTGAGGGGATCTGCTCCGACTTAGGCAGGATCAGTTCATTGCCATCTTCATCAATGAGCAATACTTCTTTTTTCCAAACCTGATAAACTTCAGCATTGATGATGTCGCCTACACGGTCGCCATATTTCTTAACCAAAGCATTCTTCTTAAGGTCACCAATGCGGCTGGCCAATGTTTGCTTGGCAGCGAGGATGGCACGGCGGCCAAAATCCATGATGTCCACTTCCTCATAGAGTTCTTCACCTACTTCGAAGTCGGGCTCAATCTTAATGGCATCGCTGTATTCGATCTCCATCAGCGGATTTTCTACTTTACCGTCTTCCACGATCATGCGGTGACGAACAATCTCGAGATCACCTTTCTCTGTGTTTACGATCACGTCGAAACTTTCGTCCGATCCGTATTTCTTGCGCAACAGTGTTTTGAATACATCCTCAAGCACTTTCATGAGGGTGGGGCGATCGATGTTCTCCGCTTCCTTGAAATCCTGGAACGATTCGATCAGGTTGATACTTGCCATAACTTATCCTTTTAGTGTTCTTGTTTTATGAGTGATTTAAAATACAATTGTAACGGTGGCTGATTGGATGTCATCAAACAGCAGGAAATGCTTCAGCACCTCTTTCTTCTTACCCTTGCCTTTCACTTCCTCCAGTTCAATCCCTTTTTCATCAACCTGCAACAGTTTTCCCTCCATGATCTTGCCTTCCTTACTCTCCACTTCCAGTGATCGCCCAATATTTTTCACATACTGTCTGAACAACTGAAGGGGTTCATCCACCCCCGGTGAGGATACTTCCAGGGCAAATTCACCGTCTTTGCAGATTTCTTCTTCCACGATCTGCTTGTAAAGGGCACGGTTGAGCTTGACACATTTTTCAATGGTAATACCAGCATCTCCGTCCACATAAACATTGATATTATTAATAGGACGAACCAGGACCCTGACCAGAAAATACTGGGGCTCCTCTGCCAGCAGCTGAGTAACCAGCCGCTCTACCTGATGTTTTTTATCTTCGGTTGCCATGGTATTTGAAACAAAGAAGGGAACGAACCCGTTCCCTTCACCTTTGCTTTACCAAGGCAAATGTACGGCGAATATTGGAAACGGCAAAATTGTTTGGGGGGATAGGGCTTGGGGCAGAGGTAGCCAAAATCAGTATTCCGACTGACCACCGTCATCTTTTGATCTTCTGAAAATCCTACCTTCAATGCAAACCTCATTTTGATTATGCCACAGGAAAACCTGAATGATTTTTACACAGAAAACAGAAAACTGCTGACGGAATACCTGGATATAAGGCTTCAACTCATCCGCCTGGGCTCCATTCGCACCCTGTCGAGAACCCTGGCCATGCTGATACTACTTTCTGTGATCAGCCTGATGGTCTTGCTTTTTCTAGTTTTCATGGTCATTGCCTTCTCCGTTCACATGAGCGAAGTGCTGGGCAGCACGGTTTGGGGATTTGTTTGCGGAGGACTTGTCTTTCTCTTCACCCTACTGCTGACCATTGCTTTCAGAAAACCCCTTTTTCTTAACCCCCTCATCAGGCTCTTCATCATCACTTCTGCGCAGGAAGATGAAGAGGAAGAAGATTTTTAACATGAGAAGAAGAATACACAACATACAAAGCCTGAACAGGTCCATCTATGAGCTCAAGGAAAAAAGAAAGGACATTGAGGCCAAGCTCGATGCCAATTTCAGCAACCTGAAAGGCAACTATTTCAACATGACACTGAATTCAATCTTTGGTGGACGAAATTCTCCCACCCATTTCTGGGCAGGGCTGGTAACCCGCATCATGGAAAGTGAAAAACTGCAGCACGGCATCGGTGATCTGGTAACCAAGGCAGCAGATAAGATCGGTGAGGCGTTAAGGGGTAAGAGTTGATTTGGGAGTTGGGAGATGAGAAGTAGGAAATTACAATAACTTTGCGGCCATGTTGAAATACATCCTGCTGGGCTTCACCATTTATTTTGCCTACCGCTTCCTGTTCGACTTTTTAATACCTGTTGTGCGCACCACACGTCAGGTGAAAAAACAGTTTGATGCGGTAAGAGAGCAGCAGCAGGGGTTTCATCAGCAGGCTCAACCCAAACAACAAAAGCAGGCAAGTCCGCAAAACCAAAAACCTGCGTCAGATGATTATATAGAGTTTGAGGAAGTGAAATAGTGAGGTTGAAGAAGTTGAAGCGGTTGAAGATATATTCTTCAACTCCCTCAACCCCTTCAACTTCAATGTATTTTCACCGAAGCCTCCAGGTGTATTCCATTCCCTTTATCCTTTTCCATCAGATAAGTTCCTCCGTAATGTTCACATCGATTGGTAAGGTTTACGACACGCAGGTTTCTGATTGTTCTGGAAAGATCAAACTTGGGATCATTGAATTTTACATCAAGATGAAGAAAATCCTTCTCATGGGTAAGAATAATGCTTGCTTCACTAGCATGCGAATAGTTGGTGATCCGATACACCACATCCTGCACCACCCTCAGCATGGTCAATTCTGATTCCCTGGGACATCGTTTACCTCCTAAAAATCCATTGATATCCAACTTGATCTTGATGTTCTTGTCTTTTGCCGCCCGCTTTATCTGATCTTTTAACAACTCCGGCAGGGAAACATGGTCGAGTGAATGGGGATTGATGAGATTACAGATCCGATTCACTTCATCAACTGCATTATAAATGATGAATTTCACTTTTCCCGTATAATTTCCCATTTCCTCATTCACCATTGGAATAAACTCCAGCATCATTCGCGCTGCAGTAAGAATCTGATTGATATTATTATGCAACTCATTGGCAATATCCCCCCGGTCTGCCTCCATATTCCGGATGATAGCATCCACAATTTCTTTTTTTCGTATATGTTCCAGGTCTTCCAGCTTCTTCTTCAACTGCTTCATCTCCGTGATATCCGTATGGGTACCCACTACTACCAATGGTATACCCTTTTCATCTGTTTCCACAACCACTCCCCTGTCGAGCACCCAATGAATATTCCCTTTTTTGTCTTTTATCCTATATTCCATCGAGTGATGGCTCTGCAGTCCCTTTTTATAATTTTGGTCACTTTCCATCAGAAAATGTCGGTCTTCCGGCAAGGTACTATCCCACCAGATGGTTGCTCCTTTCTTGGGAGCGAGGTCAGCATTGCGGTATCCGATAAAAGGATTGAATTCGGATGAAAATTGCGTCTCATCGGTCTGAAAGTCATGTGACCAGGCATAATCGCCAAGCTGATGAAGAACCTGCCTGATGCTCCCCAGTTCGCCCAGGATAATTTTGGAATTTGTCTTTTTTGTTTCTGTTGGTTTTTTTTTGGATGCAGTGTTAGTCACGCGAATTTATTTTGGTGTATGGCGGCGAAACTAATGATGCAAGTAGTAAAGGCTCATCTAAGTTGGTACACAAGTTGGTGAAGTATATCTTTTCGTAAATTATTCATGCTCAATTTACCAGAATATCGGGGATGTTCCCGGCAACTTCTAGGGCAACGGTAGAAGATCTGCCCTCAAAGATCAAATGACCTGTCTTAACTTCTGTGAGTTGAAGCACCATGGAGGAAGACATGCTCTCTTCAATCCTGCCATCCATCAATCCCAAAATGGGCGAGGCCAGGGCGGTGGCATGATCCCTTTGTACTTTCCATTCCACCCGGTATTTCCTGTTTTCCATAACCACGTGAACCTCATCAAGATTCACATTACATTTTCTCAAATGTGTTCCATTGTAGGTAGTGAACCTGAACAAAGTTCCATCGAGCCATAATCCTGAAATAAAACCAGTAAAGGAAGAGCCCATCCAAGGTATCCTGGCAACAGATGATTTGATGGATATGCCTGTTTCGTTGAAATGATTGCATTGCATCCAGACATAGGCTGATGGGAAGGACCTACCCCAATCTTTTTCTATATATCCTCGGCCCCCATTCATATCGATGTGCTCACCATTCACTTTAAGCCATCCCGTTATGCCATGATCCATGCTCACGATGCCGTGATAACATTCCATAAATGGCACAAAAGAGAAGGGTCCCATGATGCCAGGAGAAAAAAAGGGGCTGGGCCAAGGTACATTCCCAGAGAAATGCAATTCCCCTTTTACATCTTCCAAATCCAGCTGAATTTTTTGGGCCGAAAAAAAAGAACCTGCCACCTTCACTTCAAAACTGTTAGTTGCAGGAATAAATTCATTATGATCGAAACGATGGTATTGGGCAGTCAATGCTTTGCCATCCAACACTTGCACAAACGAATGTCCATTCCCCTGCGGATCAAACGCGATACCCGGAATAAAAGCGAAGGCTTTGGTCCTGCTTTGATTTACTACTTTAAAATACCAGCCCTCAAAATAATTGCGCTGCTTCCCCCATCCCTGAAATCGCTCCGGATGAAAAAAAGATGACAGTCGTGTTCCTGCAATCATGATTTGTCGAGAATCTTGAGTGCATCTTCATCTTTATACTCTAAGATCAAAGTCCTGAGTTGTTTTTTCAGATCTGCTATCAATGTCTGTTTTGCAGGATCATTGATCAGGTTCTTCACTTCGAGGCGATCGGTTTGCAGATCAAAAAGCTCCCAATCGTCATGTGGTCCATAAAAGCGAATCAATTTATAACGCTCTGTCCGGATACCAAAGTGAGGTGCAACCTGATGGGGCTGCGGATATTCATAATAATGATAGTACATGGCTTTTCGCCAATCATTCACTTTGGCAGAAGATAACAATGGGGCAAAACTTTTACCATGCATGTCTCCCGGTACTTTCACTCCTGCCAGATCAATGAGGGTGGGTGCGAAATCAATGTTCACCAAAATATTATTGACCACTTTTCCGGGTGCGAGCTTACCGGGATAGCGCATCACAAAGGGAGTACGCAAGCTCTCTTCGTACATGAAGCGCTTATCGAACCAGCCATGTTCTCCCATATAAAAACCCTGATCAGAAGTGTAGATCACGATGGTATTTTTTGCCAGTCCGCTTTTATCAAGATAATCCAAAATCCTGCCAATGTTGCGGTCCATTGACCTGGCAGTAGCCAGATAATCCCTCAGGTATCGCTGGTATTTCCATTTGACCACTTCCTTTGGATCATCTTTGATCTTATTGTATGCTGCCTCTGCTTTATCAAAATAGGTTTTGTATGCTGCTTTCTCTTCAGGCGACATCCTGCCGAACATACCGCGCTTGCTGTAATCCACTCCGATCTTGAGGTCATCATGCATCAACATGGTCTTGTCGATGGTCATGTCCTGTTCCATCGCTGCTCTTCTTCCTGCATAATCATCATTGAAGTTGGCAGGATAGGGAAAGGTTTTGTTCTCGAACTCAGCAAGATCCTGCGGCTCAGGCATCCAGTTACGATGGGTAGCCTTCTCGCCCACTACCATGAAAAAAGGTTTGTTCTTATCCCTGCCATCCAGCCATTCCAATGCGAAGTCGCTGATCAGGCTGGTTACGTATCCCTTGTACCGGGTTGTATCACCTTTCATGTTGATGAAGTCGGGCTGAAAATAATTTCCCTGATCGGGCAATACCCTCCAGAAATCAAAACCATTGGGAAGGGTTTGAAGATGCCATTTGCCTATCCACGCGGTCTGATAGTTATTAGCACCGAGGATCTTTTGGATCTGTTGTTGATTGGGGTCAAAGAATCTCCGTGGGCCGTTGTCGCGTAGTCCATTAAGATGACTGTACTTCCCGGTGAGCAAAACAGCTCTGCTGGGTGCACAGATAGAGTTGGTGACGAAAACATTTTTCATCAGCGCTCCCTCTTTTGCAATGCGATCGATATTGGGCGTTTGCATCAGCTTGCTGCCATAGGCACTGATGGCTTGCTCTGTGTGGTCATCAGAGAAGATGACCAATATATTGGGACGATCAGTTTGTGCGTTTATTGATGTAAGAAGAGTGCAACAGAATAAAATGCAAAAGATTGATGTTTTCATGCTCATGTTTAATACGGTGAATGATACCTTCCGGGCCTTTTCCTGTATTGGGGAAGAAATTTTTTATAAACGAAGGAAAGTTCAACTGATTTATAAGTTGCTGCCGCACCTTTACCTGTGGCAGCATTGACATCATAACTCAGACCAAATTGAAAATTATTGTAAATATATCCGAGATAAGGAGAAACTGCATCATTCAGTCTGTAAAAAACACCAGCATTGAACATTCTGACTTTATCTGTATAGTCACCAGATTGTGATATGAATCCAAGCACAGCTCCTAATGAAGTTACTGATAAGCCATCCTGTATCAGATGTAACGCACTGAACGTAGCACTAAAATTATCTGTCAAAGCAGTTCCAAAGTCAGCATGAACCGTGTATCGCGGAGCCGTTTTAATGGAGGCATCATTCATCAATGTTCTGTTGGACGCAACAAATCGATACCCGGAAACGCCAAGATTTAAAAAAGAATATTCTGTATCATAAGTATAAAGCAATCCGGCACATGCGGAAGTAAAACCCGTTGATTTGCCGATACTGGTTTCTCCGGTTGGTAATGCACGGTCAAAACCGATACTTGATAATTGCTGATCAAAAGTAAGCCCTGCCAGATCAACCCTGGTATTGCTGCTGACTACCCCCAGTGATGCGGTTAGTCCGTTTCCATTCTCATCAAGTGCCTGATGGTAAGTGGCATTAAGGTTGATAAGATTGGTTTTGAAGAGCCCATCCATGGCATTTTCAGCAAGAAGCATGCCTCCAATGCCTATGTATCGTTGGTCATCAATATTCTTGATCCTTCCATCAACTGAAATTGTCTGTGTTGAATAGGGGGAAACGTTCCCGATCCATTGTCTTCTGACTACACTTGCAATACGCCAATCTGCATCACTGCTTCCACTAAGCGCAGGATTGATCGAAAGTGGGGAAGAAATGAACTGAGAAAAATTTGGATCCTGTGCACGAACATTATTCAGCACAAAGATCAGAAAAATGATTCCTGCCCGTAAGAAAACAATATGATAGCGCATCATCTTCATGTCATCGAATTAGCAGTACGCTTCCTGTCAGTTGAATTTTTGTTCCATTCAAATCCAATCCCTCTGCTACCCAAAGATAGGCATCCATGGGCTGGGGCTTACCAAAACTAAAGCCATCCCATCCATTGGCTGTTGATTTTGTTTCAAAGACCTGTTTACCAAACTTGTTAAATATCTTGAGGTAACCGAATGATTTCATTCCTGCAGTGTATGGATACAATATATCATTTACACCATCACCATTGGGCGTAAATGATTTGGGTATAAAAATTGTAACAAGTGCAGAGTCAAACACAAGTGCCTTCAATGTATCAGTTGTAATGCAACCAGATGGTGCCGTCATCTTTATATAATAGGTCTGCGTCTTGTTATAGGTGAAAACCGGATTGTTTATGTTGAAAAAATTCAATCCCCAGGAGGGCTGCCACTCGTAGGAATATCTTATCCCTTCAAATGTTCTCGCATTCAATTGTATGGGTCTGGCAGAATTGGTACTCACAGTTTCCAACCGCTTTGGTTTAATGGGTTCTTCAATCATGATCAGGCTGTCACGGAAGATGGAATAAGAACAGGTTGGAACTGCCGCTGACAAAATGATTTTTTTGAGCCCAGGTTTTTTAAACTGCATATTTGCATTATAGCCCTTTGAAGAATCCTCTCCATTGAAATTCCAAGTCCAGCTAATGTTGCGTACCAATGAGGTATCTGACTGATTCAGGAATTGCTTGGTAATATTGATACAATTGACCGGATCGTTGGTAAAGGAAATGGCAAACTTTTTGAGGTCATTCATTCTGACCGTATTTATCGTCAAATTCCGGCAACCCAACGAATCAGTTACCATCGCCGAGTAGACACCTTCAACATTTGCATTGAAGTTCACACTGGTAGCATTGTTGATGGCTGTATCATTTTTGTACCATTGGTAGCTTTGCGCCAGTGGCGTGATAAATAAGGGCTGAAACTGTCCTATACAAATTAAAGTACCGGATGGTGAATTGATATAGGCCTGTGGCAAAGGGTTTAGTTTTTGCGTTATGTTGGCAATACCATTTGCAGCATATGCAGTATCACTTGTGCAATAGGCGTCACTGACATTCAGGATAGTAAAGCGATAAACTGTATCTGCTGGCATATTCGGTTGCACAAAAATTGAATTGGACTTTGAGAATCCGCTGATCTGATTAAGGAATCCATCTTTGTTATCAATATAACTGATTGACCAGGGACCAGTACCTGTAAAAGATAAAGAAAGCGTATCACTAGAATTGATACACAGATTGGCCGGACCACTGATCTTAACTTTAGGAGTAGGGTTTACCGCAACGCGCAGTTGAAAAGGCTTGCCTGCACAACCATCTGTAAAAGTTTCAATACGATATCCGGCGTAAACAATGCTATTTCCGTTGTTAGTGAGAACCTGCCGTAAAGGTGAAGAATAAAGGGTATCATTGGAACTATATCCTCCCAAAGAAAAAGAAGGATTGACCTCATTGAATTTCCATTTATACAGTGTATTTGCAGGTACTCCTGATGGTGAAAAGGTCAGTATCTTTCCATCACAAGTATTGGCCAGCTGGTCACCAATCTGAGCGATGGGCTTAACTGTTACAAACACATTAAAAGGTTTTAATAAACAGGTTGGGTTGGAGGGATTGATGGTGTAGACAGCTGTTGCTGCAGTATTGATATTACTCCTCAAGGTATCATAAACCAGCGTTTGGGGAGAGGTTCTTGAAGTATAGGAATTGAGTGACCCGCTGGGCAAGATAGTAGGTTCAGCCCAGGTATAAGTAGTTCGCATAGGCTCCAGATCTACTGGCAAGCTGAATTGGCTGCCACTGCATATCGTTATTTTTTGATCTGGAACTTCAGGTGCCGGATTCACAGTGAAGGTGACAAATTGCGTACTATCTGTACAGCCACTAAATGTAGTTCTATAGGTATATTTCACTTTCACAGGTGCTATTGTCGTATTCAGCAAGGTTTCATCAATTAAAAAATTCCCTCTGGCAGAAAAATTACTGAGGCCCGCTATTGTGTCCCGTGTCCAGGTAAAAATTGTTCCCGGAGTTTTACTTGTTGGAATATAGGTAAAGGTAGTGCCACTACAAATGTCGGGTAGTGATCTTGCACTATTCAGTACAGGTATAGGATTTACGACCACATTCAGTTTGAATGGATTTCCCAGACATCCCCCTGTGCTAGCTCCGGGTATGATAGGAATAAGATCGTAAACCGCAACTGCAGGATAATCGGTAAGATTTTTGATCGTACCATTTATACTGCCCAATGGAATGATATTGTTTTCAGTGCCCCCAATCAGACCATTGTCTAGAGTCGGAAGATTCCAGAGAAAGACAGCATTGACATCATTGGGGGGAGTAATGGTGAAATTAGCGCCACTGCAAACAGGAGTAGTCTGATCATTCAACGTCAATACAGGATTGACGATCTCATAAATTGTCTGCTGATTGGTACAACCATTGGCCGTTAGTGTAAATACATATGGAACCCTAACTGTATTAAAGGTTGTATTGGTTAGTTTTTCACTTATACTGTTGGTGCCATCCGTTAATGGTTCTTTAATACCCACTACGTATGATCTTGACCATGCAAAGGAAACATCCCGGGTGCTGCTGACAGGAGTATAATTAAATATTGCCTCTGAACAAATAGGTGTGGGTTGAATGGGGCTGGTTAAGACAGGTTGAGGGTTCACAACAACAGAAACCGTCTGGGTCTTGGTGTTGACACAGCCATTGTACAACAATGAAAATTTATAATTTACAGTTACAGGATTACCCGTTGTATCGATCAAAACTTCATTGATATCGGCATACCCCGAAGTACTATCGTTTTGTAACCCGGGAATGTTATCTCTTGTCCATATAAATGCTGTTCCAGGAAAATTACTGGAGGGAACATAGCTCAATGTACTGCCACTGCAGATAGGAGAAAGGTTCAATGGACTTGTAAGGGTTGCCGAATTAGCTTTCACATTCACTTTTACAATAAAGTTATTTCCCACACAACCGTTAGCAACCGGAGTTACACTATAAAACGCTCGTCCGGTTGTGGTATCGCTATTTGTATTGCGGAGTACCTGACTGATCAACGATTGCAATACTTTTTGAGGTGAACCACCTGTGATACCATTGGCATACGTAGGCTCTTCCCATTTATAAAGAGACCCTGTTGGCAGATTATTTGGCATGGGTACGGTAAAGGCACTTCCGCTGCATACAGTGGAAACAAGGGTATCTGTAATGTAAGGAGACGCTTTTACCGTAACCACTATCGAAAAGGGCTTCCCAATGCAGTCGCCAAATCTTGGTGTTACTTTATAAGTGGCCATTACATCAATGGAATTCGTAATGTTGGTCAGTACCTGACTAAAACTGGGCACTGGTACTGTCTGATCAGAACCACCAATAACGGCATTGGGTATATTATAGACAGGTGCATCCCATGTATAATTTGTTATAAAAGGAAGAGGAGAGGGATTCAATGAAAACGGATTACCCGGGCATATAGTGGTATCCTTATTGAGGATAATTGGAGTTGGATTGACTGTAGCAACAAAAGAAAATGAACTACCGATACAACCCTGCGCAATTGGAATGACTGTGTAGGTTGCCTGTGAAATATTTCCGGAAACATCCTGCAAGGTTTGGGTAATACTTTGTACGGGAGAAGTATTGGCTGAGGCACCCTGCAATGCGTTGGCAGGACTGATCACTGGAAGATCCCAAGTATAGGAAGTTGGGATGCTCTGCAAAAGATTGCTTGTGGGTGAAGTTGAAAATTGAGATCCGCTGCAAACAATCTGTGATGCTGTGGAAACAACCGGAAGAGGTTTTACTGTTACAATTAGTGTAAATGGATTTCCGACGCAATTACCACTTTTGGGTATTATGGTAAATTGCCCTGTTCCTCCGGCATCAACTCCGTTATAGGTCATTTTTCCTGCAATAGATGTGTCTCCTGCTGGGTTCGTATTCTGTGCGCCGGATGTTAAAAAAACACCGGTCGACAAAGTTGGTGAACTCCATGTATACATTGTACCAAGTGGAACAGGGTTGGGGGTTGAATTGAAGTTTTCTCCACTGCAAATGGATATACCTTGTTGTGTAATAATGGCAACAGGGTTAACCTTTATAACAACTTTCGTAGGTGATCCCGAGCAACCAAGAGTAGTTGTTGGAACAATGGTAAAATCAGCATAAGATGTCGTCGTTCTAAGATTATTCAGAATTGGGGCAAATATGACCTGATTGCTAAGCGCTACCGTACCTGTTCCTGAAAGCGAGCCGGCAGGAACCAAGGAAGGTGTTGTCCAATTGAATCTCGCATTCACCGGTAATGATGTTGTGGGGGCAAAAGTCGGGGCTGAACCACTGCAAACAGATAACGTATCAGATGCAAGGGTGAGAACCGGAGTTGGATTAACCGTAACAACAAGATCAAATGGAGAAAAAGAAACACAAGAACCGGCGCTGGCATATACATTGTATGTAGCGGTCTGAGGATCCAATGATTTGTTGATGAGCGTCTGGCTGATTGGCGGATCAACATATTCCACAGGAGCAGTTTGCCTCAATCCGGTTCCACCACTCAACAAAGCAGGATCACTGTATTGAGGTGCAGTCCATGTATATTGAGTATTGGTGGGGATGATATTGCCTGTTGTAGCTGGCGTGAATCGCATGGGAGATCCGCTACATACCGTGGCAGTAGCATTGTTAATTCTTGGACGTGGATTGACCGTTATGAATGTTTGGAATGCCGGACCTGTACAGGTGAATCCAGTATAAATATATGCAGGATAAAGTGTGTAGGCTGTATTGATGGGAGCATTGGTATTATTGGTAAGCGTCTGGTTGAAGTTGGATATTCTCGCTGTTGTAGTAACTGCAGACCCTCCCGATAATCCTGAAGTGTTGGGATTGGCCCATGAAAAGAAAACACCCGGAATTTGTGTAGTGGGAGTGAACGCAATTCCCGTTGCGCTGCAAACCGTATCATATCGGGTTGCATCTCGGATATAAGGCGTTGGACTGATTTTATAGGTTAGGATCTGCGTATTCGAACATCCATTTTGGGCTGTCATGCTCACCGTATAGGGAACATTTACATCAGCTGTAGTGGTATCGATCAGGTTATCATTGATAAGATTTGAGGTGCCGCTAGCTGCAGGTTCACCCAATACTTCTGGTCTCGACCAGGCCCAACCATTTGAGGGTACAGCCGGTGTTGCCGCTGCTGAAAAATTGATATTGTTTCCGCAACCCGACGAAATAGCATTCCAGGTTGCAACATTACTGATGATGGGAAGGGGCTGAACCGTAACATTAACGACATATATTTTACCGTCTGAAGCTGTAACCCTGTATGAAATGGTTCCGGTGGTGGCTGGATTTGTATTCAGGCTGAGCGATTGAGTGACTGCTGAAGAAGCAGTTGACTGAGGAGTCCCCCCTTTAACATTATTGGGCGTGCCAGTGATGGTCCAGGTAAAAGTTGTTCCAGCTGTAAGGGTCCCAAAGTAAGTAGACAGATCTTTTGAAGTGCCAGAACAAAAATCCGGAACTGGAATAGTTGTTGTTTGCCCCTTGGCATCTACTGACCAAAAAGAAAAGAGAACAAGGATTATGCCAGCTAAAAGTTTTCTCTGTACAATTATGTTGTTAATCTTGAACACTGACTTGTAGACAATTACTTCCAAATAGGGTTTAACATGATTTCAAGAGAATGTCAAACTCCCTATTTGGCAGGCGTAATGGTGATATTCCTGTATTCAACCGGACCATGATCACCCTGCAGGAAGATAGGACCGGGTGTGCCTTCTTTGCTGTCGATTGCACCACCGGTGATACCAGGAATGATCTGATCACTGATGATGGTCTTGCCATTGGCTACAACTGTTACTCTTCTTCCGATCAGTGTAATATCATAAACCTGCCACTCCCCTGCCGGCTTAACAGCCATTTGATTCGGTGTCAGGAATCCATACACTCCCCCAAAGAGATGTGAATCCGGTTCCCTGCCATAGCTGTCTTCAACCTGAACTTCATAACGACCACGCAGGTAAACACCACTGTTGCTGCCTTTGGGATATCTAACCTCAATGTGCAACTTGAAATCATTGAAAGTCTGGTCGGTCATGATGTTTGAACCCGACTTCGGACTTTTCATGATACCATTTTCAACCACCCACTGATTTTCGGGCTTCTGGGTATGCCATCCCTTGAGGTCCATACCATTGAACAATTTAACAGGAGTTCCCCATACAGGAGCAGCTGTTCTCTTCAGCGATGGTGCTCTTTCTGCAACAAAGGGATGCGTTTCTCCCCTGCTGTTACGGATGGTACCGGTTATCTTACCATCTTTCAGCTCTCCATTGAAGATCAGATCGATATTGGTTCTATCCCATTGCGGAGGAATCGTAAAATTCACTTTCCCATTATCGAAATTGACTTCTGATATGGGCCTGGCACTTCCGCCCTCAGCTACAAATTGTCCCACAAGGGTGCGAATACCGGAAAGATTCACTTCCAGCCACGAGGGAATGATCCTGTAGCCTTCATCTACGGTGATATCCCACCGGCCAATGATCTCCGGAGTCTTGGGGGCATCATGATCCTGAGCAAAAGAAAACGTTGAAGCCAACAGGCCAAAAGCAGCGATTATTTTTTTCATAATTCAAGCATTGATTACCGAATATAAAAAATAAATTGCTGCACCGTGAAAAAATGGTCGCTTTGTCTTGCCTTTTTATTTTTATCAACCTGTGTAGTAAGGTCACAGACCGATACCACATTTTGGTTTGGAGCCCCTGATCTCAATGGTGTGATCGCAAGCGGGCCCAATGCAGACCGTCCCATTTATCTAAGGGTATCTACTACAGTAAGTCCGGCTACGATCACCATTTCTCAACCAGCCAATCCCGGATTTGCACCAATCACAACAACAATCGGAAGCAACTCATCCAGATCATTTGACCTTACTGCTTTTATTCTTTCCATCGAACATGATCAGGTCAATACGGTTTTGAAAAATGGATTACTGGTCACCTCTTCCTCTCCCGTGTCCTGTTATTATGATGTCGTGAACACCAGAAATGGCAGTACATATTCATTGAAAGGGAACAATGCTCTTGGAAAGAAATTTACCATCCCCTTTCAAATGTCTTTTATTAACCGAACGAACAGCGTTGAAGCCACAACCAATAAAAATGATTTTGTGATTGTAGCAACCGAAGACAATACCGAAGTGCAGATCAAAGCGAAGAATGATCTGGCAGGATTTGCAGCCGGTAGCAACAACACCATCATATTAAATAAGGGTGAAACATACATGTGCAGGGCCAACACAAATAATCCTGTTCAGAGACCCGGAGGAACACTTGTTACGGCCACCAAACCCATATCCATTTCAGTGAATGAAGACCTGTTGCAATATCCAGGCGCCACTTGTGCTGATGCTGCAGGAGATCAGTTGATACCGGATGAATTGGCAGGCAGTGAATTCATTGTGGTCAAAGGCAGATTCACCGGTACAAATCCCGACTATTTCTATGTTTTTGCAACTACAAATAATACATCCGTAAAAATCAATGGAGCTTCAGTGGCCACCATCAACGCGGGTGAATATTATGAATGGCGACTAACAGATCAATCCTGCTTTGTTGAAACCAGCAACCCAGCTCACATCTATCATGTTACCGGATTCGGATGTGAAGTGAGTGCATCTGTTATCCCTTCTATAAAGTGCACAGGTTCTACCCGTGTAAACGTTACCAGGGCCTCTGCTGCTGAAGAGTTTTATATAAATGTGATTGCGCCCAAAGAGATTATCAGTGATTTCAGGATCAACAACGATCCATCCCAACTTCCCTCCACTCTCTTTCTTCCCGTGATCGGAAACAACAAATGGATGCAAGCGAGATTCAGCATTGATGCAATTTTTGCCGGCACAGATGCCAGTATCACCATTGAAAACATTTCGGGGAAATTTCATGCCGGCATCATTCAAGGTGGCACTTCATCCACATCTCGCTATGGATATTTTTCTGATTTCAGTACCAATACCATCTTCCTGAAAGATCCAAAAAACCCCAATGATCAACTGAAAGAAGAAAAAATCTTTTGCTTTAAAGACACTGCAAGTATTCTTGTTGTTAATTCAGAAAAAGATATTCAGTTCAAGTGGACCGGACCCAATGGATTCAATGCGGATACATCACTTCTTTCATTCAGTTCTTTTTTACCAAAAGATACCGGCCTCTACACCATCACCACCATCAGCCCAGGCTGTGGATCAGCCAGTAAAAATATAAGACTGAAGATCGACAAACCCATTGCCGTATTCGACTTCAGCACAAATGGTTGTGTAGAAGACAGTGTCCGTTTCACCACTGATAAAAATGCAGGAGTTCGATGGAAATGGGACTTTGGCAATGGCATCAAAATCGATACCAATAAGGCTGATCTGAACACCTTTAAATTCAGCAGTGCCGGGGATCAGCTCGTAAGCCTCAAAGTGGGATCAGCTCTGGGTTGTTTCTCTGACGATTCTGCCAGAATCATTCGCCTCTCTACCAGACCAATCGCAAAATATTCCATCCCACAGATCAACTGTATCAATGATGATATCATCTTCAAGGATGCCTCCACCATTGCCTCCGGAACCATCCAACAATGGAAATGGAACCTTGATGATGGAAGTGGATGGACTGCACTCGACAACAATGCCGACAGATCAGCACGGTACTCACAATGGGGAACAAAAAAAGTAAAGCTGGTAAATGTTTCTCATACAGGATGTGTCGGCGATACCTTTCAGCTAGCATCCTTCAAAGTCGATCCCCTGCCCAAACCTGGCTTCATCATCCCCGAAGTTTGCCTTGATGATGCAACTGCCAAATTCATCGATAGCACCAGCAGTCCTGATGGCTTCAACCAATTCAACTACCAATGGAAATTCAACACAGGATCAACTCCTGTGAGTCCCGGACCAATATTCTCTCTGGCACAAACCACAGAAAAAGATCCTGCTATCCGTTATACCAGCACCGGCAGGTATCAGGTACAGCTTATTGTTAACAGCAGAGGTTGTATCGATTCCATCACACAATCCTTCAAAGTCAACGGAACCAATCCCCTACCCGCATTTGATATCCTCCAACCCCAATCCTTCTGCAGCAATGATTCAGTAAGAATTGTCAACCG
>JBKCOY010000053.1:0-5742 GCA_046309555.1 Chitinophagia bacterium
TCCATTCTGCTCTGCGCTTTGCAAGCTCCTCATCATCCACCAGCAATTGCAGGGTGCGGTTTTCTACGTCGAGCGCAATGAGATCACCATCTTTCACAAGAGCCAATGTGCCGCCTTTCGCCGCCTCCGGTGAAACATGCAACACAACGGTGCCAAAGCCTGTACCACTCATGCGTCCGTCTGAGATACGCAGCATATCCTTCACTCCTCTTTCCAGCAGTTTCTTGGGCGGGCTCATATTTCCAACTTCCGGCATACCGGGATATCCGACGGGACCAACATTCTTGAGGACCATCACTGAATTTTCATCAATATCAAGATCATGATCATCTACGCGTGCATGATAATCTTCAATGTTCTCAAATACTACGGCACGACCAGTGTGCTTCATCAGGTGCGGACTCGCCGCGCTGGGTTTGATCACCGCACCATCTTCACAGAGATTGCCTTTCAATACGGCCAAACCGGTTTCTGTCTTGAAAGGTTTGGATAATTCAGCAATCACATCCTCGTTATAGGATTCAGCTGAACGATAATTTTCTTTTACTGTCTTGCCATTCGCTGTGATCAACTGATCATGCAAACGATCGCCCAATGCCTTCATCACAACCGGTAATCCGCCGGCATAATAAAAATCTTCCATGAAATATTTTCCGGATGGCTGCAAATTGGCTAGCAAAGGAATTCCTGCTGAGTTGCGATGAAAATCTTCGAGGTCCAGCGGAACACCAACTCTTCCAGCTATGGCAAGCAAATGCACAACAAAATTGGTGGAACCACCGATCGCAGCATTGACACGGATGGCATTTTCAAATGCCGCTTTGGTAAGAATATCAGAAGGCTTCAGATCTTCCTTCACCATATCGACGATACGCTGACCGGAATATTGCGCCAGCACTTTTCTTCGACTATCGGCTGCGGGAATGGCAGCGTTGGTGGGTAGGGTTAGTCCGAGAGACTCCACCATACAGGCCATCGTGGATGCAGTGCCCATCACAGCACAATGTCCTGCGCTACGACACATACAAGCTTCTGCCACTGTCAACTGCTCTTGGGTCATATCACCATTACGCACGGCATCGTTGAATCGCCATATATCAGATGTGCCAATACTCTTGCCTTCATATCGACCCGTTAACATGGGCCCACCGGAAACAACGATTGTAGGAATATTAACACTACAAGCCCCCATCACCAGTGAAGGTGTGGTTTTATCACAACCGCAAAGGAGCACCACACCATCCATCGGATTGGCACGGATTGATTCTTCCACATCCATACTGGCCAGATTGCGGTACAGCATGGCCGTGGGTTTGATGAGGGTCTCACCCAGACTCATCACCGGAAACTCAACGGGGAAGCCCCCTGCAGCAATGATGCCCTTCTTGACGGATTCTGCCAGTTCACGGAAATGCCCATTACAAGGTGTGAGTTCACTCCAGGTATTACAAATGCCAATCACCGGCTTGCCGCGAAATTCTTCATCCGGAATACCCTGGTTCTTCATCCAGGCGCGATAAATGAATCCATCCTTACCGGTCCTGCCAAACCATCCCTGGCTTCTCAATCCTGATTG
Source organism: Chitinophagia bacterium (assembly GCA_046309555.1). Taxonomy (GTDB): domain Bacteria; phylum Bacteroidota; class Bacteroidia; order Chitinophagales; family Chitinophagaceae; genus Pollutibacter. The sequence continues at coordinate 1,577 of JBKCOY010000053.1, forward strand.
TTCCATCGGAGAAATAATTTTCTCCAATTTACTGATTACCCCTGATTTTTTTGAGAGAAATGATCAATGACCCAATAACTAAATTACAATGAGTCTGTCGCCTTTGAAGATCGGTAGCACATTCGCGACGTCTGCAGACAGACAGTAACGAATGTCTTTTTCAAGTCCATAATTCATGAGCCGATGATAATGCGTGGCATTCCGTCTTTCCATGAATCCGAAGCGGTCCTCTCCGGCTTCCAGGTAAATACTCTCCGCCATTTTGGAAGCATCGCAATGAATGGCGAAATGATCCTTGATGCGGTTGATAACAGCCCCTGCAAAAAGTGTGTCTTCCAGATTCACCCTGTCCTTCCAGGCAGAACATCCCAGCAGGACATCTTTTCCCGATGCGATGAGATGATCGCAAACGGCTGATAAATTCGGGAAGGATCCGGTGATGATCTCCGGAGCGCCTCGGTCCAGTGCCATGTGCAACAACTTCGTGCCATTGGTTGTGGTCAGCACCAATATTTTATTTTCGATGAATTCCCTGGGATATTCAAAAGGCGAATTGCCATACTTCAACCCTTCAGCCACCCTGCCATCGCGCTCACCTGCAGTGATGCCTCCCATCTCTTCTCCGATCTCGATGCATCGGGGAACTGATGCAACGGGAATCACAGAAGCCGCACCATTGTACAAGGCAGTTGCAATGGTAGAAGTAGCGCGCAACACATCAATGATCACCACAACACTGTTGCTCAGATCATAAAGATCGATGAGTGCAGGGGAAAGACTGGTGAACAGTTTACGGGGACTCTCAGTCATGTATCACTATTTGACAAAAGGAAGCTGAACCACAACTGCCTTCAATTGCTTATCTCGTATGTCAATATATATTTCACTGCCAACCGGTGCATGTTCTGTGAGCACATATCCCATGCCGATTCCTTTGTTCAAAGTGGGAGATTGTGTGCCTGATGTAACGGTACCAATCAGGTTGCCTTCAACATCACGGATCTTGTAATCATGACGGGGGATACCGCGATCGATCATCTCAAAACCAACGAGCTTCTTCTCAACACCGATCTCTTTTTGCTTTTTCAAAAATGATGAGGCAGTAAAGTCTTTGGTGAATTTGGTAATCCAACCCAACCCGGCTTCGAAGGGAGTTGAGTAATCATCAATATCATTGCCATAGAGACAATATCCTTTTTCCAATCGCAAAGTATCCCTTGCACCGAGTCCGACAGGCTTGATACCTGCAGAGGCACCGGCAGTAAAAATAGCTTCCCATATTTTTTGGGCATTGTCGCCTTCATCCTCAAAATAGATCTCCACACCACCCGCACCGGTATAACCAGTTGCACTGACCAATACATTCTCCACTCCGGCAAATTTACCTTTCACAAAGGTGTAATATTTGAGGTTGAGGATATCCATTTCAGTGAGCGGCTGCAGGATCTTGGTTGCATTCGGACCCTGGATGGCCAGGAGACAGGTCTTATCGGAAATGTTGTGCATCTCCAGATTACCTTCATTGAACTGCTGGATCCAATCCCAGTCTTTCTGGATGTTGGAGGCATTGACCACCAACATGTATACTTTGTTCTGCTCGACGCAGTATACCAGCATATCATCTACGATACCACCATTTTCATTGGTCAGACAGCTGTACTGTGCCTGTCCGTTGATGAGTTTAGATGCATCGTTGGAACTTACCTTCTGTATCAGGGGCAAAGCACCTTCGCCTTTCAGGATAAACTCTCCCATGTGGCTCACATCAAATACGCCGGCATTGTTTCTAACGGCATGATGTTCATCATTGATGCCGGTGTAGGAAATGGGCATGTTGTAGCCGGCAAACTCAGCCATCTTGGCTCCAAGCGCCTGATGGAGGTGGGTAAAGGGAGTTGATTTCATCCGGCAAAGATAATCAACTGTCTATGAATTTATTTTTAATAAGCGCATAGTACCAAGAATGAGTTTTCTTCCTGAACTGAATCGGTCTGCAGATGGCTGCTCTTCCTCCTGTTCCCCCAGTTTGATTTCTCCTACATTGATGTTGACAATGGTATCCTTATCGGTGATTTTGATATCCATATCTTCAACCTTCATATTTTCCTTTTTGATGTTTTCTCTTAATTTTTTCTCAAGTTCATCAATGGCTTCCTCTTCTGTGAGCTGGTTTTTGTATTTTTTCTCCAGACCATTTTCTGTCATGATATACCAGATACTTGATTGCCATCCGGATTCATCCTCACCTTCCTGAACAGAAATGCCATTTCTGCCTCCTTTGATGGAATACCATTGTAGCTGATCCGATTTACGATCTACAAAAATCTCTTTTCCGATCGGCACTTTCACTTCAACGATGACCTGCTGGTTATGGAACTTATCTTTGTCATTGATCGGAAACGCATTGGGCAAAAGCAAAACAGAATCCTGCTGTGTAATAGGGAAATCTATTCTACTGGCATATATTTCAGCTTCCTTGGTATTCTCACCTCTTGATCTCCTCATGAGACTCACATGAAACTGATCGTCTGTACTTTTCTCAAAATGGATCTTGATATTAGAAATGAGGAGGCTGTCTTCATTCTCCGATAATCTTATACCACCTGTATTTCCATCCATATCAAAATCACCGTCCAAAAGATCCAGAGGATAATACTTCCCGATCGGTTCAGAAAAATTGATCTTCAACTTTCCGGTGCTGGGTTGAACAACCGTAACTTCTGATTTTACTGAACTCATCCTTCTGAATTCATTTGCGATGGTTGAGACCAACATAACCAATGCTACCCAGCCAAGGATCCACAATACAGATAAGGTTATCCCGATAACGGGCCTTCTGGTTTTATGACCTATGATGGATCTAATAATCCATTGCAAGACGCCTACGATGGGAACAATGATGAACAGGATGAGGGTGGCCCAGGCATACCATTGAACAGTTTGACTCTGCACCAGAAAATTCTTTAGCGGCATTAAAGAATTGCCAACACCAAGAATGCCTATGGCAGCTGCGATCAATGAGATGGCAATGATACCGCCGATAAAAAATAGGAAAACTTTGAGCAGGCTGACAAGAAGACGCACAAATCTATTTCCTGATTTTTTAAATGCAGGACCAGTCTGCCCGGCAAATCGCTGTGCCGACTCTCTCGCCTCCTGACTCATTTCAGCGGCTTTGCTGCCAAATTCCGTTTTCCATTTATCTGCTTTTTGACCAAGATTGGATTTGACCTCACTCATTTCTTCTTTGACCTTGTTCTTGATCGATTCAAGATCAATTTTTTCGCCCTTCATTTCCATTCGCTCTGATGCAGTAACTGCCTTGGGCACAACCGCCCAGAGGATGACATAGATCAAAAACCAGGTTCCAACCGGAAGTGAAAATGCTCCACTGAAATGGACCCAATTGAAAATGGATTCTACGGCACTTGCAATAAATGGGATAGCGAAGATCAGGCGTGGGATCCAAACCTGAATGTTGAAGTAATGCGCCAAACCACTGGAGACACCACCCAATACTTTTTGTTCGGGATCACGATATAGTTTTCTGGTGACTGCTACTGCACTGAGATAACGTTCCGGAAGAATCACCCACAATACAATATACAAGAGCAGACCAAACCCAAATGATCCCACCGCCAGCATGGCAAACAATACCCTTATGATCGTAGTATCGATCTTGAAGTACGCTGCAATTCCACTACAGACACCACCCAGGATCTTTTCATTGGCGTTGCGGTAGAGGGGAGAAGTGGAGGAGGTTGAAGGGGTTGAGGAGGTTGAGGAGGTTGAAGGGGTTGAAGAGGTTGAGGTAGTTGAAGAGACTGGTTCTTCAAATTGCTCAGGTCGGCCCATGCTGGCGATAATTGCTTCCACATGCGCTTCGCTGATGAAGGAAACTCCGCTGATCTTGAGTTTTTCATTGAACAACTCTGCTATCCTGTTCTCAATATCATTGATGATCTCTTCCCTGCCTTCTTCATTGATAAAATATTGACGAAGACTTTCCACATATTTTTTCAATTCCTCATAAGCGGGTTCCTCGATAGGGATCACGCGACCCTGGAAATTGATGTTGATGACCTTGTTCATTGTTAGATGTTAGTAGTTAGAAATTAGACGTTAGATTTTAGAATTCAGATGACAGATATCAGTGGAAATTAAGA
>JBKCOY010000054.1:0-5460 GCA_046309555.1 Chitinophagia bacterium
TCCATGCTTTTCTAAGTTTGTGACACAAAAATAATAAAAAATCATTGAAAAACAATAAATAAGTATTGATATACGTGCAGTTATGAAATAAAAAAGGGTCATACTATCAAAGTATAACCCTTTTATCTTTATATCCGCTCCTCAGACTGGACTTGAACCAGTGACCCTCTGATTAACAGTCGGCTAAATTATTTAGCTGATATTTGCTATAGGCTTCTATTTTATGGATTTTCAACACTTTGTGTAAAACTAATATTGCTAATATACTTAGTATTTAGCCGATATTTGCTACAAATGTATGCAAATTGTATGCAAATCCTGAAGCCCATAACACAGATTGTACTTGATACCAGACGCAAGAAAACAGACAACACTTTTCCGGTGAAAATAAGAGTTACGTTTTTACGGCAGCAAAAATATTATCCTACCGGCATTGATCTCAGCCAGGCAGAATTTGATGCAGTCATGGCCACAAAAGTCAAACAAGCATTCAGAGAAATTAGGATTACGCTTGATGCGAAACTTCAGGGCATTCGGGAGGCAATAGAAAACATCCCCCATTTTTCCTTTTCACTGCTTGACAATCAACTAAAGCAATCCGTCAAGGATGTGAATGACATTTTCCCATTCTTTGAAGAAATTTGGAACCAAAAGCATCAGCTTGGAAAAATAAAAACTGCTTTCACCTATAGGACAGCCATGCGGTCCCTAAAAAAATTCAGAAAGAAAATTGGGTTCTATGATATTACCCCTGAATTTCTTAAGGAATATGAAAAGTACATGACGGATCAAGGATATTCGACAACGACTGTAGGCATCAATCTTAGAAATTTAAGAGCACTATATAACAAGGCAATCTCCGACCGAGTTGTATTGGATGCTGCAGCATATCCTTTCAAAAAAGCAAAGTACACTATTCCCAAAGGAAGAAATATCAAAAAAGCACTTGACAAAGAGGATCTCAAAAAGATCATCGATTTGACTTCTTTTAACTCGCTTACAGAAGAATGGGCAAGGGATATGTGGCTTTTACTCTTTTTCTGCAATGGTTTAAACCCCACAGATTTATTCCGGATCAGAAAAGATGACCGCGAGGATGATTACATAACACTGGTCCGAAAGAAAACGTCTGATACTGCAAATAATGCCCTTCCGGTTGTCATATACCTTCGGGAGGAAGCAAAAAGTATTATTGAAAAATGGTCTGAAGACAAGTCGCTTTTTCTTGTCCGGGGCTTAAAAGAAGGTTCAAGCGAGGAAAAAATATGTAAGGATGTGGATCAACTTGTTAAACTGATCAACCGATACATGAAGAGGATAGCAGAAAGACTTAACATAAACAACCGCTGCACTTGTTATTCCGCCAGGCACAGTTTCGCCCAAGCCATGAAAAACGCAGGAGTACCCATTGAGGTGATCAGTGAAAGTCTTGGACATACAAGCCTGCTCACAACCAGAAGCTATCTCAATTCATTCCGAAGAGAAACGATTAAAAAGGCGACTGAAAATCTTGTTTAAGATAAACTTTTAAAAGTTAGGTAAACCATAGCCATATTATCCGTCACTTTAATGCTATGATCATTACTGGCTATTGGTGAGCAACATTTTGTGTTGTATATTTTTATTGAGGGGGTCACAAAACAACCCCAACTAAATCCCATGAAGACTTTATTTACCATCGAAGAGGCATCTGAATATTTGAGATTGCCCAAAAATTCAATTTACAAGTACACCTGTAAACGTAAAATTCCCTTCCTGAAATTTGGCAAGCGAATCTTGTTTGATAAACATAAGCTTGATGAATGGCTTGAGCAATACTCAAGAAAAACAGAGGAGGAAATAATTGCAGCAGCAAAGTACAATATCCTAACCTATAAAAAATAAAGCCATGTATTTGACTACTGAAGCCCGAGTAAAGAATTTGATTGATGACTTGCTCGAACAAGGCGTGATCGCCATTCAATATTGCTGCTCTGAATCGGCAGACACTGAAATCGAACATTATCAGCTACTTAAATGTGGGCAGGAAGCAGATCCAGACTGCTTTGATTTTGGTAAAATGCCCATTATTTCAAAAGATGCAAAAGCTATCTTAAGTGATTTTGTAAACAATAAGGCCGTCAAACTTTACCCCAAGCGATACCTACCTGTTTGGTACGATCCATCAAGATTTCATTGGAATTGATTTCTCTTCCTTTGGGGTATAAATAACGCAATTATGAAGCCTTATTTGAATGTGCCAGTGGCACTCTGCGAATACGTGTGCCACAACAACGAATTCCAGGCATTTTCAGCCTATTTAGGGCTGCAAATATGTTCAGCTGGTATTCTAGGCTTAAAACAGGCAAATCGCCTTTTAAGTGCTTTACCTGGGCTTTCATCACAACCAAGCCGACGCAAAGCTTTAAAACAACTCATAAATATTGGATGGATCGGCTTTGATAATAATCAACGGGTCATTTATATCAGAAGCATGCGAAGAATATGCCTGAACATGGGTCTGTCAAACTCTAAAGTATTGCGTTTGAATCAGGCAGACTTGCAGCATGTAAAATATTTCATTTATGCAGCACTGCTGAATGCCAAACTAATCCAACAACAATATGCAATAAAACGCCAATCTGGTAGGATCCCCGTAGCCATAAAAAGCGATGCTACACAACCGGGATCCTATCCTGGATTGGGGAAATTTGGATTAGGATTACTGTTTAAATGCAGCCCTACAAAAGCATTGCGTATCAAGGACAAGTGTGTAAAGCTGGGATATATCCGCGTTTATAAAAAAAGCAGAAAAATCATGACTCTAACGCAAGCTGATTATAATATGTCGCCATACTTGAGAGATATATATCCGGAAAAGAGGTTTCTGCTCCGCTTTCGAAAGAATCACAAATCAGGGATGATTGAAGTTTTTGAGCAGCTCAAAGATGAAATATTGCCGCTTATGAAAATTAAAAAGAGAGGGACTAGGCGGTATAACGGTATTCTCAAAGTCAAAAGTTAATTCTTCATAATTTGGTTGAATTTAATGTGGATTGATGTTTCGGTATAATAATAGGATCTTCTTTAAAGAATTGACCATTTGAGAGATATGTCTGCATTAGTTTGAATTCTCTACTTAGAGCCACTTTTGGGGGCCTTACCAGATCTCGACCTCACAAATATTCAATGTGTTCTTGTAGGTGTTGAAAGAGTCCATCAAGCACGACCGATGAATCGGAATGGGTTGATGAAATCCATCAGCAAAGTATAAGAGAGAGAATGCCATTTTTTCAAGCGGGGGTTGGCAGAAATGATCGGCTGGCAGCAGGAATCTGTATGGGAAAATCTACGATGATATGCCTAGTACAGAAAGAATTTCTTGAAAGCTTTAAAAATAAACTGAGGCGCTGGTACTTACCTTCTCTCACTAGGGTATCGCTGATATTAGGACCAGTTTTTTTCACTTCGAAAAGATGTATTTACGACAGAATTGATTTGGTCAATTTTGACTTGAAGTATCTACAGGGTGGAAATACTCACTGATTTCCGTCAAATTCGTACTAACACCCAAAAATTCAAGGTGAAAGCTCCCCTTATTTTTGGACAATAATGGATTAGAGTTTTTTGGAGTCTTAGTAGTTTTAGGTAAACGGATTAAATATATTCTGCCGGGGGGGTACAAAACCGAGTGCTGCATGTGGTCTCTCATGGTTATAATCCAATCGCCACTCTTCAGCAATCATTCTCACTTCATCGAGTGTAAAAAACAGATAAGCGTCAAGCAATTCTTTTCTCATTGATACATTTTTTCTTTCGATAAAAGCATTTTGTGCCGGTTTTCCTATCTGGATGAACAATAAACGAATACCTCTTTCTTCGCACCATACTTTTAATTTTTCACTTATAAACTCAGGTCCATTATCCATGCGTGTTGATTCAGGCTTTCCTCTGTGAACAACAAGCCTCTCCAAAACTCTGATAACCCTTAAGTTTGGTAACGAAGTATCTACTTCAATGGAAAGGGATTCACGGTTATAATCATCCATGACATCAAGTAGCCTGAACCTTCTGCCATCAACCAAACTGTCTGACATAAAATCCATACTCCAGCTTTTATTCATTCCATCAGGAATCAAAAGAGGTTCCTTTACTCGCTCGGGGATTCTTCGTTTTGGCTTTCTTCTTATGTTGAGTTTCAACATGGTGTAAACACGGTACAACCGTTTATGATTACAATCCAATCCATTTCTACGAAGCCGGTAAAAACACTTCCAAAAACCAATTGATGGATGCTTTTCTACCAGCTCGTTCAAGGCTTTAATCAAAGAACTATCATCCCTGTAAACCTTTTTATAGGTTATTGCAGATCTGGGCAAAGAGACCAGTCAACAGGCCTGACGAACACTCAACTTCTCCTGAACCAAAAGTTCTACCGCTTCTCGTTTATCGTCAGGCCTCCGTACTTTTTTTCAAGTACCGTTTTTACAGCATTAATTTCCAAGGTCAGATTCGCAACAATTCGTTTTAACCTTGCATTTTCATTTTGAAGATCTTTCATCCGAACCACATCGCTCACTTCCATTCCGCCATACTTTACCTTCCAATTGTAAAAGGGGGCGTCACTGATACCATGTTCGCGACAAATGTCCCTGACTGTCCTGCCAGTTTCCTGTGTTCTCAAAATCGACACAATCTGTGCCTCTGAAAAATTCTTCTTTTTCGTGTTTAAACCATTTAAGTTAGAAAGTAATCTCTAAATCCGAATGGTTTAAATTTTGGGGACCTTGCAATTTCTATGATCACATCTAGTAGCCCCGGAGTTTACTTTACATCACCAGAACTCTCTCTTTTCCTGTTTTCTTCTCAATCCGTATAAATCTCTCGCCAACATTTAAGCGCCTTAAATACTCCCATTATAGTCCCAGATTGTCAATAATAGGGAGTCCAAGTCGAGTGCCAATGGAAACCATGAGAAGATTTCGGGCTGCACTAGGTGTTTTTTTTGATTTGAAAGTCTCTGAGTAGTCTAGATTCGAGGTTAACGACAGTCTCCCAATCCAAACTGTAGGTCGTAGTCTTCTGATTTTTCTTTGACATGGCGAATATTTTAAATATGAAATAGGTTAATAGCTAAAATATTCTGATCTAGAACAATTGCCGCCTAAGTGAACATTTTTTAGCGCATCTTAAGCGAGTAGTATCGTAAGGCATTGAAATTCAATCAATGTTCACTTTGAAGAAAAAGTGAAAGTAATCTTTATACAATTTGAACTTTACGGTTAGTCTCATAATTTGGGTATAATAGATTTTAAGCTTTGTCTGGCTAGGGAGACAATTAAGGGTAATAAAAAAATTAGGAAGTGAGGATGTCCTTCCATGATATTATGCTTGATATCATTGGAATTATCTTTTTTTAGAGTTAACTATGACTACATATCCAATTAAATGAATAATATAGTTATTTGTGCCACTACAATA
>JBKCOY010000055.1:0-25624 GCA_046309555.1 Chitinophagia bacterium
AAGTTCCAGGGGCTCTTGGTGTTTCCATTTTTTGATACCGCCTACCATACACTTCCAGGTGCTATTCCCAAGATCATGCAATGCAGCATAATCACCATTTGCCGGTTCCAGTAAAAATATTTCAATTTCACCACCGGATGCTTTTTTGAATTTGAGCCTGGCCGCAATCACTTTTGAGTTGTTAAAGACGAGGTGAGTATCAGCTGGCAGATGATTTGCAAGATGGATGTAATGGTCATGATGTATTTCCCCATTTTTCCATACGAGCAACTTAGATGCATCCCGATCCGGTAGAGGCGTTTCTGCAATCTGTTCTGCAGGAAGTGAATAGTCAAACGAAGACATTTCAAAATCCGGTATGCTGCTAATATTTTTCATGAATCCACAGGTAATTCACAGGTTATGCACAGCGCAAGAAGGTATAATCACAACAAAAAGGGCTTTTTAGCTTGAAATGCAGTGCTGGCAAGGCTTTCCGCTGTGGATAAATATAGAATGTCATTTTGGGATATGAAAGTGGGAAATTGTGTTAATTTGTGTCAGTAAATGGTTATTTCATCTAATTCATTGTAAATGATCGGTTTCATCGGCGAATATGAGGCTACCCTCGACAGCAAAGGTAGGTTTCTTCTGCCGGCAGGCATAAAAAAACAGCTGCCGGAAGGCGAAGCGCCCGTTTTTGTTGTAAACCGGGGTTTTGAGAAATGCCTTTCTATGTATCCGACCCAAAGCTGGAAGCCACTTTACGAAAGCATCAGTACTCTAAATGATTTTGATCCAAAAGTCAGGGAGTTCAGGCGTTTTTTCCTGAATGGAGCAATGCAGCTGGAGCTTGACAGTGCCGGAAGGATCTTGTTGCCGAAAAGCCTCATGGAATATGCAGGTTTGGAAAAGGATATCATTCTGGTATCTGCAATGAACAAAATGGAAATATGGGATAAAAATAAGTATCAGCAGTTCTTTGACAATTTTTCACCCGAATCTTTCAGCAGTCTTGCTGCGGAAGTGATGGCGAAGAAAGACCAACAATGAAAAACCTACGCTGAAAATGGGAGAGCAGCAGCACAGGATCAGGGTAGAGGATGGCAATGGTGCCCCTTATCATGTTCCGGTGATGCTCAAGGAGGCGATTGACGCACTCAATATTGATCCAAGTGGAATCTATGTTGATTGTACGTTTGGCGGTGGGGGTCATTCAAGGGAAATCCTGTCCAGGCTCAATGAAAAGGGAAGGCTATTTGCATTTGATCAAGATCAAGATGCAAAAGCAAACCTGACTGCTGATACACGCCTGATTTTTATCCCTCATAACTTTCGTCATCTCTCGCGCTTTTTGCGACTCCACAACGTGGAAGCAGTAGACGGCATCCTGGCTGATCTTGGCGTAAGCAGTCATCAGTTTGATGAGCCCTCCAGAGGATTTTCTATTCGTTTTGATGCACCTCTGGATATGCGCATGGATGTGTCACAGGGACAAACAGCAGCAGATTTTATCAAAACAGCCAGTGCAGAGGAGCTACAAAGAATCTTTCAGGAATTTGGAGAAGTCACCAATGCCAAGACCTTGTCTAGGCTTCTCTATAATCTCGCATCGCATACGCCAGTCCGTACCATCAAAGAATTGAAAGATGCAATAGCCCCTATTGTGAAAGGAAATCCGCATAAATATCTCGCGCAGGTATTTCAGGCATTACGGATAGCTGTTAATGATGAGGTGGGCGCACTGGAAGATCTGCTTCGTCAGTCTGTTGAAATGCTAAAACCGGGGGGCAGGATGGTGGTTATTACTTTTCACAGTATTGAAGACAGAATAGTAAAGCAATTTTTTAAGGAAGGCGATGACCTGAACAGAGAGACAGATCCGGTTTTTGGAACACGAGTGGCAAAACCTTTTGCACCGTTGAATAAAAAGCCAGTTGAACCATCGGATGAAGAATTGAAAATGAATCCAAGATCAAGAAGTGCGAGAATGAGAATTGGGATTAAAGTATAGATAAATAAAAGTTTCAGAAATGAGCGAGCAAAAAAAAGAAAATAAATGGTTTGTGATCAATCAGACATGGTTGGTCAAAAACATACCCTTCTTTCTGTATCTCTCCGCTCTTGCTGTTATATATATCTATAATGGGCATCATGCTGAAAAGACCATAAAGGATATCAGCAAGACAAGCAAAGAATTGAGAGATATGCAATATGAGTACAAGATGGTGAGAAGTGAATGGATGTTCATGACCAAGCAATCAGAAGTAATCAAAACAGTTGCTCCATTTGGCGTAAAAGAAATATTAGTGCCCCCGGTAATAATAAACGACAGTACGCCTGGTAAAAGCGGACAAAAAAATTAGCATTTGGAAACGAAAAAGGACATATTGTGGCGAACATATCTGGTCTACCTCATCATGGTAATACTGGGCATCTTTGTTTTTGCCAAAGCCTTTTACATCCAAACCGCCGAAGGCAGTTACTGGAAATCGTTGAGTGATAGTTTGCATCTAGAATATCGTGAAATGGATGCTGAAAGGGGTTCTATCTATAGTGAAGATGGACGAATGCTCAGCAGCTCTATCCCTAATTTTGATATTTATCTTGATTTCGGGGCAGAAGGCATACAGCAAAAAAATGGAGCAATTTTCAAGAAGCAAGTAGACAGTTTAGCCATAGAATTATCTGCAATACTGGCCAATGGTACTCCCTCACAATACAAGCGAGAGCTGGTGGGCGTCTTTAACCGGCAGGACAGATACCATTTGCTACATAAGAATATAGATTTCAATCAATACCAAAAACTGAAGAGCATCAATTTTATAAAGAAAAATAAGAATAAAAACGGGTTCATATTTATTGAAAAGGAAAAACGAATTGCACCCTTTGGATTATTAGCCAACAGAACAATCGGGCTCTCAAGAGATTATCGTGATGAGAAAGGAAAGTTGGTTTCGGCAAATGTAGGATTGGAAAAAACCTATGATAGTTTGTTAAAAGGTGTAACCGGAAAGAGGCTTGTGCGCAGAATTGCAGGTGGAGCTTTTGTGCCAGTTGAAGGTTATGAGATTGAACCGCAAAATGGTAAAGATATCATTACCACTCTCGACATCAATATTCAGGATGTTGCAGAGCAGGCACTTTTGAAAATCTTGCAGGCAAATGAATGTACAAATGGAACCTGCATAGTTATGGAAGTTAAGACGGGCAAAATCAAAGCCATAGCAAATCTGGGCAGGCAGTCTGATGGAAGCTATTCTGAAGATTACAATTATGCAATCATCCGGTCAGAGCCAGGATCCACTTTTAAACTCATGACCCTCCTCGCTGCTCTGGAAGACCAATACATCAGCCTCTCCAGTCATGTTAATCTTGAGGGCGGAAGATGGGAATTCAGCGGAAGAATTGTGAAAGACAGTGAGCCACATCATCGTACTGATGTAACCTATCAGCAGGCATTTGAACTCAGTTCAAATGTTGGTATGGCTAAGTTGGCGGTAACACATTATTATAAAAATCCGTCAAAATTCATCAAGCATCTGGAACGTCTTCATTTGAACAAACCCACCGGCATAGACCTTGTTGGAGAATCAAACTCTTATATCCCAAATCCTTCTGGCAGATACTGGAGCAATGTAACCCTTCCCTGGATGAGCTTTGGATACAATGTCTCCATCAGCCCTCTCCAAACCCTGATGGTATATAATGCAGTTGCCAATGGCGGAAAAATGATGAAGCCTTATCTGGTGAATGCTATTATGAGAGATGGACAACCAATCCAGGAATTCAAGCCTGTCATATTGGAGAATTCTATTTGCAGTGATAAAACCCTGTTACAACTCCGAAAGGCACTGGAAGGTGTTGTTATCAATGGTACCGCAAAAAGTTTGAGTAATCCCTATTATTCCATAGCGGGTAAAACAGGAACTGCAATGGTGGCCAATGGCAACAAGGGATATACTGATCATATTTATCAGTCGTCTTTCGCCGGTTATTTTCCTGCCAATGATCCAAAATATTCCTGTATCGTGGTAATCAAAAATAAGCCGTCAGCAAAAAATTATTATGGGGCTCAAATAGCAGGTCCGGTATTCAGGGAGATCGCAACAAAGTTGTTTACGGTAGATCCTCAACTTTATGCCAGTTACAAGCATGTGAGATATGCTGATAGTACAAAAGCGGTATGGAGGGGTTCAGATGAAGATTTCAAGATCATTGCTTCAGAAGTAAGCGTGAAAATCTCTGATTCAGTAAAATCAGGCAAATGGACATCCATGTCATTTGGTAGCCAGTCCTATGTGTCAAGAGACCATCTGGTTCAAAACAGCGTGATGCCTGATCTTTTGGGTTTCGGTCTGAAAGATGCGTTGACCTTGCTTGAAAAACAGCAGCTTCAGGTTATCGCAACTGGAAAAGGAAAAGTAACTGCTCAGTCCATTCTTCCTGGTACTGCCATACAGCGTGGACAAACCATTTATCTCACACTCGGAAATTCTGTTGATTGATGGCGTTGCTGCAGGACATATTATATAATGTAAGAATCAGGTCACTCAGTGGCCGAACCGATCTCCTTGTCCTGGATATCCAAATTGACTCCCGTAAAGTTACCTCCGGAGCTTGTTTTATTGCGGTTAAAGGAGTCGGTCAGGATGGCCATGACCATATTTCCAATGCCATCATCAATGGCGCAACAGCTATTATTTGCGAAGTATTTCCATCAACGCTTGATTCGGCCATTACCTATGTACAGACCAATGATACATCTGTGGCTGCAGGCATCTTGGCCCATGCGTTTTTTGGCGAGCCTACCAAAAAATTGAAGTTGGTGGGCGTAACCGGCACCAATGGAAAAACCACAGTTGCAACCCTGCTGTACAAGTTGTTTACTGCAATGGATAATCCCTCAGGCTTGATCTCCACCGTGAACAACATCATCGGTACAGAAATCATTCCTTCCACACATACAACACCTGATCCGATTGCACTCAATAAATTACTGAAGGGAATGGTGGATGCTGGTTGTACCCATGCTTTCATGGAAGTAAGTAGCCATGCAATTCATCAGCATCGTATATCCGGACTGCAATTCACAGGTGCGATTTTCACCAACATTACCCATGATCATCTTGATTATCACAAAACGTTTGATGAGTACATCCGGGTGAAGAAAAAGTTTTTTGATGAGCTTCCATCTTCATCCTTTGCAATCAGCAACATGGATGATCGCAATGGGGTAGTGATGTTGCAAAACACATCAGCTGATAAATTCTACTATAGCCTTCGTTCTGTGGCAGATTTTAAAGGCAGAATCATTGATAATAGTATCACTGGGCTGCAAATGCTGGTGAATGAGCTGGATGTTCATTTTCGACTTGTTGGTGAATTCAATGCCTATAACCTCCTGGCCGTATATGCTACAGCGATTTGTCTTGGAGAAGACAAGCAGGATGTATTGCAAACATTAAGCAATCTTTCCGGCGCTGAGGGCCGCTTCGATTGTTTGGTTTCTCCAAAAATGGGTATCACCACAATCGTAGATTATGCGCATACTCCCGATGCATTGCTGAATGTTTTGTCTACTATCAAGAGACTACAAAAAGGCGGTGAGCAGATCATAACCGTTATAGGTTGTGGCGGCGATAGAGACCGTTCAAAAAGAAAATCAATGGGAGAGGCAGCTGCAGAATTCAGCAGTAAGGCAATCTTCACATCTGATAATCCGAGATCAGAGGATCCACAACAGATTCTTCTCGATATGGTAGAAGGAATGGAGTTCGATCTCAAGAGGAAAGTATTGATGATCGCTGATAGAAGAGAGGCCATTAAAACTGCAGTGATGATGGCAAGGGAAGAGGATATCATTTTGGTGGCCGGTAAGGGTCATGAAAAGTATCAGGAGATCAAGGGAGTAAAAATTCCTTTTGATGACAGAAGTATATTGAACGAAACCATCACTGAACTGGAAAAATAAGAGAAGATGATCTATCAATTTTACCAATGGTTGCAAAGTGAGCACCTTCGTTTTCCGGGGATGGGACTCTTCCAGTTCATCACCTTCCGGTCAATGTTGGCAGTTCTTTTGTCACTCACCATAACCATGGTCTATGGTAAAAGGATCATCAACCTGCTGTTAAAGCTTCAGGTAGGAGAAAGTGTACGCGAACTCGGACTTCAAGGTGAAGAACAGAAAAAGGGAACCCCAACCATGGGGGGATTCATCATCCTCATGGGTATCTTGATACCAACACTTCTTTTTGCCAATCTCGATAAGGTTTACATCAAACTGCTCCTGTTGAGTACTGTATGGTTGGGTCTTGTTGGATTTGTGGATGATTATTTAAAGCTAAGGGCAAAACGAATCGCACAACAAAAAGGCATTCCATACAGAAAGGGAAATGATGATGGCCTAGCAGGATGGTTCAAAGTATTGGGACAAGTTGGTTTGGGCGTAATCATCAGTTTGACACTGCTGTTCAACGACAACGTAAAGGTAATGCGTGAATTCAAAGGGCAGGGTAAGCCACAAGGGGCCAGCGAAGTAAAATATCAGGGCGGCGTAAGATACTTCGTAAAAGCCAATGAGCCCATAACAACCATTCCTTTCATCAAGGATCATGAATTCAACTACGCCAGATTGTTGCCGGCATCATTAAGGCAATATGGCTGGGTTGTTTATATGATCGTAATCATCTTCATTGTTACAGCTGTTTCCAATGGAGCCAATATTACGGATGGGCTAGATGGACTGGCAACAGGTGTTTCTGCAATCATAGGGGCCTGCCTTGCATTGTTTGCTTACGCTAGCGGTAATCTTATTCTTGCGGATTACCTCAATATCATGTACATCCCCAACTTGGGTGAGGTATCCATTTTCATTGCTGCCATGATCGGTGCTTGTATCGGCTTCCTGTGGTACAACACTTACCCTGCACAGGTATTCATGGGAGATACAGGTAGTCTTGCTCTTGGGGGTATCATTGCTTCACTTGCCATCATTGTGAGAAAAGAACTCCTGATACCTATTTTCTGTGCAGTCTTCCTTGTTGAGAATTTGAGTGTGATGATCCAGGTAGGATATTTCAAATACACAAAGAAGAAATATGGCGAAGGTCGAAGGGTTTTTCTCATGAGTCCTCTGCATCATCACTATCAAAAGAAGGGATATCACGAGAGTAAGATAGCCGTGCGTTTCTGGATTGTCACCATATTGTTTGTTGTGTTTGCTATCCTTTCACTAAAGATCAGATAAAAGAAAAAGATTTGAAAAAACGTATCGTCATATTAGGAGGAGGTGAAAGCGGTGTAGGAACTGCGCTGCTCTGTAAGCAGCAGGGATACGATGTTTTTCTTTCGGATGAAGGGATGTTGAAGCAGCATTACAAAGATGAGTTGCTGGCCAACAGGATTGAATTTGAAGAGGGAAGTCATACGCCATCCTCAGTATTGATCGCCGATGAAGTGATGAAGAGTCCCGGTATTCCACATAGCAATACGATGGTTCAGCAATTGATTGAGAAAGGTGTTCCGGTGCTCAGTGAGATGGAGATTGCTTATCGCCATAAAGGTTCGAGCCGAATCATTGGAATAACTGGCAGCAATGGCAAGACTACAACAACTTCGATGATCTATCAGGTTTGTAAGTCTGGTGGATTGGATTGTGCATTGGTAGGTAATATCGGTAACTCAATTGCAAGGCAGATTGCCACAGATCCCAAACCACTTTATGTTGTGGAGATCAGTAGTTTTCAGCTTGATGATATCATCTCTTTTAGGCCTGATGTTGCTGTGCTAACCAATATCACAGAGGATCATCTCAATCGATATGACTACAATTTTGAGAAATACATTCACGCAAAATTCAACATCGTAAAAAATCAGACCAAAGAGGACTTCTTCATTTACAATGCAGATGATCCTGTTACGGCTGCTTATATCAACAAATACCCATTTCATTCCCAACCACTACCCATTAGTATGCAAAAACAACTGCCCAAAGGCGCCTACATCCAGGACGGTACCATGCATGTGAAGCAAGGTGAGCCTATGTCAATGAGCATTTTTGATTTCGCTTTAAAAGGTAAACACAACCAGTACAATACAATGGCAGCTGCAGTTGCCAGTTCTGTTGTGGGAATCCGAAAAGATAAGATCAGAGATGCAGTGACTTCCTTTGAAAGCCTTGAACACAGGATGGAAAAAGTTGCCACCATCAGAGGTATAGAATTTGTCAATGATTCTAAAGCGACAAATGTAAACAGCACTTGGTTTGCATTGGAAAGCATGGACAAGCCAGTAACCTTGATACTGGGGGGTGTGGACAAGGGGAATGATTATGAATTGATACGGGAAATGGTTGCTGAAAAAGTGAAGGCTATCATTTGCATGGGTATTGATAATCAAAAAATACACCAGGCATTTGAGGGTGTAGTAAGCAGGATCATGGACGCTGACAGTGCAACGGATGCGGTGCAGAAAGCTTATGCGGTATCTGCCAAGGGTGATGTTGTTTTACTCAGTCCTGCCTGTGCAAGCTTTGATCTATTCAAGAATTATGAAGACAGAGGAATACAATTCAAAAAAGCAGTATTGGAACTTTAAGCTTTCATGCAAAAAGATAATATCGATATCAAACAATATTCACTGGGAAGTATAACCAGTCAGACCCGAGGCGACAAGGTCATCTGGGCAATTGTTGTATTGCTGACCATGGTGAGTCTGCTTGCAGTGTATAGCAGTACCGGTACCCTGGCATATAAATTATCCAAGAGTACAGAATCATATTTGTTCAAGCAAATTGCATTTATTGTAGTTGGATTGGTGATCATATATTTCGCACATTTGGTCAATTATACCTATTATTCCAAGGTAGCACAGCTCCTGTTCATACTCTCTGTTCCATTGCTTATCTATACTTTATTCTTCGGTACAAGTCTGAATGATGCCAACAGGTGGATCAAGCTGCCTATCATAAACCTTACTTTCCAGACTTCTGACCTTGCGAAACTTGCGCTTTTCATGTATCTCAGCCGTCAGTTGAGTAAACGTCAGGATACCATTAAGGAATTTAAGAAAGGATTTATTCCGGTGATTACCCCGGTATTGATAATATGTATATTGATCGCTCCTGCCAATCTCTCTACAGCGTTGTTAACAGGTGCAACCAGCTTGATCTTGCTATTTATCGGAAGAGCCAGTGTCAAACATCTTTTGCTTGTCATATTGATAGCAGCCATTCCATTGACCATGTTGATTGGATTTGCAAAACTTTATTATAACGAGGCAGAAGGAAAATCAGAACCTCTTCCGGCCGCTTTAACAAAGGGAAGAGTTGAGACCTGGATAAAGCGCGTTCAGAATTTCATGTATGCCGACAAGCAGGAAGTGTCTTATCAGGTTCAGCAAGCCAAGATCGCCATTGCCAAAGGAAGCTGGCTCGGACTCGGTCCTGGCAACAGTCAGTCGAGAAATTTTTTACCCCATCCTTACTCGGATTTTGTTTACGCAATTATTATTGAAGAGTATGGATTGGCGGGAGGAGCGTTGGTACTGGTCATCTATCTCTTATTCCTCTTCAGATGCATCAAGATTATGAAGAAATGTCCATATGCATTTGGAGCATTCCTATCATTGGGTCTCAGTTTTACATTGGTCATACAGGCACTTGCCAATATGGCCGTGAATGTCAATCTGTTCCCTGTAACCGGTGTTACACTTCCATTGGTGAGCATGGGGGGTAGTTCATTTTTATTCACTTGTCTGGCAATCGGTATCATTCTCAGTGTAGCGCGAAATGTGGAGATACAGGAAGGTAAGGCAGCACCACTGAACGTAAACAATAACGAAGAATAATGCATTTGAACAGGATCATCATAGCAGGCGGCGGAACCGGGGGACATATTTTCCCTGCGATCGCTGTTGCCAATGCACTGCGAAGGATGCGTCCTTCCATTGAGATCCTTTTTGTAGGGGCCAAAGGCAAAATGGAAATGGAAAAAGTGCCGCAGGCAGGGTATAGGATTGAAGGGCTCGATATCGCAGGCTTTAATCGTACCTCTTTGTTAAAAAACTGGAACCTTCCTTTCAAACTTGTCAAAAGCTTTATTCAAGTCAGAAAGATATTCAACCAATTTCACCCGGATGCTGCTTTTGGTGTTGGTGGGTATTCAAGTTTCCCGGTATTAAAATATGCACAACAAAACGGTATTGCAACCTTCCTGCATGAAGCAAATTCTTTTGCGGGCAAAACGAATATCCTTTTGGGTAAAAAAGCTGATCTCGTGATGGTAGCCACTGAGGGAATGGAGAAATTCTTTCCAAAGGAAAGGCTGGTACGAACTGGTAATCCTGTCAGAAGTGAAATTGTCAATTCGGCGGTGACCATGGAAGATGCCATGGATTTCTTCGGCCTGAAGCAGGGTAAACCAACCATACTCGTTATTGGCGGTAGTCTTGGTGCAAGAAGCATCAATGCTGCCATAGCAAAAGATATCGATCGCATCATTGCCTCTGGCGTACAATTGATATGGCAAACCGGTAAAGGAAATCTTGAACTGGTTTCTGCTGATACAAGAAAAAGAAAAGAATTGTGTGTAACTGAATTCATCAGCAAGATGCATTATGCCTATACAGCTGCAGATGTTGTGGTATCAAGATCAGGTGCCATTGCATTGGCGGAAATCGCTGCCTGTGGTAAGCCTTCCATCCTGGTGCCCTATCCCCATGCAGCAGAAGATCATCAGACTGTCAATGCAACCGTTTTGGTTAAAAATGGTGCAGCACTTATGGTGCGGGATGCAAATGCTGGAAAAGAGCTGGTTGACAGGATGCTTGAGCTGGTGATTGACAGCGATAAATGTGAATCATTCTCTGCAGCAGCGCGTCAACTTTCAATGAAGGATGCAGATGATGAGATCGCATCATTGATGATCAAAACCCTGGAAAAGAAATGAATGCTCTGTTAAACATATCATCCATTCGCAAAGTATACTTCATTGGTATTGGTGGTATCGGAATGAGTGCATTGGCAAGATTTTTTCATCACCATGGGGCTTCCGTGTCTGGTTTTGACAGAGCTGAAACAGAATTGACCAAGACCTTGACGGCCGAAGGAATTTTTGTCCATTATGACGAGGATCCTTCAAAATGTCCAACGGATGCAGATATTGTTGTTTATACCCCTGCGATTCCTATAGACAACAAGATCATCAGAAGCTGCCACGACAGGAACGTTCAACTCCTCAAGCGCAGTGATGTCTTACAGATCATTTCAAAGGCAACTTATAATATTTGTATAGCAGGAACGCATGGGAAGACCACCACCTCAGCCATGGTGGGGCATGTTCTTCGTGATTCAGGTTTTGGTTGTAATGCTTTCTTAGGAGGCATATCCACAAATTATAAAACCAATTTCTGGAGTGATCCCAATCCGGTTGCAGTGATTGAAGCAGATGAATATGACAGAAGTTTCCTCAAATTATATCCCGATGTGATCTCAATTTCTTCTATGGATCCTGATCATCTGGATATCTATGGAACAGCAGAGGCGATGGAGTCGGCTTTCATCGAATTCACGGGTAACCTGAAAGAAAATGGTTTGTTGTTGACCAAATTGGGCTTGAGCAGGGAGGCAGATTTTTGTGCTTCTCACCATCTTACCTATTCTATGGATAACAGCAGTGCTGATGTTCATGTTTCTAATTTCAATATCAAAGACGGATCTTATCAATATGATGTTGCAGGTCCTGACTGGCATATAGATGGAATACAATTGAACATGGGCGGAAGACATAATGTTGAAAACAGTCTTGTTGCCATTGCCGTTGCCAAACATTTGGGAATTGCCGAAGAAAAAATAAAATTGGCCATCTCCGGTTTCAGAGGAGTAAAAAGAAGATTTGAATACATCATCAAAAGCGAAGGGAAAATATTTATTGATGACTATGCGCATCATCCCGAAGAGTTGCGAATGCTGCTAACAAGTGTGAAAGAGTTGTATCCCGGTCGTAAATGCACAATCATTTTTCAGCCACACTTGTACACACGTACCAGAGATCT
This sequence comes from Chitinophagia bacterium, assembly GCA_046309555.1. Taxonomy (GTDB): domain Bacteria; phylum Bacteroidota; class Bacteroidia; order Chitinophagales; family Chitinophagaceae; genus Pollutibacter. The sequence goes on from JBKCOY010000055.1 coordinate 12,037, forward strand.
TGCTAGCGAGTTTGCCAGTAGTTTGGATTTAGCTGATCATGTATTATTACTTCCCATTTACCCTGCAAGAGAGTTGCCGATAGAAGGGGTAAGCAGCGCTACCATAGCAGAAAAAATGAAAGGTGATGTGACAATGGTGGAGATGAATGAGTTGGATGAATACGTTGCTGCTGTTAATGCAGAACTATTGATCACTGCAGGTGCTGGAGATATTGATAAAATGATAGAACCCATAAAACGGAGCTTGTTGAGGGCATGAAATACAAAGCCATTATATTGAAAGTATTGGGCATACTGCTCTGGGTAGCAATTGGTGGAGGCATCACTGTACTTCTGGTCAGCGCTGTTCAAAAGGAGCAACGTCAAAAATGCAAGGCATTGGAAATAGCGTTTACCGACAATAAGCCTTTTAGAATGCTGGATGAATCAGAGATCATTGGAGCATTGTGGCCATCACTGGAAAAAGATCATCCGACAGGCAAGTATATCAGCAATATCAATCTTTTCTCTCTTGAAAAGCAGTTGAAGAAAAACCCATGGGTACTCAATGCAAATATTTATTTTGACCAGCAGAGTATTCTTCATGTTGATGTGCAGCAGCGTACTCCTGTAGCAAGAATATTCAGCCCGGAAGGAAATTCATTTTACATCGACGATTCGCTGTATTTGCTCCCTTTGAAAACATCTGATGTAGTAGAACTTCCAGTTTTCACCAATTTCAATACCTCCGGAGCCAATGCAACAGATTCTGCGGTCATGAGAAGAATTACAGGTCTTTCTGCAGTGATCAGCAAAGACCCATTCTGGATGGCGCAAGTAGAACAGATCAATATCAATGCAGATGGAATTTTTGAAATGATAACACAATTGGGTGACCAGCGAGTTAGCCTCGGAAATGGCAATAATTGGGATGCGATGTTGACCAAACTCAGGAAACTCTATCAGCACTTAGGGGTAGAGCATGGGTGGACAAAATATGAATCCATCGACCTGCAGTTCAAGGATCAAGTAGTATGTGTACGAAGAGGAGTGCCTTATGCTATTGCTGATAGTCTGCCCGAATCTGATACCTCTGCCATGAACCTTATCATTGATACAGTTAATAATAAAATTAAAACAGATACAAAAAATCAATAGAAAAGCGGAAAAAATACCATTATGACACACGAGCAACCCATCATTGTAGGTCTTGATATCGGAACCACCAAGATCGCTGCTATCGCAGGAAGAAAAAATGAATTTGGCAAACTGGAGATCCTGGGGTTTGGACTTGCCAGCAGTAATGGTGTTCAGCACGGAATGGTGCTGAACATCGATCAGACGATCAAGGCAATTGAAACAGCCTTGAAGAACTGCTATGAATCCAATCCGGGATTGGAGATCAGTGAAGTCTATGTTGGTATTGCCGGCCACCACATCAAAAGCCTTCAAACCCGCGGTGATATGGTCAGAAGGATTACTGATGATGAGATCAAGCAGTTTGAGATCGATCAACTGATTGCTGATCAGTATAAAACCTACATACCCGCAGGCGATCAGATCATTGATGTTATTCCGCAGGAATATACAGTTGATAATATTCAGAATATTGCTGATCCTATTGGCTACACCGGTGTTAAAGTAGGTGCCAATTTTCACATCATCACAGGCGACAGAAATGCCATACGCAACATCAACCGCAGTGTTGAAAAAGCAGGCTTGAAAGTCAAAGACCTGATGTTGCAACCATTGGCTTCTTCTGCAGCGGTGATGAGTGAGCAGGATATTGAAGCAGGCATTGCCATACTGGATATCGGTGGTGGTACCACAGATCTTGCGGTATTTCATGAAGGGATTCTCAAGCATACCGCAGTTATTCCATTTGGAGGCGAAAACATCACCAATGACATCAAAATGGGTCTCGGTGTATTGAAAACGCAGGCAGAAAGGATGAAAGTTCAATTTGGCAGTGCATTGGCGGATCATGCTCAGAGCAATGCTTTCATCAAGATTCCGGGATTGCGCGGACTCCCTGCAAGAGAAATCTCCGTGAAGAACCTGGCATCAATCATACAGGCGAGGATGAGTGAAATATTGGCCTTTGTAACCTTCCACCTCAAGCAGGTAGGATTGGATAACAAAATGTTGAATGGCGGCATAGTTCTTACTGGTGGAGGATCACAGCTCAAACATCTTATTCAACTTACAGAATATTCAACTGGACTGAATGCAAGATTGGGTTATCCCAACGAACATCTTGCTGCCAATCATTTGTCGGAACTGGAAAAACCCATGTATGCAACCTGTATTGGACTTATCCTGAAGGGATATAATATTTATGAAAGTAATTATAAGCGAATGTATCCTGAGGCACAAAAAACAATTCTTAAGCCCATCGCTACTGGGGTAGTTACAGAACCTGAAGTTACTCCTGAAGACACATCAGTTCCTGTAAAGAAAAGAAAAACACTTTCTGACTTCATGAACAGTATCAAGCATGGACTGATTGATCTTTTCAATGAAGAAGGCGATAATAAACTTTAAAAATCGTATAACCATAAACCAGCAAACCCCCCATTAAATTCCCTGATATGATACAATTTGATTTACCCAAAGAGCAATCTTCTATCATCAAAGTTATTGGTGTTGGTGGTGGCGGCAGTAATGCAGTCAACTACATGCACAGCCTCAACATTGAAGGTGTCGATTTCATCGTGTGCAATACTGATGCACAATCTTTAGCACAGAGTAAGGTGCCCAATAAGATACAGCTTGGGCCTTCCCTGACCCAGGGTTTGGGTGCAGGCGCAAATCCTGAAATCGGTAAACAGGCAACCGAGGAAAGTCTGGAAGAGATCCGACGCATTCTGGAAGTCAATACCAAAATGGCCTTTGTAACGGCCGGAATGGGTGGAGGAACAGGAACTGGAGGTGCTCCGATCATCGCCAAGATTTGCAAAGACATGGGTATTCTTACAGTGGGTATCGTAACCACTCCTTTTTCTTATGAAGGCAAGAAAAGGGCATTGTATGCAGACGCAGGCATAAAAGAATTGAAATCCCAAGTGGATACTTTACTTGTGATCAGCAATGATAAACTCAGACATCAGTTTGGTAATCTTACCATGAGCGCAGCATTGTCTACCGCTGATAATGTTTTGTCAACTGCTGCAAAGTGTATAACAGATGTGATTAATACAACAGGGCAGATCAATGTCGATTTTGCGGATGTTTGCACGGTGATGAGAAATGGTGGTGTGGCCATACTGGGAAGTGCAAGGGCAAAAGGAGAGGAAAGAGCTCAACTCGCAATAGAGCAGGCATTGAATTCTCCATTGTTGAATGATAACGATATCAGGGGGGCAAAGTGGGTGCTGATCAACATCAACTCTCGCCCCGGAGAATCTGAATTTACCATGGACGAGGTGGAGACCATTCAGCAGTATTTACTGACCCAGGCTGGTCCCGACGCAGATGTCATTCTGGGATTGGGATATGATGAATCATTGGGCGATGAGATCAGCATTACAATTATTGCAACCGGATTTGAGCAGAAGTCACAATATGGCGACAAACCCGAGATCAGAAAGGAAGAAGTGAAGGATGATAGGATCATGTTCACATTGGACATTAACCCAGAACCCAAAAAAGAAGTAATCTCACTCGTGCCTATTGAAGAAAAAGCAATTGAAGCGGATATTGCTCCTATTGCCCAGGTGGAAGAAAAAACAGTTTTGATTTCTCCTGTACAAGAGCAGGCGGTAGTGGAAATGCCGGTTTTGGTTGAATTGGATTCACAGGTAGAATTTGTAAATCCTGAACAAGATGCCATACCTCTAATGATTCAGGAGATCGAAGAACAAGCAGAAGTTGCAGAAGAAGAAGGACCAGTTGTTTTTGAGCTGGACTTGGGTGTTGTTGAGGACGAAGTTGTCACTGCAGTAGCCGAAGTGCCAAGTTTTCATCAAGAAGAAGAATCAACAATAGTAAAAGACGAAACCGAGAAAGCTGTGGTGGCTGCAGCCGGACTATTGGTAAAGCCGTCTGTAATCTATGTTGAGGAAACGCCTGAAGAGATTGTGAACATTCAGGAACCTGTTCAGACTCCAGCCCCTGCCCCTGTATCAGAAATTATTTCTTTTGTACAGGAAACTGAAAACGATACACAGGATAGCATTGAATTGGTTTTTCATGAGGAAGCGCAACTGGATGCAGAAGAAGTGAAGGAAGAAATAGTAATGGAAACCATTACCATGGAAGCTCCTTCAGTATTTGATGAGGCAGAAGCCCAGAAGGCGAGGGCGGCTGAACGTTTGCATAAGCTCAGGAACCTGTCATTCAATTTCAATTCCTCAGATCCCAATAATGAATACGAGAATATACCTGCGTATGTAAGGCAGAATCTTCAGGTGCACAATACCACTTTGGCTTCCGTTGAGAAATTCTACAGCAGTTATGCCGTAGGAACGGATGAAAACAATGTGACGCAGATCAGCACCATCAACACATTCCTTGAAGGAAAGAAACCCGACTGATGAAAAACCAGCGTCAGACCGTACCAGCCCCGGCCATTTAGGCCGGGGTTTTCTATTTGTTGTAACTTTGAAGAAATCTTTTTCAAATGCCCACAATTATGATCACAGGAGGAACCGGAATGATTGGAACTGCATTGAGCAGATTGCTGCTGCAGCAAGGTTACGATGTGATCATCCTGTCCAGGAACCCATTGGAAACAGCATCGGTATTCAAAACCACAACACAGCAGAATAGTTTCCGTGCCAGCGGTAAAATTTATTATGCAAAATGGGATATCAATAAAATGATGATCGATAGCCAGGCATTGGCTCAGGCAGATCATATTATTCATCTGGCAGGTGAAAGTGTGGCAAAAAAGAGGTGGACAAGAAAAAGGAAGGAAGCGATCCTGATTAGCCGCACACGTTCCAGTGAATGTTTGTTTAAATGTTTGTCAGAGCAACCCAATAAGGTACGTTCTGTCATCTCGGCATCAGCCATCGGTTGGTATGGTCCGGACAAAGGAATTTCTTTTACAGAAGAAGATCCTGCATTCGATGATTTTCTGGGAAACACCTGCAAAGCCTGGGAAGAAAGTATTGAACAGGTTCAATCGCTGGGCATCCGCCTTGTCAAATTCCGACTGGGAATTGCGCTGAGTAATGAGGGGGGAGCACTGACGGAATTTAAAAGACCAGTACGGGCTGGCGTTGCTGCCATTCTGGGTACAGGCGAGCAGGTGGTGAGCTGGATTCACATTGATGATCTTTGCCGAGCCTTTGTTCATGCTATTGAAACCGCTGCCATGAGCGGGGCCTTCAATCTTGTTGCACCTATGCCAACCACAAACAAAAATCTAACAGTTGGAATAGCACGATCCATGAACGGCAATTTATACATTCCCGTTCATGTTCCCTCATTCTTGATCAAGCTCATGCTAGGTGAGATGAGTATTGAGGTATTGAAAAGTACCACTGTGGATAGCAGTAAACTGCAACAGACGGGCTTCAATTTTATCTATACCAACATTGGCTCTGCCCTGAAACATCTTATCGGCTAGGCTGAGAGTATTGTTCCAGCTTCATCTATTTCCAGCTTGTATTTTTTGCCTATCACAATGGCCAGGTTTTCTTTATCATGGCTGATGGGGAATCCAAAGGCTTTGGGATAATGGTATTCTTTCACATGTTCCGCAATGATTTCATAAGCTGTCTTTCCAAAAGGTCGTTCTGTGTCTTTGGTGTCAGAAAATCCACCAACGATCAAGCCCTTCAGCTTATCCAGTTTCCCAGATCTTTTCATTTGAAGCATCATCCTGTCGATGTTATACAACTGCTCACCAATATCTTCAATGAAAAGAATCTTTCCCTTGGTATCATAATCAGCGTTAGTTCCGATACCATGTGCCATCAGACATAGATTTCCACCCACCAAAGGGGCACTTGCTTTGCCTGATTGATTGAACTTGTGATGCTTTGCCATGAAATGTACCGGTTTGTCTTCAAGCGCATCCTTGAGAGAAAGCGTATACCGATTGATACCATTGTCTTCATTGAACGCTCCCGACATAGGCCCATGCACACTCGCTATACCCAATTGCTGGTGCATATAACCGTGAAGGATAGTGATATCACTGAATCCAATGATCCACTTGGGATTTTTCAGAAATTTTTTCCAGTTGATTTTGTCGAGTATGCGGCTAGTTCCATATCCCCCTCTGCCAAAAAGTATCGCATTGACAGACGGATCATCCAGCATTTTTTGGAGGTCATTCAATCTTTCCTCATCTGTTCCCGAAAAGTAATTGTTTGATCTGCCCCCAACAGTCTTCCCTTTGATCACTTTATATCCCCATTTTTTCAATGTATTGATGCAGGCCATTGCCTTTTCAGCCGGCATATATCCGGCAGGGCAAACTATTGCGATTGTATCACCAGGCTGGAGGTATGGGGGGAATATTGAGTGCATGACATTGAATGAAAGGGCAATTTACATTAAAACGGCTTCAATTTGCATCAATCATTTTTTGCATCAATGAATCATCAATCATCTTTTTAGAAATAAAATATTCAAAATTTCTTTTATCAAAAATGGATCTTTGTTTCTGAATCAGTACTTCTTTTTTACCGGTATGTGCCTCCCATTTTGTATTGATGCGATTGATGATCTCATTTCTATTTTTTTTCTGAACGGCCATATTTTTACTGGAAAGTCCCAATGTTCTATTGATATCATCAATTGTAATAGAGCCTTTCTCTTTAGTGTAAAAATTAATTTTTTTGATCAGTAATTTTTCAAGTTCATTGAATGGAATGTTTTTTTCATCAGATTCCAATTGATGCAACTGATCTAATGTTTCATGTACATTTTTACTCCGCCTTTTATTTGCTCCTAATTTAAACTTTCGGTATAAGGGTATTGAAAGCAGCAGAAGGCTGATTAATATGATGTATAACTTATTTCTTTGGAGCAGAATAATATACGAATCCTGATTTGTTATTTCATTCTTAGAATTTTCACTGTAAATTTCTTTTCCGGTTACCTTGAAACTGGGGAGGTTTATTGCAAAGCTGTCCAATGTATTAGCCTCGTCATTGCCAAAATAGATCCAATTGCCAATGGTAAAGCCAAGATTCGGTGTAACACCTTTGAACAGGCTTTTACAATTCAATATTGTGATAGAGTCGATCTCTAAAATTCTGTTATTTCTGAAGTCCCAAAATTCACCGTCACCTTTATATCCATTGATTCTTAACACTCCATCCGAGTGATCAAAAATCATTTGATGCCCGCTTTCAATAGTTTTTCCAAAATCTTTCCAAGTGTGATCATTTAAATCAAGGCAATATATATTTTGGTAAAAATTTCTTTTGTCTCCACCAAAAACATTGTGCTCCGCTCTTTGAAAAAGCCATAGTTTATTTTCCTTCTCATCACTCCACATAAATATTTGTCCGACAGATGGAAATTCTGACGGAAATTCCTTGTCGAGCATCAAGGCTTCCCATTCACCAAGTGTATGATCAAATTTTCTTAGTAGCCCATTTGTTTTCCAAAATCCATAACCTCCATAGCTATAGATTGAATCCCTATGCGTAAAATAAAAAGCATTGAAATTGTTTCCAATAAAATAGGTGGAATCTACTTTGGTTGCTTTGATTTTATTGTTGGAATTACTCAGCCTAAATACAATACCGGTTCCATCGATCCCATAGAAAAGACCTCTAGAATTTTTAGCGAGATAAAATCTTTCCATCCGAAGTTTGGATGGAATTAGATTGATCGGCAGATATGGCCGGATAACTGTATTGCTAGGCCTCTGCCAAAATGATTTTACAGATCCTTTTTCTGCAATCAACCTTTGTATAATCTTTGGCGGTTGGGTTTGACCATATGCCTGAATAAGAATAAAGGAAAGGAGGATGAATGGACTGCGGTAAATTTTCATACAATTCAATCTCATGTAAAGAAAATAAAATGTGTGATACTACCTTATTACACTAAACCTTATTGGAGACTAATTTTAAATTAAGATATAACATAATATATAAAATCAATAATATCAATATTATATATTTCTTTTTATTTTTTTTGTATTTGGTGTCTTCTTCTGTGACCAAATATCTAATTCTCTTTTTTAAATAGGCAATTTTTGAAAATTCACATTGACCAACCTAAATCTTAATTATGAAAACAAAAATCTGTTTTTCACTCACTTTTCTATTTGCCTTATTTATCATCTCTTGTAAGAAGGATGTTACAGTTCCTCAGTCTCTTACTCTGGATGAATTAGAAACTGCCAAGAATTCAGGAGGTCCTGCCGATCTTTCAACTGGACTATTTGCCTATTATCCATTTTCTGGTAACGCCAATGATGTTTCAGGAAATTATTTGCATGGTACCCCTCAGAATGTAACACTGACTTCCGATAGAAAAGGAAGAAAAAATTCAGCCTATTTTTTTAATAATAAGGTTATTGACTCTAGAATTACAATTCCTGGAGATGCGAGATTTTCATTGAACAACGACTTTTCAATTGCTTATTGGGTTGTTGCAACTGAATTTACCCAAGCGAATATAAATTCTGATCCCTTTATTAGTATTTTGTATCAGCGAGCAAAGTGGGGCTTTAATGCGGGAAAAACATCAATATCACCTTTAATGTTCATGGTCGGCTTTGGCGCTTTATATGTAACACCACAGTTATCTGGATCAGCTTCAGTATTGAAGTTAAATACTTGGAAACATTGTGCGGTAACCTATGAAAAATCAACCGGAACTATCAGGCATTATTTTGATGGTACGCTGGTAAAGGAGCAAACTGGATTGGATTTAGGATTGGCTCCAACAGATATTGAAGTCACAGTAGGCGGAAATTATACTTTTACTGGACTTGTGGGTAAAGTTGATGAGTTGCGTTTTTACTCAAGGGCGATAGCTCCTGTTGATGTAAAGGCCCTGGCGAATCAATAATCAAAATCAAATGGGTAGCTGCAAGGCTACCCTTCTTTTATCTTCTTTTTGGTGAACAATTGACTAATTTTGGCACTTACCAATGAACTGAATGGTGAGTCCCAAACGTTATCTGATCACTTCCGCCCTGCCTTATGCCAATGGGCTTAAACACATCGGTCACCTGGCCGGTGCATATATCCCTGCCGATATCTATGCCCGTTACCTGAGATCCCAGAAGCGGGATGTTGTTTTTGTATGTGGCAGTGATGAACATGGCACTGCTATTCCTATTCAGGCCATGAAAGAGGGTACCACGGCCCAGGCGATCATCGACAAGTACCACCAGGCCATGAAAGAGGACTTCGCTGATCTGCAAATCAGCTTCGATATATACCACCGTACCTCTGATCCGCTGCACCATGAAACTTCACGGGAATTCTTCACCTATCTGCATGAAAGGGGAGAATTGGAGACCAAGGAAACGGAACAATATTATGATGAAGCATCCTCAACCTTTCTGGCCGACCGCTTCATCAAAGGGACTTGCCCACACTGTAAAAGCGATCGTGCCTTTGGCGATCAGTGTGAGTCCTGCGGAACAGCCCTAAGTCCCGATGAACTTATCAATCCGGTCAGCACCATCAGCGGTCAAGCGCCGGTGAAGAAAATGACCAGTCACTGGTACCTGCCTTTGGCGAAACATGAAGATTTCTTGAAAGATTGGATACTAACGCAGCATAAAGATGACTGGCGACCTTCCGTAGTGGGACAATGCAAAAGCTGGATCGAAGGTGGATTGCAATCCAGGGCTGTTACGCGCGACCTCAACTGGGGCGTGAAAGTGCCACTCGCTGATGCAGAAGGAAAGGTGCTCTATGTATGGTTTGATGCTCCTATCGGTTATATCTCCGCAACCAAACAGTGGGCAATCGATAACAACAAGGATTGGAAACCGTATTGGTACGACAACGATACACAGTTGGTGCATTTTATCGGGAAGGATAATATTGTCTTCCATTGCATCATTTTCCCCACCATGCTCAAATTGCATGGTAACATTCTGCCTACCAATGTTCCAGCCAATGAATTTCTGAACCTGGAAGGAGATAAGATGAGTACCAGCAGAAATTGGAAACTGGAAATGCGCGACTATATCAATGATTTTGTGAAGAAGGAAAATGGTGGTGATCAGTGCGTTGACATGCTGCGCTATTACCTCACACAGATCGCTCCTGAATCCAAAGACAGCGAATTCACGTGGAAAGGATTTCAGGATGCTGTTAACAGTGAACTGGTTTCGATCTTTGGTAATTATGTGAACAGGACTTTCGTGCTGATGCACAAACTCTGTAACGGTAAGGTGCCAAAATTCCATGCCGAAGTAGCTGATGAAAAAGATCAGCAACTCGCGAAGGATATACAGTCTGCCAAAGAAAAAGTTGAATCTTCCCTTGAGCAATATCGGTTCCGTGAAGCTTTGTTTGAGGTAATCGATTTGTCGCGTAAAGGAAATCGTTACATGCAAGAGAAAGAACCCTGGATCGTGGCAAAAGGTTTGGCAGAAGATCCATCCAAACAGCAGTTGATCGACAACTGCATGCACCAATGTCTGCAGCTCACTGCAAACCTAGCCATCCTCATCCAACCCTTCCTTCCTGCCACTGCCAAGAAAATGTGTTACATGATGAAGGTGGTTGACAAAATGTTGGATTGGCAAAATGCAGGCAGCATGAAACTGCTGAGCATGGGATATAGCCTGCGTGAACCCCAGTTGCTCTTCAGAAAAATAGAGGACCAGGAGATACAGGACCAGATTGAAAAACTCAAATCAGGAGCCATGCATGCAGCGTCAGCACAAGAACAAAACATTATATCATCTGCACCCGTGAATGACCTGAAAGCAGAGATCGTCTTTGATGATTTCGGAAAGATTGATCTGCGCACCGGCATCATCATATCAGCACAAAAAGTACCAAAGGCAGATAAATTACTTCAACTAGAGGTGGATCTCGGTTTTGAAAAAAGAACGATCCTCTCAGGTATCGCCATGCATTTTGAACCGGAGGCCATCGTGGGACAAAAAGTGGTGGTGGTAGCCAATCTGGCACCACGCAAAATGAGAGGTGTCGACAGCAACGGTATGATCCTGATGGCAGAAGACGCTGCAGGAAAATTACATTTTGTTTCTGCTGGTGAGGCTGCTGCAGGCGGCTGGAAAGTATCCTGATATGAAATTTCCTATCCATAAAGTTGCCATACTTGGCTCCGGCATCATGGGCTCTCGTATTGCCTGTCTTTTTGCGGGTATTGGCATTCCGGTATTATTGCTGGACCGAGCCACCCCCGAAACAAGTAGTGGAGATACACCCAAAAAAAGAAATGCATTGGTGAATGATGCACTGAAAAAAGCATTGCAAAATCCACCTTCACCTATCTACTCATTTGATGCTGCCAAACTGATCATAACCGGAAACTTTGAGGATGATATGTCCTCCATCAATGGTTGTGATTGGATCATAGAAGTCATCGTAGAAAAACCTGATGCCAAAGCGGCTTTGTATGAACAAGTTGAAAAGTTCAGAAGAGCAGGAACACTCATCACCACCAATACATCTGGAATTCCGGTGAATCTTTTGGTGAAGGGAAGATCAGAAGACTTTCAAAAGCATTTTTGTGGAACACATTTTTTCAATCCGCCCCGATACCTGCAGTTGCTTGAGATCATCCCCACTCGTTTCACCGATCCATCAGTGATTGATACGCTGATGCAATTCGGGGATCTTCACTTAGGTAAGACCACCATCCTCTGTAAGGATACGCCGGGCTTTGTAGCCAACAGGATCGGTACGCATGCCTTCCTCTCCATCTTGCATGCCATGGAGACTTCAGGTCTCTCTGTTGATGAAGTGGATGCTTTAACGGGTCAATTGATCGGTCGCTCTAAGTCAGCAACTTTTAGAACTGCCGATATAGTTGGACTGGATACACTGGCTTTTGTAGCCAAAGGCCTTCATCAATTCTGCACTGATGACGAATTGCGTGAACAACTCATACTGCCATCTTGGATTGAAAAAATGTTGCAGCAACAATGGCTGGGGGATAAAACCGCACAAGGATTTTATAAGAAAGCAAAGGATGCATCCGGGAAGAAAATTTTCCTTTCCATCAATGCACAGACATTGGAATATGAAGCACCCAGGAAAACAAGATTCGCAGCAGTTGACGCAGTTAAAAATATTGATGATATTCATGAGCGCATCAAGGTATTGCTCCAATTTGATGACCAGGCTGGCGCCTTCCTTCGGGATCTTTTTTACCGCATGTTCAGCTATGCTTCGCATCGTGTGCCTGGAGTAGCAGATAACGTTCATGCCCTGGATGCCGCTATCAAAGCGGGTTTCGGATGGGAGCTGGGTATTTTTGAAACCTGGGATCTGCTGGGTGTTCACGAGACGGTATCCGCCATGAAAGCGCAGGGTCATGCTGTAGCAGCCTGGGTAGAGGAGCTAATTTCCAATGGAAACCAATCCTTTTATAATGTTGTCGACGGGAAGCCGCAGGCTTACGCACCAGCATCCCATGATTTTATTCCTACGCTGACGAAAGCACAGGAGCGTGCGTTCGTGGTGATGCGTAATTTTCAGGCTCAGAAGATCTGGCAGAATACTGCAAGCAAAGTATATCATTTGGGTGATGATGTGGTTGGATTGGAGTGGCATACCAAAATGGGAAGCATTGGCGCAGAAGTGCTGGAAGGAATGCAGACTGCCATCGGCATAGCAGAAAAAAAATTCAAGGGATTGGTGATCGCCAACGATGGTCCGAATTTTTCAGCTGGTGCAAATGTGGGGATGATACTCATGCTGGCCATGGAGAAGAAACATGACCAGTTGGAACAGGCCATCAGGATTTTTCAGGACACCATGATGAAGGTCAGGTATTCAGCGGTTCCGGTGGTAATCGCCCCTCACGCTCTATCCCTCGGCGGTGCATGTGAGATGAGTTTGCATGCTGATAGAATCTGTGCATCTGCAGAAACGTATATGGGACTGGTGGAGATGGGTATTGGTGTGATCCCCGGTGGTGGTGGCACCAAAGAATTTGTCTTGCGCGCTGCGGATGAAATGCATGAAGGCGAACCGGAAACAATTACACTGAAAAAAAGATTCGAAACCATCGCACTGGCAAAAGTTTCTACCTCTGCACAGGAGGCTTTTGATCTTGGCATATTCAGAAAGGGCCATGACCTCATTGTTATGAACCCAAATAGAAGGATTGGTGAAGCCAAACAATCCGTTCTATCAATATTTGAAGAGGGATATCGTAAGCCGCTGGAAAGAAAAGAGGTGAAAGTACTCGGCAGGTCCGGACTCGGAACTTTATTGGCTGGAGTACACATTATGGAAACTTCCGGATATGCCACTGCCCATGAGGCATTGGTTGCCAGAAAGCTGGCCCATGTCATGTGTGGAGGAGATTTGAGCGAAACGACCCTCGTCACTGAACAATATCTGCTGGAATTGGAGAGAGAGGCCTTTCTGAGTCTTTGCACAGAGCCCAAATCCCTGGAAAGAATGCAGTCCGTTTTAAAAGGCGGTAAGCCGATCCGGAATTGATGTCATGCAATTGTCAATCTCCT
>JBKCOY010000056.1:0-9725 GCA_046309555.1 Chitinophagia bacterium
GTTGAGGAGGTTGAGGGAGGTTGAGAGATGTTGAGGGAGGTTGAAGAAGAGCAATTAGATGGTGGTATTTTGGGATTGATGATCATGATCGGAGTGAGGCTTGTGTTTCCGCTCATCCCTTGTACATAGGCATCAATAAAATAATAATCTGAAACCAGGTTTTCAGGAAGGGTGATGAAGGCAGATCCACCATTGCTATTCGGAACAATCTCGACCTGTGCTTTTGATATCCCATTTCTATCAACCAACCTAACCCTCATGGTTCTGGCCGATCCTATATTTCCTAAAAAAGAAACATCAATCCAAACATCTTCCCCTGTGATATACACCTGCTGATCTGTATGCGTTTTTATCTGTAGCGCAGATTGAGCATGCGCTTTCATCTCTGCTGCTGTCAGCAAGAACATCAAAAGAATAATATGGTAAACGCGTTGTTTCATCTTTACCAGAAATCAGGTTTAGTGGTTACTCCGCCGGTGATTCTACAATCAATGCATTGCTTAATGGCCACGCCAAAGCCCCCACCAGCCGTAACAAAATAAGCAGGAAGATAATTGGTGTTTTGGCTCAGGAATCTCTCAGCCAGAAACCTAGGAAACTCAAAATAATCACATGGATTGGCTTCATTCCTGGTTGGCCAGAGATTCACAGCAGAATTCATGATGAAAATCCTTTTCTCTGAAACCTTACCAACGGAAATGAATCCGATAGCCTCACGTTTACTATCGTTGGTGCATACAATATTGGTTGGCATCCTGGAGGGCTGCGGATCAAAAAGCGTTCCGCGCAACTCAGTATTCTTCTTCAAGATATCCCAGTATTCATAGGCCTCTTTGGTGAGTCCGATCTGATTCACCAATATACTGTAACGCACATATAGTTTTTCAGAAGGCTTCTCAATCTCTGTAATAGGTTGATAACTGATGACATCATCTTTCAGATCATTAGAGTTGCCAACGAGATAGGTAGAGCCATTAGAGGAGTTATAACATGTGGAAACATCATTGGCAGGATCTCTCGGAACAATTGAACCTCCTATAAAATCATACAAGCTGTTGAACCAGGAACGTCTTTCCCATGTCTCGATATAGGTCCATTTGTAATTGCGGGTATTGTTGGTTACATCACGTGTATGTACATACAGCTTAACGTCTCCTCCATTCAATTCCTGCTTCCAGGTAACACTATCAATCTGGGGCGTCAATACAGATTTTTGAAAAGGTGTTTCATAGATCTTACCATCGGCCGTTGTAATCTTGAGCGATAGCCCTGCAGTAGCTGGTAAATTCAACGGGGCACTATAGATACCCTTGCCTTTGTGTGGAACCGTCCAGCGTGGACCATTTTGTTGCACAATTTCCACCAAGGCATTTGTCTCAGGAATATCATTCACTTCAAACAGAGCTTTCACCCTGCTCAACGTAAATGTATTTTCAATTATATCACCGGTTTTGATATCTCCTTCCACTACTAGCACAGTGTTGTCTGGCTTTGTATCGGGCAATTCAAAAGTCTTGGTACAGCCCGAGAGCAATATGAGCAGCGATGATATGTTGATCCATTGCCTCATCTGAATTTCAGGTTGAAGGTTACAAAAGGTATGGGACTTCCAAAAACAGAAAGCTGATAACCCTTGATGGAATTGGCGTCTGTTACAAAATAAACTGAATAGGGATTATCTCTTCCAGTAAGATTATAGACGCCAAAGGTCCATGAACCATGCAGCAATTGAGTAAGTCGATGGTTGTTTTCAAGTATTACCGAAACATCAGTCCGGAAAAAGTTGGGAATGCGATAAGCATTCCTTTCTGAATAATAAACTCTTGGGGCACCGCCCATGTTGAAGACACCCAACGGATAGGTTACAGGGCGTCCAGTACTATAGGTGGAGGTCATGGAAATGCTGAAGCGTTGCGTAAAGCGATAATTAGCTACGAGACTGGCGATATGTGGTTTATCGAAATTAGCAGGATAGAAATTTCCCTTGTTGATTACTTCACCAGCAATCGGATCATTCACTTGCAACAGGGTTCTCAGATACGTATAACTTAACCAGCCATTCAATTTACCCAAAGGTTTTTTGTACAGCAACTCAATGCCATAGGCCTTGCCTCTGGTACTCAAAATATCCTGCTCCAGATTACCATTGAGGATGAGCTGCGCTCCACTCTTGTAATCGAGATAGTTTTTACTTGTCTTATAATAAGCCTCTACAGAAAACTCATCACCTTTGTCACCCGGCTGGGTATAGAACCCAAGCGATATCTGTTGGCCGATCTGGGGTTTGATGAATTGATCACTCAACTTCCAGATATCCGTAGGCGACAATGCTGTGGCGTTGGTGATCATGTGTATGTACTGTCGTAGCGTATTGTATCCGAGCTTAAGTGAGGTACGTGTGGTGAGCAGGTAACGTGCAGATACCCTGATCTCTGGACCGCCATAGGTTTGAATGGTCTCCCCTGCTCCGTAGGTCTGTGTACCTGTTACAGACTTGCTATTTCTTGGAACACCGGGCGTATAGGTATTGGAGGTCTTCTCACCATAGGTTCTGTAGAAGGTATAGCGAACACCTCCCTGAAATGAGAACTTGTTGTTGAGCCGATATTGATCACCCAAATAAATGGATGACTCTGTTGCTCTTTCTTTCTGGATGAACTTGGGCGCAACCAATGAAGCTGTGTCGGTTGGTGTTAGTGATCCGGGATTGAGATCATAGATGATGTGTTGTGCACCGAAATTGATCTCCTGTTTATTACTGGGTGCATATTTGAAATCCGTCTTGGCGCTCCATTGTGTCATTCCGAAATTCAAATCAAAAGCATCTTGGGGATTGTTTCTTCCCTTCACAGAATATCCATACTGATCAACCCCGGCAGAGAAAACATTGTAGAACTTATCAGTGAAATTATGCTTCCACTTGAATCGGGCATTGCGATTGGAATAACTATACGTAGAATCCTGGTTGAGTTGAAACTGATCATCACTTACATATCCAGTAATATAAATATGGTCTTTATCGGAAAATTCGTGTGAGAGGTTCAGCAGTAAATCACTGAAGCCAACCTTGCTATTCTTGAATCCACTCTCCGGCAGATATTGCAGGAACCAGTTGGAATAGGTAGTTCTGCCCCCGAGAAGAAAAGTTGTTTTTTTAGAGCCAAGCGGACCTTCAATGCTGAATTTGCTGGTAAGCGGACCAATACCGGCCCTGCCGGTAACCTTCTTGGCATTTCCATCTTTGGTGCTGATGTCCATGATGGATGACAATCTTCCTCCCAGTCTTTCCGGTATCCCACTTTTGTATAGTTCAAGTCCGCGCACCAGCTCAGCATCTACTGCCGAAAAGAAACCGAAGAGATGGGTTGGATTATAGATGGTCATGTCATTCAGCAATACCAGGTTCTGATCTGCACCGCCACCACGAACATTGTATCCTGCTGTTCCTTCTCCTACGGTTGTAACACCAGGAAGGGTTTGCAATGAACGAAGCAGATCGGTTTCCCCGAGTACCGCTGGTATCTGTTTGATGGCACGGATGCTCAGTCGCTCTACGCCCATTTGCATTCCTCTGACATTCGACTGTTTTTGACCGATAATGACTGCTGTTTTTAAACTCCTCACTTCCTCATTCATCTCCATATCCATCTTGCCATTACCCAGCACATTGATCTGGCGGGTGATGTCTTTCATGCCAACGGCACTGGCCTTTAGGATACGCCGGCCTTTGGGAACGGTGATGGAGAAGAAGCCGAAGGCGTCGGTGGAAACGCCACCCTGATTGCCTTCTATGGTTACGGATGTGGAAGCCAAGGGTTCTCCATTCTTTGCATCGCGGATATACCCGCTGATCACCGCCGTGGTTCCGGTACCGCCTTTTGTTCCAATGGTATAGATCTTGTTGTCGGTATTTGCCACAACCGTCTCTTCTTCAATGATGATGGGAATATTTTCTTTTTTACTGGCGTCGGGATTAAAAAAATCTTTGGAGAGTGGGGTGAAGAGATCCGATCCACGTGAGATATAGATCCTGGAATTTTTATCACGGTAGAAGGAAAGTCCGGAGCCATCCAGTACTGTTTTCAGCACATTTTCAAGGCTACCTGAAGCATCAGGAATACTGAGACCGTCTGTTTGATTTTTATCATAGTAAAAACGAACGGCATGTTTTTGTTCCAGCACGTTGATCAGGCTATCAAAGGGTGAACGTTGTTGTGCGTAAGATGCAGCACAAGCGAGGAGGACAAGCACAGAACATATGATCGACTTCCTTACCATCCTTTATCCTCCAACAGTTTAACGATCGCCAATGATGCGTTGACAGGGTTCTTTTTGAAGGAAAGCTTTTTGCTTCGCAGCTCTTTCTTAACTTCTTTGAAGTGTTCATTATCGAGCGAGAGCAGGTCTTCTGATTTGAGGATGGGTATCACTTTTTCTCCTTGCAGCACGAACAAGGTTTTGCGCATGATGTAGATGGGCAATTCCTGAGCGTCGAGCTCCATGCGTTTTTCCCATTGGAGCATCAGGCTTCTTTTGCCCTTGAGGAGTTGTTCATAGAATTCTCCGCGTGAGGAAAGGAGTTTCAACTTTACGAATGTATGTCCGTCTATTGTGAAACCCTCCAGTTTTTCTCTGATGAGTCTGAGCTTGAGGAGGCCTTGTGCATCGCGGGTTACCAGCACATCATCTTCAATATCATACTGAAGATCGAGATTGCGGTACCAGTTACCATAGTAGTTCACATCACCCTTGTTGTTCTCAGTCGGGAACATGGGGGTACCTCTCGAGGCGTTGAAAGATTTGATGTATTCAGAGCCGTTATAGAGCAGGCTGTTGTTTAGTAGTGAATTACCTTGGCTCTGAGCCAAAGATATAAGAGTTGAAGATAAAAAAAAGAAAAGCAGGAATAATCGTAGAACAAACATAAGAAGGTGGCAAGGTACTACTTTTCTTCTTACCTCCATGTTAGATGCTGAAGTCAGTACTTTCTTTCGCTATGATCAATGAACTATAACCACTTCCTCAAAAGGAATTCTCCTCCTTGGACCATGGATACCGGCATCTGTTCCTTTGCCGACAGAAATGATCATGCCAACTTCTGCTCCGCTGGGTAGTCCGAGTGCTTTTCTGGCTCTGAGGGAATCGAAGCCTTCCATTGGACAGGTGTCGTATCCCTGAGCGGTCATGGAGAGCATAAAGGTTTGAGCAGCGAGTGCGCATGATTTGTGTACAACAACCTTTTGATCTCTGCTTCCGCCGATACGCATGAAGGGATTCTTGAATCCCATCACAAAGCAAACAATCTTGCGAATCAGTGTTGAAATTCCAAGTGCATCGTTGCGGTAGGCTATGGGCATGATAAAGCTATAGTACTGCAATCCCCTTTTTTCTCTTTTGCTCGGTTCTCTGTTGCCAATATCAGCTTTCACATTATTGAGGTTCCACTCTGCATGTTCTTTCCAGAGATCACCACGGGTAACGAAAGCTACAAGATGTTTGGAGGTTTTGGCAGCCGACTGATTCAGACAGATCGCATGAAACTTCTCTTTCAGGGATGGATCTTTGATCCAATGGAATTCCCAAAGCTGCATGTTGCTGCTGTTGGGGGACAGTATAGCTTGTTGTAAGCCGGTTTTGATCACTTCATCCGGCACCTCCACATTGGGATCATAGGAGCGGTTGGATCTTCTCTTGTTGACAATGGCATCGAATTCAGCTGCAAACATTTACGTGGATTTGAAGGTGTAAAGTTCGCTGATTAAAATGAGAAATGGGCTGCCTAATGGCAGCCCATTGTAAATATTTAATGGCATTTATTTATTGCCTGATCAGCTTCTCATTATATAGTACCTGGCCCTTCTCAGAGGTAATCCTGAAAAAATACAAACCAGCAGTCACTTTTTGCATTGATAGAGTGGTGAACATTTCTTTAATCTCCTGGTCATAGATCTTTTTTCCCCTTGCATCATAGACTTGCAGGAATCGTTTTTCACTTGAACCAAGCACATAAAGCGTAACCTTTTCCTTGGCAGGATTTGGATAAAGTTTTACAGAAATGTCAGAAGATAATTCTGAAATGGAATTGCTATTGGCCTTGTATCCGGCAAGGTCTGCTAGCTGTAAATCAGCCCCTGTTGCAGTTCCTCTTGTTACCCTGAGCGTATAACATGAACTGGCATTGAAAGCTTTACTTACCCCATTTACTTTGATCACATATGTGCCTACAGCAAATGTATAATTGATGGTCTCATTTGAAGTAGATCTCAGATCGGAAGTTGCGAGTTGTGTTGTACCATTACTGGCATACAACGTCAATGCATAATTTGCAGGCAAGGTTGTCAAAGTAATGGTTGCCGTTCCCGCTGTGGTTATTGAGAACTTATAGAAGTCAATATCTGTACTAGAACTGATAGTTCCCTTTACATCTGTATTGAGAGGAATGGCACCTGCACCGGATACAGTTCCATTGGTTGAAATATCATAAACACCTGGGCAAGGAGCAGTTGTTGTAAACTGAGCCGTACCATAAGGTCCTGTTCCACTCGGGCAGATCCCCTGAACCCTGTAATCATACAAGGTTGATGCAGTAAGGCCTGTCAAAGTTGTGGTCAAAGCAGTTGAATTGGTCAGCCTGTTTGTCCAGGTGGTTGTTGAATTAGCTTTATAATCTACATTATAACCGGTTGCTCCGTTCAAGGCAGACCAAGTGATGGTTGCACCTGAAGAAGTAACAGAGGCAGATGTAAGACCGGTAACCGTACCGCAAACTACCAGTGTGCTAAATTGAATGGAAGCATAGTTACCCGGTCCTGCTGTACAATTGGACCTTACCCTCACATCATACTGGGATCCTGACTGCAAGCCAGTGAGTACCTGAGAAAGGGCTGTTGTTCCAGTTGACGCATTTGTCCATGTAGCTACAGCTGACAATTTGTAATCAACATCATAATTCAAGGCACCAGTTACTGGTGCCCAGCTGATGGTTGCACCTGTGGTAGTGACTGAGCCTGCATTCAACCCGGTGATATCACCGCATTTGAGTACGGGAGCCGGAATATTTGTAGTGAAGATACCCCTTCCATGGGTAGCAGCTGCCAGCAGTCGGTCTGAGGCTCGGTACTGCAGCATGTCCACGCGAACATTGGGGAAAGTTTGTTCAGGATCCCATACCGTTGAAGCGCCATTGATCAATGCAGTTTGCCATACTCCTGTTTCGGTAGCTATGACAGCTTTTGTATTGTCGCCAGGATAGAACATGGCCCAACGCACCGGCATATCAGGTAAATTTCCATCGATAGCAGACCAGGTCACGCCCCCATCCTTTGTAACCCAAACATTCTGAACACCATAATTAGAAATGGCAACGATGATATTGGCATCATCAGTTCCTGTTTCTATGGAAGAGACATTGGATGTAAACGTTGCATTGCCTTTGATACTGGTGATGGTTGGCGTAGTGAGGTTAGCACCCACTGCTCGCAACAATGTTCCATTCGTGCCTCCAAAATATACCCTGTGTGCAGTGAAGGGCGAAACTTTAATTGCAGAAACAAGACCTGCATTCAATCCTGTCATTGATACTGAAGTAAATGTTGAACCAGACTGAGGATTGCTCCATCTCAAAAAAGTATTCGATGCCCCACTGCAATACATTATGTTGTTGACGTCATCATAATCAGTTGGGTTGATGAAGCGACCAGCAGATGCCGAGTAATTAATGCTTGACCAAGAACCACCGCTATTGGTACTTCTTCTGTACTGATTGTAAACATATGCACCCCACTGATATGCGGGTTGGTTCTGATCTATGTGCACAAATGCTCCATCACCTCCTGTAACTTCAACCGAACTGGCCAGTCCGGGAGCATTTAGTTGGTGGTTTCCGTTGTCCTGTGCACCTGCGAGAAAATAATCCGCAGAGGTAGGATGAATGGCAACCGAGTAGAATTGTTTTATCCTGAGACCGTCATTCTTATCTTTAAACGTTGCACCTCCATCAGCAGAATAATGTATTCCGCCATCGGATCCGACCAACACCCTATTGGATGAATTCCAAAGAATGATCTGCTGATCAGCATGGACATATTGCCCGGTTGTTCCAACCCATTCGCTGATCTTGGTCCAGCTTCCTCCACCATTTGTTGTCTTGTAACAATCCAGACTGCCAACGATTACATTGTTGGCATTTTTAGGATCAACAGCAATTGCCATGCAATACCATGCCTGGCCGCTTGTAAATGCAGGAGTGGCAGCTGTAGCAGTCCAATTCAATCCGCCATTTACTGATTTGAAAATAGAAGTTACCTGCCAGGCACTGGTAGAAGGAAGTGCGTACAAAGTATCCCCTTTACTTGCAAGAGCTACATTATATTGAGTAGTGAAGGTGGTGAGGGGTGATGTCCAGGTAGTAGGTGTCACACTCTCAGGACTTGCTGTAAAACGATATCCTGCACTTGCGGTAGCTGTATTGTAATAACCACATGAAATATGAAGTTTACCTGTACTGCTCAACACCATATCAGTAACCCTTTTATCAAGCCCACTGGGCGTGATCTCGGTCCAGGTACCCGTTGACTTGATCAAGCGCTGCAATCCTTTATTATTTGATAAGGTGTTACAAGCAACGTAAAGATTTCCGAAGTTATCACAAATCACTTTGCTCACATTCCAGAAAGATTCAGTACCCAACATGATGTTCCAGGTCAATCCATGATCTGTACTCTTCCAGATACCGGCACCCCTGACTGCGTCTGCATTGATAGCCTTTTCACCGGTTCCAAAATATAGGATGTTCGGATCTGTTGGATCCTGGCAAATACTGGCGATCGCCATATTGGAGAAGAAATCATTGATGGGTGTCCATGTAGCCGGATTGCTGGTAATATTGGTAGTCTTCCAAAGTCCGCCATCAACACCCCCTACCCAGATAGTTACACCATCGGCATCTTCGAGAATAGACCTTACCCTACCAGCGGTGATGGCATTCCCAGCTCTGGTATTGCCATTGCTGGGGCCGACAATATCCTTGTAAGGACCCCTTTCTACCCAATTGAAACCTGCGGCAGCAGCCATTGTGGTTACCCCGCCAGTTGATGTGGTTGTTGAGCTGGAAAGGTTAGTTGCTGGATCAGATTGATCCTTTTTCTTGCCTTGATTTTCTTTGATCTTATCTTTTTTGTACTTATAAGCATCAATCAACCGAGCCTTGGGAACATAGCCAAGCTGCGGATCTTTTGTTATATCAATTTCATGCTGCAGCCTTCGGGAGATCCCTGCCTGGGTCTCTGTTACCAGTTCGATTTGGGCAATAGTGGTTAGGGAACTGAGGAGTAAAAAAAATGAAATAAAGACAATCCTTGGCATAATAAACTAATTGAATGAAGAGGGTACGTGTCAAGGACAATTGGAAATTCAAATCTAGCATAAAAAATATCAAAATGCAAGTAAAACAAAAAAGGGCTGTCTTTCGACAGCCCTTTGGTTTAGGATCTTAAAACGGTACCCGTTTGGATTACTTGCCACTGACCAATCGGCCGGTGCTTGTGTTTCCATTCTGCCTGAACACATACACAAGTGATTTGCGCTGTGATACAGGTACGGAGTAGCGGATTGTTTGGGTTGAGTTGGCTTGCATGTCGCCCTCGAATACATTGGCTACTTTCTGACCAATAGCATTGTAGAGCACCAGGCTACCCTTACCGGCATTTTTCACACTGATGTTGAAG
>JBKCOY010000057.1:0-3914 GCA_046309555.1 Chitinophagia bacterium
CTATGAGGAGGGCGAAGTGCCTGTGGGGGCTATTGTGGTGGTGAACGATCGTATCATCTCCAGAGGGTATAACATGGTGGAGAAATTAAAGGATCCTACTGCACATGCTGAAATCATTGCGCTGACTTCAGCCTTCAATGCCTTGGGGGCAAAATATATTCCCGAAGCCACGCTCTATGTTACCGTTGAACCCTGTCTCATGTGCGCCGGAGCTTTGCACTGGAGCAAGGTCGGAACCATCGTTTGGGGTGCAGCCGATGTGAAGAATGGACACCATGTTTACACCGAAGACCGCAATCCCTTTCATCCCAAAACACAGGTCATCAGTGGCATCATGGGAGATGAAGCAGCTGAATTGATGAAGGCTTTTTTCAGGGCGAGGAGGTGATAGCGATGGGTAAAAAACATCGTTTTATTGTAGAAAAAACATTTTTATCAGTGATTTAAACCTATTTCTTTTTTCAATTGGATTCTATTTTTCATGAATGGATATTCAATTGATTTCATCGAAAATTTATGAAATACAAGGTCAGCGGGTAATGCTCGATGTTGATTTGGCATCTCTTTATGGAATAGAGACAAAGGTTTTAAATCAAGCAGTAAAGAGAAATATAGAAAGATTTCCCAAAGATTTTGCATTTAACATTGATTACCAATCTTTTATCAATTTGAGGTCACAAATTGTGACCTCAAACAGGGGTGGCAGGAGGCATATGCCAATGGCTTTTACTGAACATGGTGTGGCCATGCTTGCAAGTGTGCTAAGAAGTGAAAAAGCAATTCAAATGAATATCGCCATCATAAGGGCATTTATCGCAATTAGGAAAACACATTTTGATATTGGTAATTTGGCTGAAAATCTGAATAGGTTAAGTATAAAGATTCATGAACATGACATACAGCTATCTGAAATATATGATGCATTAGAAAACCTATTGGACCAGAAATCGGAAGAGAAAAAATGGGATGATCGTGACCGGATTGGGTTTAAGTAGTATCAGAAGTCAGTCTTATCATTCAGCCTGACATCTTATCTTTGCAGTCTAAAAACTACATCCATGCCATTTACATTACCTGCATTGCCTTACGCACACGACGCGCTTGAACCGCATATTGATACCCTGACCATGCAGATCCATCACGGAAAGCATCATCAGGCTTATGTCGACAACCTGAACAAGGCCATTGCCGGCACACCAAACGAAGGAAAATCCCTCGAGGAACTCGTGGCCGTAGCCGGCAGCATTTCACCTGCCGTTCGCAACAATGGTGGCGGACACTGGAACCATACTTTCTTCTGGGAAAGCCTCGCGCCAAATGCCGGCGGTAATCCCGATGGAGCATTGGCAGCTGCGATCGATGCTGCTTTCGGATCTTTTGATGCCTTCAAGGAAAAATTTGCCAATGCCGGTATGACCCGCTTCGGCAGCGGATGGGCCTGGTTGCTGGTGAAGGATGGAAAGCTGGAGATTAGCTCTACGCCTAATCAAGACAATCCCCTGATGGATGTGGCTGAAGTGAAGGGAACGCCGATCCTGGGCGTTGACGTATGGGAACATGCTTATTACCTCAAGTATCAGAACAGAAGGGCCGACTATCTGGGAGCTTTCTGGAACGTGGTGAGCTGGAAAAAAGTAGCCGAGCGTTTTCAAGCCGGATCATAACCGCTGCCGCCCCAAGGGTGACATCGCGATATTCTTTGAAGGGCCTTCCACAGGCCCTTCATCATTCCATACTTACGAAGTGCATCCATGGCATATTGCGAACAAGTGGGAGTGTAGCGGCATTTGGGTCCCAGCCATGGTGATATGACCACTCTGTAAAGTTGGATCAACATGATAAAGGGGGCAATCATTATCTTCCTGATGGCTGTTTTCATTATTGACATCTTGTGTAAAGCTATTCATTCGCGTTGAAAAGCACAATGACCCCGGGGTAAAATCACCGAAGGATATGATGCTTTCCACTTGCACCGGTCAATGGTTGTTTTGAATTTTATCAAAACAACCTATATGACCAAAAGAATCCATTTGTTGCAGGGCGAAGGTGAGGGATTTCATCCCGCCGGACTAGCCAGACCGGAGCGGATGATCAGACAACTGCTCACTGCCTTTTATGATCGTGCCGTGCCCGAAGTATTTCCTTTACTGGGTACTCCATTCCGACTCAATGATTTTAGCAATTTATCAGAACCTGAGCTGCAATACCTTGTGCAAAGGCATCGTCAGCGATTCGGGGAGATAGAATGCAAATCGGTCGGGTTCCGCAACAGCCATTTTCACAATGGCCATTACATCATGAAGGGCTGGCATGTGAGCGGTAACAACCGAGAAGACAGAACCGACATCATCCATGGTGAATGGATGCTGGAGATGCGTCTGCATGCCGGTCAGTGGCAGGTAGTGGGAATGGATGTAGGGGGAGTGGAGTTTTGAATTAGACCTTAGACATTAGACGTTAGACTTCAGGTGGTTTTAAAAAAATCTATCACCAAATTCTAACGTCTAGCGTCTAATGTCTAACGTCTAACGTCTATTTTCACTACCTTAGCCACTCCAAAAAATCCGTGTGGCAGAACAAGGCTCGTTTTTCAAAAGACTCAGGAATGGAGCAGGTGACGATGAATCAGAGATGAGTTTCATCGACCACCTGGAGATATTGCGCTGGCATATTGTAAGGTCGGTTTTGGCGATCCTGACCAGCGCCATTCTTTTCTTTGTTTATATCGATGAGATCTTCGATAAGGTGATCATGGGGCCTACCCGCAATGATTTCATTTCCTATCGGTTTTTCTGCAGCCTCAGTCGCTTCTTGCATTTGGGTGATTCATTGTGTATGCCGCCCATGAAACTGAATTTGCAGGTAACCTCCATCAGCGGTACTTTCATGTCGAGCATTACAATTGCTATTGTTGGCGGCTTGCTGGTTGCGCTTCCCTATATTTTCTGGGAGATCTGGAAGTTTATCAGACCTGCATTGAAGCCAACCGAACTTAAATATACGAATGGCATTATTTTTTGGGTGACTGTGTTTTTTTTCCTGGGGGCAGCCTTTGGTTATTTCATGCTGGCTCCTTTCACCTTTAATTTTCTTTCGAACTATACGATTGGTGATCTTGCTATCATCGACTATCGTCCAACCTTATCAGATTATCTTGATACCCTGATCGATATCACACTGGGTGCCGGACTGGCCTTTGAGCTGCCCATGGCAACCTGGTTGTTGTCGAAGCTGGGCATCATCACCCCTAACTTCCTCCGCACCTATAGAAAATATGCCTATGTGGTTTTACTTGTGCTCGCTGCCATCATCACGCCATCTCCTGATTGGGGATCTCAGCTGATTGTAGTGATCCCATTGGTATTACTATACGAGATCAGTATCCTGATTGCAGTGAGGGTGAAGAAGAAGCAGGATGAGGAGTGGGAGTAAATGAGGGTTGAAGGAGTTGAAGGGGTTGAGGGAGTTGAAGGAGTTGAAGGGGTTGAGGAGGTTGAGGGAGGTTGAGAGAGGTTGAGGAGGTTGAAGAAGTTGAAGAAGTTGAAGAGGTTGAGGTAGTTGAAGAGGTTGAAGAGGTTGAAGGGGTTGAAGAAGTTGAGGTTGTTGAAGGGGTAAAAAAATAAAAACTCCCCTCTTGGCTAGGAGGGGTGGATAAATTATTTCTTAAACTCCTTCAACCTCCTCAACCTCCTCAACCTCCTCAACTTCACTTACTTGAAGAAACTTATTACAATGAATATCTCCATCGGCTCAGATCACGCAGGTTTTGCCTACAAGGAAGCTATCAAAGCACATCTCATAGCAGCCGGCCATCAGGTGACCGACTGTGGAACCTTCACAGAAGCATCTTGTGATTATCCAGATTACGCTCATGCTCTTGCAACATCTGTTGAAAAAGGAGAAACCGAAAAGGG
>JBKCOY010000058.1:0-6009 GCA_046309555.1 Chitinophagia bacterium
CCAACAGTATAGCAGGTATAAAAAAGATGATCAGGGTAAAACCATTACAAAGAACCCCATGCACAATCATTGTTGGAAAATGATGCACAGCAATGTGGTAACCTGGGATGGCAAGGTGGTGCCCTGTTGTTTTGATAAGGATGCACAACATGTGATGGGCGACCTGAAGCAGTCTTCTATGAAGGAAATATGGGAAAGCAATAACTACGTAGCATTTCGCCAGGAATTGATGAAGAGCAGAAAAAATATTGATATTTGTGCCAACTGCAGTGAAGGACTGAAAGTCTGGAGCTGAGCAAATTGAGTAAATGACCCAATTCAACAACAGGATCAGACAGATCGTATTGCTCCTGATCATTGCCTTTCTCGGCTTTTTGATCATCAAGGAGCTCTATATTTTCCTTCCCGGATTGATGGGGGCACTTACCTTCTATATTTTGGGACGAGAACGTTTCTTCAAACTCACAGAACAAAAAGGTTGGAGAGCCGGACTCGCTGCCATGCTGTTCATCATAGTTTTCCTGCTGGTTATTGCTGCGCCAATTTATTATGCTATCGTTCTTGTTTCCCCAAGGATCAACAATGTATTCAGTCATGCTGAAGAATTCATGACAGGACTTCAAACATTGTCTGATCAGGTCAAAGCCATCACTGGCGAAGAACTTTTTTCTGCCAAAAATCTATCCTCGTTGCAATCCAACCTCGCTGGATATATTCCCACCTTTCTGAATAGTTCAGCCATGATCCTCAGCAATCTGTTGGTCATGTTCTTTGTACTCTATTTCATGTTCACGGGCGGTCGCTCCATGGAAGGAGCCATCAGAAAATTCATCCCCCTTCACCAGGAGAGTGTTCAAGCACTCGCACATGAAACCCGTCACATGGTAAAGGCCAATGCAGTGGGCATTCCGCTGATCTCCCTGATCCAGGGTGTTACAGCCTATATTGGGTATATCATATTTGGTATTGACGATGCTCTCATGTGGGGTTTTCTGACTGGAGTTTTCGCGTTTTTTCCTATCGTAGGTACCATGATGATCTGGGTACCTTTGGTTATCTTTCTCTTTTCAAAAGGGTTGAATGTTCCAGGTACAGGCTTGCTCATCTATAGTTTATTTGTTACCGGTAATGTCGATTACCTGGCCAGGATTACGCTGATGAAAAAAATTGGCGATGTACATCCCCTGATCACCATTTTTGGTGTTATTGTTGGATTGCAATTGTTCGGTTTCATGGGGTTTATCTTCGGCCCGCTCATTTTCAGCTATGCCATCATCCTCATCAAGATCTATGCACATGAATTTGTAGATTCCAATAAAACACCGATCTGAGGCAATAATTGAACATGGGCATAGAAAAAGACATACATCAAACTCATTTTACAGGGGAGAGCCAAAAGAGCCTGATCAACATCATCTTTACTTATCATTGGCTTACAGACCAGATAAGACAATTTCTTGCTGAAGAAGACATCACTTTACAACAATTCAATATTCTACGCATCCTCAGGGGAAGTGATCCACAGCCATTGTCTACCCTCACCATCCGTGATCGGATGCTGGATAAAATGAGCGACACGAGCAGGATCGTTGACCGGCTTGTGCTGAAGGGACTGGCAGAAAAAAGGGTTTCTGCCATCGATAAGCGACTTGTGGATGTCAACATTACCAAAGAGGGAAAAAAGCTTTTGCAAAGGATTGATGCCAAAGATGCAGCAATGACAGGCATCATGTCGAATCTAAACAACGATGAGCTGAAAAAACTCAGCAACCTGCTTGATAAATTGAGAGGATCAAAGGAGTGATCATTTCCCCTCCAGTTTGTTCACGTAATCCAGTGAACCCAACCTAAAGCGAAGCGGAACACCGGTCTTCTTTTCCATTATCCATTCCTGTCTGCACACATAGCCTTGCTTCTTGTTGGCATAGTCGGATGGTATGAAAAGATTCACCAAGGGTCTTTGCAGCGTTGTGTCAACCTTCGGTAATTTAATTTGTCCAAATGCCGGACAAACGAAGAAGATGAACAGTATGGTTTTTAATTCTCTCAAAGGTCTTTTTGTTTGTAAATTTACAACGCAGTTTTCAATTCTATAAAAAGACTGACAGCCATGGCGCTTTATCAGGGACTTCATCAGAAACTACAGCAAAAACTTTCACCGCAGCAAATACAGCTGATGAAGTTATTGCAGGTGCCCACCGCTTTGCTTGAAGAGAGGATAAAAGAGGAGATGGAGGACAATCCTGCATTGGAGATGGGTGAGGAGAGGCAAGAGCAGGATGATTTGTTGCCGGAAGAGGCTTCCGTAAGTGAAGATGATTCATCAGGTTCAGATGATGAGGATTTCAATTATGATGATTATGGCGATGACGATGATATTGCTGAATATCGTTTGAAAGATGATCATGTTCCGGAATTACAGGAAAGTGGATCCATACCACATCCTGTTGATTCAACGCTTCATGAACAGCTGGTTTCTCAGCTGGGTTTACTCAATCTGGATGGCCTTCAGGAAAAGATCGCAGAGCAGATCATCGGCAGTATTGATGATGATGGCTATCTGAGAAGAGAAACCAACTCCATCGTAGATGATCTTGCTTTCAAGCAGAACATCTTGGCTGAGGCCGACGATGTTGAAGAAGTGATTGCCATGATCCAGCATTTCGATCCGCCAGGAATTGCTGCCCGCAACGTGCAGGAATGTTTGCTTATTCAGCTGCGAAAGAAGATCAATAACCAGCCAACACCTGCACTGAAGGCCGCATCGCGTATCATTGATTTCCACTTTGAAGAATTCACCAAGCGCCATTATGAAAAAATCATGCGTTCTCTGGAGATTGGCGAGAGCCTGCTGAAGGATGCCATGCAGGAAATAAAAAAACTAAATCCCAAGCCTGGAGCTCAGGTTTCAGAGATCAACAAGGCAGAGCAATACATCGTTCCCGATTTCATGGTTTTCAACAACAATGGCGAATTGGAACTAACCCTGAATCACCGCAATGCACCTGACCTCAGGGTCAGTGATGAATACAAAGGGATGCTGAAAGATTATGAAAAGGGAAGCAAGAAGGATAGCAGGCAAAAGGAAGCAGTTGTATTCATCAAACAAAAAATCGATGCTGCCAAGTGGTTCATTGATGCGATCAGGCAAAGACAACAGACCTTGTTACTGACCATGCAGGCCATCATTGATCATCAGAAAGCTTTTTTCCTGACTGGTGATGAAACCAGTCTGAGGCCCATGATCCTCAAGGATATTGCAGAAGTGACCCATCTGGATATTTCAACCATCAGTCGTGTGGCCAACAGTAAATTTGTACAGACTGAATTTGGCAGTTTCAGGCTGAAGTATTTTTTCAGTGAATCACTCAGCACGGATAGCGGTGAAGAGGTGTCTACTAGGGAGGTAAAAAGTATATTGCAGGATATGATCGACAACGAGGATAAGAAAAATCCACTCAGTGATGATCTGCTTACCGAAATGTTGCAAGAAAAAGGATACAATATTGCCAGACGCACGGTTGCCAAATACAGAGAAGTGCTGAGCATACCTGTTGCGCGAATGCGAAAAGAATTTTGACCAATAATAAACGATGGAAAATCAACCCTATTCAAAGCCGGCCAAGCTGATCTCTGCGATTGTATCCTATGTTTTTCATCCTCTTTTTGTAGGAGTGATGATGGCCGGATATTTGATCTTTGTCCACCCCGTTTTTTTCCAATCTTTTACTCCGCAAGCGAAGATGCTCAAACTGCTGGCGGTGATCAACAACAATGTGTTTTTCCCACTCCTGGTTGTAGCCCTGATGCGGGCACTGGGGTTCAATAAATCGTTGTTGCTCAAAACCCAGAAAGAAAGGATCGTCCCCTACATCGCCAGTATTACTTTCTTCTTCTGGACATACTATGTATTCAGAAACCAGCCTGAAGTTCCCCGAGTGCTCGTGAACATGTGCAGAGGCATGTTCTATGCAACAGCGGCAGCTTTGGTGTTGAACAATTATTTCAAGATCAGTATGCATGGAATAGCAGTAGGGGGCCTGTTAGGGTTATTGCTGGTAATCCTGTTCCAGGGAACGCTTCCGGGAATAATGCATCTGATGGTGGCGTTGCTCATCACGATCCTGGTAGCTCTTGCCAGAAAAGTTGTCTCTGATCATCAATGGTTTGATATTGTTGCAGGCATAGTGTTGGGGATGATCACACAGCTGCTGGCACTTTGGTTTTAAAAAAAAGACCCAGCCTGAAAAGACCGGGTCGGATTAACCATTCTAAGATCCCATTTTAACCATTGAGAAATTCAGAGCCTTTTAGATATTTCTGATCAGGGTAGTAGATAAAGAGGCAATTTCCCCCCTTGATCGTTTCGATTGTTTTTTTGTTGATTGTTTTTGGCAAAGCCGGACAGCCATAGCTTCTGCCCAGATAGCCCTTACTGCGGATCACTTGCTCACTGGCATAATCTGCACCATGCATCACAATTGCCCTTTCTTTTGCCTTGTCATTGAATCCTTTTTCAAGTCCCTCAAGAATCAGTGAAAATCCGTTGGATCCCCTGTAGGTTCCGCCGGTGACGTAGAACCCTAAAGAACTCTGATGAGACTCAGGCCTGTTGGAAAAATTCTTGGCAAATTCAGCACCTGAGTTTCTGCCATGAGAAACTATGCTGCTGATGATCAGTTTCTGTGCTTTCAGGTCAACCACAAACATCCTTTTTTCACGGGAAGAACGAGAGAAATCAATGATGGTCAGAATACTGTCTGTACTCAATCTGCCCTGAGCCTGCAATTTGTCAAATCCATTGAGGGCAAAAGAAAAGACCTCCTCACTCAGGTTTGCACCTGAGGCGGAGATCTGTAGATATATTGATTGGAAGAAAAGCGTTTTGGAAGAACCTTCAGCCTTTTTGATCGGATCCACTTTGCTTTCAACCGGCATAAAAGCGTTGAAAGACAGCAGGATGGTTAGGCATGCAAACAGGAAGATACCTGTAGCGAAGGTTTTCATTTGGTAGGATTTTGGATTGAACATGATAGAAACGTTTTAATAGGATGGATTATTGTGGAACTGGGAGATTGGAGCTGGAAACTGGGAAATGCTTAATTGGGGATCATTTTTCAAAAATTTACGAAGCCTATATCCTATCTCCCATTTTCCACCTCCCATCTCCTAATTCCAAATTTCCAACCTTTTCCCCGTCCCGTTGTTTAACGGTTTGTGAAACATTTCTCTTTAGTAGATATTCAGGCTTGGGATCGGTTCTACAGGGCAAATTTTGTGAATTCCTTAAGTGGATTCAAGCCAGTAAGCCTTATCGCTTCCGTCAATAAGGAGGGTAGGCACAACCTTGCGGTTTTCAGCAATATCGTGCATATTGGTGCCGACCCGGCCATGGTGGGCTTCATCAACAGGCCCAGAGAGGCAGCGCCTCACACCATCCGCAATATTGAAGAAACCGGAACCTATACCATCAATCATATCAGAAGTGAGTTTGTGGCTCAGGCCCATCAGACCAGTGCAAAATACCCTGATGGCGTGAGCGAATTTGAGGAAGTAGGCCTAACTCCTGAATTTAAAGTTGATTTTGCAGTGCCTTTCGTAAGAGAAAGCCACGTGCAATATGCCATGGAACTCTTTGAAGTCATTCCTTTGCGAATGAACAACACCTTTTTAGTGGTGGGAAAACTACAGCATGCCTTTGTAGAAAAAGAGGCTTTGAAAGAGGATGGTTTTCTCGAGCTCTCCAGCTCCGGAACAATGGTCAGCCTGGGTCTGGATGCCTACTATGAAACAACTCCCCACTCCCGTTACGCTTATGCCAAACCAAATTAATTATCCAGTCCGCTAATCTAATACCCACGGTCTAACGTCTAATGTCTAATGTCTAATTGACTGCATAATCCACCACGAACACCTTATCCATGTGCGGACCCAGGATCTTCTGAAATTCCTTGTGGGCAGGATGCACCTGGTAAACCTCATCACGATCTTTTTTATTCGCGAAACTCA
>JBKCOY010000059.1:0-7196 GCA_046309555.1 Chitinophagia bacterium
TCCCACTTACCATTCTGATAAAGACCAGAAAGTGATTGATATTATTGGACAATCTTTCCCTGACCGCGAGATCGTTGGTATTGATTCAACAGATATCATCTGGGGATTGGGAAGTTTTCATTGTCTGAGTCAGCAGGAACCGGCGGGAGTACAAGGTTGAAAACCTCCTCAACCTCCTCACCGGTGTTTCTCATCACTAGCAATATTATGCACATCCCATTCAATTCTTTTTTCGAAAGGAGTTTTTCTGACGGTGCAATCTGATTTTGAGCAGATACGGCAGGAGAAATCAAGACAGCCATCGGCATGCACAAAGAGTTCTACGCTCTCGCCAAACTCATCCCTCGCAATCGCAGAGAAAGCGTCTACTTCATTGTGCGCTTCATGCACATTTAGATACCAAGGAACAGTAAGGTGGCAATCTACATGGATCACTGATCCGAATTTGATGATGCGGAGGTTGTGAAGATCGACCCAGTTCTCTCTTCTTTTGGTATTCATCGAAGCCACCAGTTTTTCCAGCATTTCCATATCAGCTTCATCCATGATACCGGCAATGGAACTGCGAACAATACCATAGCCCGTATAAATGATAAAGAATGCGAATCCAATTGCAACCACACTATCCAGCCAGATCCAATGGGTGAAAAAGATCAACGCCATACCCAGAATGATGCCGATGGTTGAATAGGTATCACTTTGCAGGTGTTTGCCTGAGGCAATCAAGGCCAATGAATTGTTTTTCTTACCTGTTCGGATGGCATACCAACCCGTAGCATAGTTAGCAACTGCTGTGAATCCGATGATAGCCATACCCGTATCAAGCTTTTGAATCTCATGCGGATGGATGATGTTGTTGATGGCTTCATAGATGATGACTACACCCGCAATTGCTACAAGACTTCCTTCAACAGCAGCTGATACAAATTCTGCTTTTCCATGCCCGTATGGATGGTCTTTGTCGCGCGGTTTAGCCGCTACATATAAACTGTATAGACTGATAAACCCTGCCACTACATTGACCGTACTCTCCAAGGCATCTGTGAGTACTGCAACGGATTGCGTTATCTGCCAGGCAATGATCTTGAATACGAACAGCACTACAGCCACAAAGGCAACTGTGCGCTGCATTCGATAATTCAGCACGGCTGTATCTGTGGTCATCTTCGAGGGTTTTCATGAAAGTATGATAAAGCACTGATTTGTGAAAGCAAAGAACTAAACTAACTTTGCACAAATATGTTAGCGTAATATGTCTGCCAATATTGAGCAATATCGTCAACTGCTGCAAGAACTGAATCCCACTGGGGCCACCCTGATCGCTGTGTCCAAAACCAAGCCCAATGAAGACGTTTTGGGTTTGTATGAGGCAGGTCAAAGGGATTTTGGAGAGAATTATGTGCAGGAACTGGTTGGTAAAAGTGAGTCCTTGCCCCAGGACATCCGCTGGCATTTCATTGGGCATTTGCAATCCAATAAAATCAAATACATCGCAGCTTTTGTTCACCTGATCCATGGCGTCGATAGCCTGAAATTACTGGAAGCCATCAACAAGGAAGGCAGGAAGATCAATCGGGTGATCCATTGTTTACTGCAGGTGCACATCGCCAATGAAGAAACCAAGTTTGGACTGGATACAGATGAGGCCTTGGCCGCAGCTAACAAAATATTCAATGAGAAAGGATATGAGCATGTGTTGGTACGCGGACTCATGGGCATGGCATCTTTTTCTGATGATACCGCGCAAGTAAGAAATGAGTTCAAAACCTTGAAGACGCTCTTCAACAAAATCAAGGTAGAGGAACATGCACCTTCATCCTTTGATACTTTGTCCATGGGCATGAGCGGTGATTATACAATCGCCATCGAAGAGGGGAGCAACATGGTCAGGGTTGGCTCTCTGCTTTTTGGGGCCAGGCAATACCCCGTTTAATGCCAGTATACACTCATGGTAACTGAATTGCTTTGTAGTCCCATTTTCATTAACTTTAGCTCTCACTTTATTCACCATTATTCTACCAACGCATGAAAAAAATATTGGCATTGTTCTTCGCATTTGTCTCACTGCATTCATTCGCCCAAAACCCTTGGCAATCGGTGATCGATAATAAGTCGAAGGCCATCTCTCCTAAGCTGATTGAATGGAGAAGGCATATCCACCAGAACCCTGAGTTGGGTAATCGTGAAGTAAAAACACAAAAATATATTGCAGATCACCTGAGAAGTTTAGGAATTGAGGTGAAACTTCTTGCAAAGACAGGTGTTCTGGGTGTATTGGTCGGCGGTAAGCCTGGTCCAGTTATTGCTTTGCGTGCAGACATAGATGGACTTCCCGTAAAGGAGAGAGTAGATGTTCCATACAAATCAAATGCAATTGCTGAATACCAAGGCAATCAAGTACCGGTCATGCATGCATGCGGGCATGATACCCATACTTCTATCCTCATGGGAACTGCAGAAGTATTGTCTTCCATGAAAAAAGATATTGCCGGTACCGTCAAGTTCTTTTTTCAACCTGCAGAAGAAGGGCCGCCTGCTGATGAAGAAGGCGGTGCGCCACTTATGATCAAAGAAGGGGTGATGGACAACCCCAAGGTAGATGCGGTTTTCGGATTACACATCGCTTCTTCACTTGAAATTGGAAAGATCAAATACAAGAGCGGATCCATGATGGCATCGTCTGATTGGTTCACCATCAAGATCAAAGGAAAGCAGACCCACGGTTCCACACCATGGACCGGTATCGATCCTATTGTTGTTGGCACACAGATCATCAATAACCTGCAGACAATTGTGAGTCGCCAGCAAGACCTTACTGTGGCTCCGGTGGTCATCACCGTAGGCAAGTTCCACAGCGGGGTGCGTGCCAATATTATTCCGGAGGCAGCTGAACTGGAAGGAACAATCCGAACGCTTGATAGCAAAATGCAGAAGGATGTGCATGAGAAGATGCGACTGGTTGCCAAAAATGTTGCCGAGGCATGGGGGGCAGATGTTGATGTCAATATTGAGACCAAAACACTTGTTACCTATAATGATCCTGCACTGGTAGCTTCCATGGTGCCTTCATTGGAAAAAGCCGCCGGAAAGGAAAATGTTACGCCAGGTATCTGGACGACCGGAGCTGAGGATTTTTCCTTCTTCGGTGAAAAGGCGCCATCATTCTTCTTCAACCTGGGCGGTATGCCAAAGGGAACAGATGCTGCAAAAGCTGCGCCACACCATACACCTGATTTTTATATTGACGACAGTATGCTGGATGTAGGGGTTAGGGCCTTCTGTAACATTGTGTTCGACTTTGCAGCGAAGAAGAAGTGAGTTTTGCTTAACTTTGCGCCCTTATGATCAGCGCACGCAACATCACCCTGGCCTATGGCAAAAGGGTACTATTCGACGAAGTAAACATCAATTTCATCAAGGGCAACTGTTATGGTGTCATTGGCGCTAATGGTGCCGGTAAGAGTACCTTTCTCAAGATCCTGAGTGGAGAGATAGAGCCCAATCGAGGTACCGTGGAAATTACACCCGGTGAGCGGATGGCGGTATTGAACCAGAACCAGTTTCAGTTTGATGAACAGACCGTTTTGAATACGGTATTGATGGGTCATAAGAAAATGTGGGAAGTGGCTCAGGAGCGGGAAACCATTTATGCCAAAGAAGATTTTTCAGAAGAGGATGGCATCCGTGCAGGAGAACTCGAAGCTGAGTTTGGTGAAATGGGTGGATATACAGCGGAAAGTGATGCGGCTACTTTTTTGAGTGATCTCGGAGTGAAGGAAGCCTTTCATCAGACCCTGATGAAGGACATGCCTTCCAACATGAAAGTAAGGGTATTGCTGGCCCAGGCCCTTTTTGGCAATCCTGATATTCTGTTGTTGGACGAACCTACGAATGGACTGGATATTGAAACCATTGGCTGGTTAGAAAACTTCCTGGCCGATTATGAAAATATTGTATTGGTGGTGAGCCATGATCGTCACTTCCTGGATGCTGTTTGCACACACGTTGCGGATGTAGACAGGCAAAAGATCAAGACATTCACTGGAAACTATACCTTCTGGTATGAATCTTCTCAGTTGATGGCAAGGCAGATCAACGACAAGAACAAGAAAATGGAGGAGAAGCGCCAGGCTTTGCTCGATTTCATCGCTCGTTTCAGTGCCAATGCCTCTAAATCAAAGCAAGCCACTTCGCGGAAGAAAGCCTTGGAAAAGCTTACGATTGAAGAAATTGAGCCTTCCAATAGAAAATATCCTGGAATTATTTTTCAGCCACTGAGAGAAGTAGGAAATCAGATCTTGTCTGTTGAAGGGTTGTCGAAGTCTGTTGACGGAAGATCCCTTTTTGATAAGCTCAATTTTTCAATAAGCAAGGGAGATAAAATTGCATTTGTGAGCAAGGATCCTTTGGCGGTAACTTCTTTTTTTGAGATCATCAATGGAGAGATGCAGCCTGATGGTGGGAAATTTGAATGGGGTACCACCATCACCAGATCATATCTCCCGGTAGAAAATACACAGTTTTTTAAGGAAGACCTGGGTCTGCTCGATTGGCTCAGGCAGTTTGTACCACCCCATGTAACCGATGCAGATGAACCATTTCTAAGAGGATTTCTCGGTAAGATGCTGTTCAGTGGTGACGACATCATGAAGAAGACCAAAGTACTCAGCGGAGGAGAAAAAGTTCGCTGCATGGTTAGTCGCATGATGTTGCAGAATCCAAATTGCATCATCCTGGATCAGCCTACCAACCACCTCGATCTTGAAAGTATCCAAAGCTTTAACGAGGGCTGCATCAATTTCCCGGGTATCGTACTGCTTACTTCTCATGATCATACCTTTATGCAGACTGTTGCCAATCGCATCATCGAACTAACACCTAAGGGTGCGATCGACAGACTGATGACCTTTGATGAATACCTTGATGACAAGCGCGTTGCTGAGTTGAGAGCAGAAATGTATCCGGAATAAGGAGATACATTATCTATTGATATGACCAAGGTCATTTTTAAGGCTCTTGCAGGAATGCAATTTTGGGAAAAACAATCCCATGCAATTCACCGAATCAACCCCCAGACAAGCCGAGCATTTTGAATGGATGAACGCTATCGATTTTTTCCAATCCTATTTAGACATCATGGGAGATAGGTTTAATACGATCCTATCACACAACGGGCAGGTTGATAAGCAAAAATTGTCTGTATATGGAGATATGCTGGAATACCTTCGGGATCGGTTGAATGATATCCGGAACGAAGTCAATGCCCATTTGGAAGAGGTAGAAACAGGTGAGTCATTTGAAAACAGGTTGAACATGAGTTCTCAGGATATTCATCATTTTGGCGTGAAAGAAAAGATTGATCTATTCGAGGAGATGTTGAGTGGATTTCGTACTGAGTTCAATGAGTTTTATGTCAATAATCTCTAGATCACTGACGATGTTCCCCAAATACTTTTCTGAGCACACCGGCTATCTCACCAAGTGTGCAATGGTGCTCCACCGCTTCAATTACCAGTGGCATCAGATTGTCATATCCTTGGGCCGCTTTTTCAATTTTATGAAGACACTCCTCCGTTTTTGTGGAGTTTCTTTTTGAACGTAAGGTTTTGAGCCGGTCAGATTGAACAATTCGAATTTCGTCGTCAATTTTCATAACAGGGATTTCATTTTCTGCATTTGATTCAAAACGATTCAATCCTACAATGATTTTTCTCCCTTCTTCAATATCTTTTTGATAGCGATAGGCGCTTTGTGCAATTTGTTCCTGCATATATCCTTCTTCAATCGCTTTCACACTTCCCCCCATTTGATCAATTTCAACCATGATTTCTCTGATTGCATTTTCCATGGAATTGGTCAGCGATTCAACATGGTATGAACCTGCTAGTGGATCAGCAGTATCTGCAGTGCCGCTTTCAAAAGCAATAATCTGTTGTGTTCTTAGCGCAACCTGAGCGGCTTCCTCCGTTGGCAGACTGAGTGCTTCGTCGTATCCATTGGTATGCAACGATTGTGTGCCACCGAGTACAGCGGATAGTGCCTGTAAAGTTACGCGTGAGATGTTGTTAAGAGGCTGTTGCTGGGTAAGAGTACTCCCACCGGTTTGGGCATGGAAACGAAGCATCATGGCTTTGGGATCGGTTGCCCCCAGTTCCTTCATGGTTTCGGCCCATATCTTTCTAGCCGCCCTAAACTTGGCCACCTCTTCAAACAGGTTGTTGTGTGCATTGAAAAAGAAAGACAGTCTCTTTCCGAGCTCATTGATGTTGATTCCTTTCTCCAATGCTGCCTTTACGTATTCCTTTCCATTGCTCAGTGTGAAGGCTGCTTCTTGTGCAGCGGTACTTCCAGCCTCTCGGATGTGATATCCTGAAATAGAAATCGTATTCCATTTGGGCATATTTACATTACACCATTCAAAAATATCTGTGATGATGCGAAGGGAAGGTTTTGGTGGATAGATATAAGTTCCTCTGGCTGCATATTCTTTAAGGATATCATTTTGAATGGTTCCTGAAAGTTTGCTCACATCAGCTCCTTTCTTTTTAGCTACCGCCACATAATGAGCAAGAAGGATAAATCCTGTTGCATTGATGGTCATCGAGGTTGAAACTTTCTCCAGATCGATACCTTCAAAAAGCCTTTCCATATCATCTATACTATCAATCGCCACACCCACTTTTCCAACTTCTCCTTCTGAAAGGGGATGGTCACTATCGTATCCTATTTGCGTAGGCAGATCAAATGCCACACTCAATCCTGTTACCCCTTGCTGCAGTAAGAAATGGTATCGTTTATTGCTTTCTTCCGCTGTGGAAAAACCTGCATATTGTCGCATGGTCCAATGCCTGCCCCGGTACATGTCTTCCTGAATGCCTCGTGTGAAAGGAAATTGTCCGGGTAAAGGATGCGGCGTTATGGCATCATCTGGGCCATATACTTTCTTGATCTCAATTCCTGAATCATTTATTTTTTTTGGCTCCATTTCAGATTTTTTGGCTGTTCACCAGGTGTTGTCGTGCTTCAGTTTTGAGCAATTCCAATACCATCGGTTGCATGCTGGCATTGGCATCTGCTTGCAGAAAGGTTTGGATGGCGATGGGGAGCATTGCTGCAGGAGCATTGTCCGGTAGACTGGTCTTTAGCTGACGAAGAATGAAGACTTGCTGGTCTTTCATGTCTTCGATCGCCTGCCA